>DATMUG010000132.1:0-31315 GCA_035563915.1 Pseudomonas sp. | reverse complement strand
CAGCCGAGCGGGAGCAAGCTCCCTCGCCACAGGGGTAAGCGGCGCACCTGAGTGCGCCGTTCAGATCAAACTTTCTGGTACAGCTGACTGCCTTCCTTCTTGAAGCGCTCGGCCTGTTCGGCCATGCCCTGGGCGACGTCCACGTCGACCGCTTCGATCCGTTGGTTGGCCGCGTATTCACGGACTTCCTGGGTGATTTTCATCGAGCAGAACTTCGGCCCGCACATGGAGCAAAAGTGCGCGACCTTGGCCGAATCCTTCGGCAGGGTTTCATCGTGATACGAACGTGCCGTGTCCGGATCAAGGCCCAGGTTGAACTGGTCTTCCCAACGGAATTCGAAACGCGCCTTGCTCAAGGCATTGTCGCGGATCTGCGCGCCTGGATGACCTTTGGCCAGATCGGCGGCATGGGCGGCGATCTTGTAGGTGATGATCCCGGTTTTCACGTCATCCTTGTTCGGCAGGCCCAGGTGCTCCTTGGGCGTCACGTAGCAGAGCATGGCGCAACCGAACCAGCCGATCATCGCGGCGCCAATGCCGGAGGTGATGTGGTCGTAGCCCGGCGCAATGTCGGTGGTCAACGGGCCGAGGGTGTAGAACGGTGCCTCGTCGCAGCACTCCAGCTGCTTGTCCATGTTCTCCTTGATCAACTGCATCGGCACGTGGCCCGGGCCTTCGATCATGCACTGCACATCGTGCTTCCAGGCGATCTTGGTCAGCTCGCCGAGGGTTTCCAGCTCACCGAACTGTGCTTCGTCGTTGGCGTCGGCAATCGAGCCCGGACGCAGGCCATCGCCCAGCGAGAAGCTGACGTCGTAGGCCTTCATGATTTCGCAGATGTCTTCGAAATGGGTGTAGAGGAAGTTTTCCTTGTGATGCGCCAGGCACCACTTGGCCATGATCGAACCGCCACGGGACACGATGCCGGTCACGCGCTTGGCGGTCATTGGCACGTAGCGCAACAACACACCGGCGTGGATGGTGAAGTAATCGACGCCCTGCTCCGCCTGCTCGATCAGCGTGTCGCGGAACAACTCCCAGGTCAGGTCTTCGGCCACGCCGTTGACTTTTTCCAGGGCCTGGTAAATCGGCACAGTACCGATCGGCACTGGCGAGTTACGGATGATCCACTCGCGGGTTTCATGAATGTGCTTACCGGTGGACAGGTCCATGACCGTGTCCGAACCCCAGCGAATGCCCCAGGTCAATTTCGCCACTTCTTCTTCAATGGAAGAACCCAGGGCGCTGTTGCCGATGTTGCCGTTGATCTTCACCAGGAAGTTACGGCCGATGATCATCGGTTCCAGTTCGGTGTGATTGATGTTGGCCGGAATGATCGCGCGGCCGCGGGCGATTTCGTCACGGACAAATTCAGGGGTGATGATTTTCGGCACACTGGCGCCGAAGCTGTGGCCGGCGTGTTGCTGGTCCAGCAAGCCGGCGGCGCGGGCCACTTCCAGCTTCATGTTTTCGCGGATGGCGACGTATTCCATCTCGGCGGTGATGATGCCTTGGCGGGCGTAGTGCATCTGGGTGACGTTGGCCCCGGCCTTGGCGCGACGCGGATTGTTGACGTGGGCAAAGCGCAGCTTGGTCAGCTCCGGATCGGCGAGGCGCTCCTGGCCGAAATTCGAGCTCAGGCCACTCAGGCGCTCGGTGTCGCCACGGGCTTCGATCCACGGCGAGCGCACATCGGCCAGGCCTTTCCGTACGTCGATGATTACGTTGGGGTCGGTGTACGGGCCGGAAGTGTCATAGACCGTCACAGGTGCGTTGACCTCGCCACCGAAGTCGGTTGGCGTCACGTCCAGGCTGATTTCACGCATCGGCACAAGGATGTCCGGGCGGCTGCCCTGGACATAGATTTTTTTCGACCGGGTAAACGGCTGAACCGATTGCTGATCGACCTTGGCCGAGTCACTCAGGTTGGTGGCGATTTTTTCTTTTATGGTCATCACGGGCTCTCCAGACAGCATCCAGGCAGTGGAATTTTGTCGGAGCGAACCTGTAACGAATGGACGCGACCAATCAGCCATGACGAAGCCGTTGGTGCTGTGCTCAGTGCTCGAGGGGAGTTCGATGGTCGAACCACATCCCGGACGAAGCACAAGAGGACTCGCCGGGTGACGAGAAATCTTGTTCCCTACGCAGGCGCTAACCTGATCAGGTTCAACGGGATCCGAAATTATTCGATCTCAGCCTCATAGCAAGGCACCCCGACAAGAACGTCGCCAGTCTAGACACAAGTGGCAAAGAACGCCAACACCGCGATAAACACCGTGATGAATGGCGCAATTACAGGATTGTTGCCAAACGTGTGCGCAACTACACTCGCAACGGCCCTGCCGTGCATTGACGCTGCAGGTGCCGCGCCTTAGCCTTGGCGCTCAAATTATCAGTGTAATTTTTAGGGATCGCCGAATGCTGCGCAAACTCTCACTGGCCGTTGCCGTGTCTTGTGCGTCCAATGGAATGGCCTGGGCAGCAGAAGCGCCCTTATCGACCAAGACCGACCTGGTCAGCGTTTATCAGGAGGCGGTGGACAATAACGCCGACCTCGCGGCCGCCATCGCCCAATATGGCGCGCAGAAAGAAGTCGTGCCCCAGGCCCGCGCCGGGTTGCTGCCCAATCTGTCGGGTGGTGCCGATGTCACCGCCGTGCGCACGAAATTAGACCAGCCTTCGGCCACCGCCAACCGCGACGCCCATTCGTACCAGGCCACCCTGGCACAACCGCTGTTTCGTGCCGATCGCTGGTTCCAGTTCCAGGCCGCCAAGGATGTCAACGAACAGGCTGCACTGCAGCTCTCGGCGACCCAACAGAACCTGATCCTGCAAACCGCCGACAGCTATTTCAACGTGCTGCGCAGCCAGGACAACCTGGCCTCGACCAAGGCCGAGGAAGCCGCGTTCAAGCGCCAGCTCGATCAGTCCAATGAGCGCTTCGATGTCGGCCTTTCGGACAAGACCGACGTGCTGAACTCACAGGCCAGTTATGACACCGCACGGGCCAACCGCATTGTTGCGCAGCGCCAGGTGGATGATGCGTTCGAAGCCCTGGTCACTCTGACCAACCGGCGATACAACTCGATCCAGGGCATCAGCCACAACCTGCCGATCCTGCCGCCGGCGCCGAACGACGCCAAGGCCTGGGTCGAAACGGCGGCGCAGCAGAATCTCAATCTGCTGGCCAGTAACTACGCGGTCAGCGCCGCCGAGCAAACCCTCAAACAACGCAAGGCCGGCCATGCGCCGACCGTCGATGCGGTGGCGAGGTACGAGAAGGGTGACAACGACGCACTGGGCTTCAGCAACCCCAATGGATTCCCGGTACCGTACGGTGGTTCGGTCGAGCAGACGTCGGTGGGGCTGCAACTGAATATCCCGATCTACAGTGGCGGCCTGATCAATTCCCAGGTGCGTCAGTCTTACGCACAGCTGGACCAGACCGAGCAGCAACGCGAATCCCTGCGCCGCTCCATCGTGGAAAACACCCGCGACCTGCACCGCGCGGTGAACACCGACGTCGAGCAGGTCCAGGCGCGCAAACAATCGATCATCTCCAACCAGAGTGCGGTGGAAGCGACCGAGATCGGCTATCAGGTGGGGACACGAAACATCGTTGACGTACTGGATGCACAGCGCTCGCTGTACACCTCGGTTCGTGACTACAACAACACCCGCTACGACTACATCCTCGACAACCTGCGCCTGAAGCAGCAGGCCGGCACGTTAAACCCGGGAGATCTGCAGGATTTGGCGCGCTGGCTCAAGCCCGACTACAACCCGGACAAGGATTTTCTGCCGCCGGACCTGGCCAAGGCTGCGGCTGAACAGCTCAAGGCCAGACCAGGCCAGTGATATACAAATCCCGGCGGAAGACTTTTTTGGCGAGGGAGCTTGCTCCCGCTGGGTCGCGTAGCGGCCCCAAAACCGAGTACTGCGTCATTTATTGACACACCGCGACTGCCGGTTCTACGACTGCTTCGCAGCCGAGCGGGAGCAAGCTCCCTCGCCACAGGTTTCAGGTTTCAGGTTTCAGGTCAGTCGATCAACCGTCCCAACCCATCCAGCAATCGCTGCAACGCCCCCTGATTGCTGCGCATCACCTTCAAGCCTGCCTCCGCCATCCGCTGGGCATCGCGCGGCAATTCGAACAGACGCTGCACGGCCAAAGCCAATCCTTCGGCATCTTCCACCTCCTGTAACGCCCCGGCACTGCGTAGTTGCGCGGCAATTTCGAGGAAGTTGAACAGGTGCGGACCGCTGAGCACCGGCTTGGCCAACGCCGCCGGTTCCAGCAGGTTATGCCCGCCATTGGGCACCAGGCTGCCACCGACGAACGCGCTGTCGGCCAGGGCGTAGAGAAACAGCAGTTCGCCCATGGTGTCGCCCAGCAGCACCGACGTGCCGGCGCTGACCGGTTCGCCGCTGGAGCGCCTGACCGTGGCAAACCCTTGCTGCCTGCACAACTCGAACACCGGATTGAAACGCTCGGGATGGCGCGGCACCAGAATCAGCAAGGCATCGGGATGGCTGGCCAACAGCCGGCGATGGGCCGCGAGCACCACTTCGTCTTCACCGTCATGGGTACTGGCGGCGATCCATACCGGGCGCTCCTGCGTCTGCCATTGCTCACGCAATTGGGCGGCACGCTGCAGCAGTTGCGGGTCGATGGTCAGGTCAAACTTGATCGAGCCGGTGACTTCGACGGTTTGCGTGCGTGCGCCCAACTCACGAAAACGCTGGGCCTCGGCTTCGGTCTGCACCGCGAACAGGCTCATCTCGGCAAGCATCGGCGCCGTCAACTTGCCGAAACGGCCATAACCTCTGGCCGAGCGTTCCGACAGTCGAGCATTGGCCAGGGCCACGGGAATTCCGCGCTTGGCGCACTGATGGATATGGTTGGGCCATAGCTCGGTTTCCATGATCACCGCCAATTTCGGCTGGACCCGGTCGAGGAAACGTTTCGCCGCGCAGGGCAGGTCATAAGGCAGATAGCAGTGCTGGATACGCGGCTCATTGGCGAACAGCGCCTGGATGCGCTCCGAACCGGTCGGGGTCATGCAGGTCACGGTAATCGGCAGCTGTGGATAACGATGCAACAAGGCGCGAATCATCGGCGCGGCGGCAATGCTCTCGCCCACCGACACCGCGTGCACCCAAATACCACCGGGCTTCATCGCCGGCATGCCCCAGGAGAAGCGCTCGCCGATGCGCTTGGCATAAGCCGGCGCCTTGCGCGCCCGCAGCCACAGTCGAATCGCCACCAATGGCAGCCCCAGATAAAACAGCGCGGTATAGAGAGTTCTATTCATGGCGGCGGAGTTTATCGGTTTTTTCGCCGATCGCCTGCAAATGCACGGCAAAACGTTCGGCCAGCCAGCGCGCCGCGGGACCGAGTGGCTCATCACGGCGCCAGACCAGCTCCACCACCAGTGCCGGCGGGGTCCATTCGCTGCTCAGCTCGACCATCTGGTCCTGGTAGGTCGGGTATTGCACCACGTGACGCGGCAGCCAGGCCCAGCCGAGGCCGCGCACCAGCCATTCGGCCATCACGTAGAAACTGTCCGCGCGCCAGACTTGCGGGCTAGCCGGCTCACTGCCGGGGTAAATGCTCGACTGGGTCGACATCAGCAGTTGGCGATGCTGTGCCAGTTGTTGGCCATTGACCTGCGCCTGTTTCGACAGCGGATGACCAACGCCACAGACGGTGACCATTTCCACACTGCCGAGCACTCGCCGCTCCAGGGCTTCAGGGATCTGGTCGTGAAAGAACAGCAAACCCAGATCGGCGCGGCGCTCGACCAGTTTGCGCGCCACTTCGCCCTGGGCAGCGCTGGTCAATTGCACTTCAAGGCTGGGAAAGCGCTCGGCCAGCGCCTCGAAACTTTCGATGATCGGCTGATACGGCATCGCCTCATCCTGGGCCAGCCGCAGGCGAGCCTCCTGCCCGCGCATCATCGCCAGTGCCCGGCCATTGAGGCGTTCACACTGGCGCAACACTTCCCTAGCCTCCTCCAGCAAAGCAGCGCCGGCCTCGGTGAGTTTCGGCTGACGGCCGCTGCTGCGATCGAACAGGCTCACACCCAAATCTTCCTCCAGCAGCGCAATCGCACTGCTGACCGCCGACTGCGCCTTGCGCTGGTCCCGTGCCACGGCGGAAAACGAACGCTGCTCCGCTACGCTCACAAACACGCGTAACTGCTCCAGATTCCATTGAATGCCCATGATCAACCCATCTTCCAAACAGATAGGTAATGACTTTACCGCATCTGGAGAATCCCTAGAATGCCGACCTCAGAGAGCAACACTTCATACGAGGATTGAACCATGACCGCTTACTACTACCTGGCCATAGCCATCTGCGCCGAAGTGATTGCCACCGTTTCGATGAAAGCCGTCAAAGGCATCAGCACCCCGCTGCCGCTGATTCTGGTCATCATTGGTTATGGCATTGCCTTCTGGATGTTGACCCTGGTGGTGCGCAGCGTGCCTGTGGGCGTGGCTTACGCGGTGTGGGCCGGCATGGGCATCGTGATGGTCAGCGTGGCCGCACTGTTTCTCTATGGGCAGAAGCTGGATGTACCGGCGATGCTGGGGATGGCGTTGATTGTGTTGGGGGTTGTGGTCATTCAACTCTTCTCCAAAACTGCTGGGCATTGATTGAAGTGACCACACACTTTGTGGCGAGGGAGCTTGCTCCCGCTGGGTGGCGTGCCGCCCTCCAGAGTGAATCTGGTGCACCGAGTCAGCCGGTTTTGCGACTGCTGCGCAGTCGAGCGGGAGCAAGCTCCCTCGCCACAGTGATCTCCATTGCCCGACAGACATTGATCACCAACAAATCCGCTTCGCATCGAGTCTGTATACTGCGCCCTTGTCTTGAACACTCGAGGTCGCCGCATGCCATCCGTTATTTCCACCGACGTTCTGATTGTCGGCGCTGGAGTCGCCGGCCTCTGGCTGAATGCGCGCCTGCGCCGTCAGGGTTTTTCGACCGTGCTGGTGGAAAACGCCAGCCTCGGCGGCGAGCAGACCATCAAGTCCCAGGGCATCATTCACGGCGGTGCGAAATACGCCCTGCACGGCGCCCTCACCGGCGCCTCGGAAGCCATCGCCGACATGCCCCGTCGCTGGCGTGAAGCCATGGCCGGCAACGGCGAGCTGGACCTGTCCGGCGTACGCCTGCTTTCTGAAGCCCATTACCTGTGGTCCCCCGGCACGCTCGCCGGCAATCTCACCAGTTTTTTCGCCAGCAAGGCCGTGCGCGGACGCGTCGACCAGGTCAAGGGTGATCAACTCCCCCCGGCCCTGCAAGACAAGCGCTTCAAGGGCAAGGTCTATCGCTTGGCTGAATTGGTGATCGACGTGCCAAGCCTGATCCAGCGCCTGGCCGATCTGGCGGGCGACGGTTTGCTCGCCGGTCAGAAGATCGAACCGCTGCTGGAAAGTGGCGTACTGGTGGGGCTCAAAGTGGACGAGCGGGAAATTCGTGCGCAACGCATCGTCCTGAGCGCGGGTGCAGGCACAGCGTCCCTGCTCGAAGCACTCGGCCTGAGCCGACCTGCAATGCAACGCCGTCCACTGCACATGATCATCGCCAAGGGCCCGGGCCTCAAACCGATGTACGCCCACTGCCTGGGCGCTGGCACCAAACCGCGCCTCACCGTGACAACCCACCCGGCCGCCGACGGCCAGTGGGTCTGGTACATGGGTGGCGATATTGCCGAAACCGATGGCGTGGCCCGCGAGCCCGCCGAGCAGATCGCCACCGCGCAGAAAGAACTCGCCCAGCTGCTTCCCTGGATCGACCTGAGCACCGCGCAATGGGCCACCCTGCGCGTGGATCGCGCCGAGCCCCTGCAAACGGGGTTGACCCGCCCTGACAACGCCTTTCTGGCCGAAGAGGGCCGGCTACTGGTGGGTTGGCCAACCAAACTGGCACTGGCACCGGACTTTGCTGATCGCGTCATCGACAGCCTGGCCCGCGACGGCATCCAACCGGGCCCGACGACAGCGCTGCCGGAGTTGCCAAAGCCACCCATCGGGGTACCGGCCTGGGAGCAATTGTTGCCATGAGCCAAGCGACCCTGCACGACCTGCATCGCCCCCTGGGCAGCACCGGCCTGCTGGTTTCGCCGCTGGGCCTGGGCACGGTGAAGCTCGGCCGCGACCAAGGGGTGAAGTACCCCAACGGGTTTCAGATTCCCGATGACAACGACGCGCGCAGACTGCTCAAGCTCACCCGCGACCTGGGCATCAACCTGATCGACACCGCCCCGGCCTACGGTCGTAGCGAAGAGCGCCTCGGCCCGCTGCTGCGCGGGCAGCGCCAGGATTGGATCATTGTCAGCAAGGTTGGCGAAGAATTTGCCGACGGTCAGTCTCGCCACGATTTCACCGCCACCCACACCCGACTGTCCGTGGAACGCAGCCTGCAACGCCTGGAGACGGATTTCATCGATCTGGTGCTGGTGCACTCCGACGGCAACGACATGACGATCCTCAACGACTGCGAAGTTTACGAAACCCTCGCAGCGCTCAAGGCCGAGGGAAAGATTCGCGGGTTCGGGTTTTCCGGCAAAACCGTCGAGGGCGGTTTGAAAGCGCTGGAGCAAGGGGATTGCGCGATGGTCACCTACAATCTCAACGATCAGAACGAAAAGCCCGTCATTGACTATGCTGCTGCTCACGGCAAAGCCATTCTGGTGAAAAAAGCCCTCGCCAGCGGCCATGTATGTCTGAGTCCGGGAGTGGACCCGGTACGCGCGAGTTTCGAATTGTTGTTCGAACATCCGGGCGTTGCCAGTGCTATTGTCGGGACCATCAATCCGCTGCACCTCGCCCACAACGTCTCGACCGTAGCCCAAGTGCTACGCAGCAACTGACGCCGCCCTGCGCGGCCTCAAGCAGGAGCCGACATGCCGCGTACGCTCATCAGAAAGAATCCGAGCAACTTCAAGACCCTGCCGTTATTCGTCGAAGCGACTCCCGAAGGCCTGTGCTATCAGAGCGTCGGGAGGCCGCTGAATTTCTCCCAGATCCTGCAGCGTCGCCGCCCGGTGACAGTCGCTGATAACCAGCGCTTTGCCCTTGAGCTGGCCAACCTCGGGGTTTCGGTGCGCCTGACCTTGAATTGGCAAAATCGCGATTACTGGGTGCTGGTACGCCAACGCAGGCAGGACCGAGGCGATGTGGTACTCAAGCTGATCTCCGGCTATGTGCCGGCCCATGAACTGAACCTGCCGCTGCATACAGCGATTCAGGAGATCGCCGAAGAATGCCTGCTCGAAACACCAGAAGGCTGGCTCAACGGTCGTTTCAACGACACCTGGTTGCCGGCCCCTTACTCGTCGGCGCTGCACTATCGCGAGGCACTGCCCTTTCGCCTGTCGCCACTGTCGGGATCGGCACGGCCCGTTCGTTGCGCCAATCTGCAATTGATCGAACGCCCACGGGCCTATGTGCACCTGCCCACGGCCTCTTTGCAGCTGATCTACGATTTGCGCCTTGAAGTGCCGAGGGAGGCCAAGTCCCTGAGCCTGTTCCATGTCGATGAACGCTTGGAGGGCGATCAACTGGTGGCCCGCCTGGATCGCAAGCGCCCTGACCTGTACCTGATGCCTTTGCAGGACGGCCACCCTCTGGCCGAGCTCTACACCCTGAAGAAGGATCAACTGTTCCCGGCGAGCACCCGCGGGTTGTACCTGGCCGAAAGCTTTGCCCGGCAAGAAGGCTGGCTGGTCAAGGAAGAGCGGATTCGCTGGAAGGATTGGGTACGACAGCAGGGTTTGACACCGCCGGGGAAGAGCTCGGGACTGGCACTGCTTGGCGGGAAGGCAAAACAGTTGCTGAAGAAGATGGTGTCGCGCAAGGCGGCACGCTAAATCAATTGTGGCGAGGGAGCTTGCTCCCGCTGGGTGGCGAAGCCGCCCCAAATTCTGAATCCGAGGCCTCTCTGACACACCGAGACCGCCGGATTTACGACTGCTGCGCAGCCGAGCGGGAGCAAGCTCCCTCGCCACATTGATCGAACATCACTCGGACTTGCGGATCTTCTCGACAATCGCCGTGGTAGAGCTGTTTTCCACCAGCCCCAACACTTTCACCGTACCGCCGTAAGCTTTCACGATGTCCGCGCCGACCACCTGGTCGATCCCGTAATCCCCGCCCTTGACCAGCACATCGGGCTTGACCTCGCGCAGCAGGTTTTCCGGAGTGCCTTCAGGGAAACTGATCACCCAGTCCACCGCGCCCAGCCCTGCCAGCACGGCCATGCGCCGGTCGACACTGTTGATCGGTCGACCCGGCCCTTTCAGACGACTGACCGAGGCATCGTCATTGATCGCAACGATCAAACGATCGCCTTGTGCCCGCGCCTGTTCGAGGTAAGTCACGTGCCCGGCATGCAGAATGTCGAAACAACCATTGGTGAAGACGATTCTCTCGTTGTGCGCACGGGCATCGTCGACCGCCAGCAGCAGTTGCTCGAGACCCAACACACCCCGCTCGGAACCCTCTTCGCGCTGAATGGCGCGGCGCAACTCCGGCGCGCTGATCGCAGCCGTACCGAGTTTGCCGACCACGATGCCCGCCGCCAGATTGGCCAGACCGACCGCGTGAGGCAGTTCCTCGCCCGCGGCAATCGCCGCCGCCAGGGTGGAGATCACCGTGTCACCGGCACCGGTCACGTCGAACACTTCACGGGCGCGGGCCGGCAAGTGCAGCGCCGGATGATCCGGACGCAACAGGGTCATGCCATGCTCGCCACGGGTCACCAGCAAGGCGCCGAGTTCCAGGTCGTGCATCAGTTGCGCGCCCTTGCTCACCAATTCGTGCTCATCGGCACAACCACCGACAATGGTTTCGAACTCGCTGAGGTTCGGCGTGATCAGGCTTGCGCCCCGGTAGATCGAAAAATCCTTGCCCTTGGGGTCGGCCAATACCGGAATGCCACGGGAACGGGCTGCCTGAATCAGGACCTGGTGATTTTTCAGCGCACCTTTGCCGTAGTCGGACAGCACCAGCACCTTGATGCCTTCGAGCAGATCATCGACCTGGTTGGCCAGCTCGAGCGCGTCAGTGGCAAAGGGTTCTTCGAAATCGATACGCAGCAATTGCTGGTGGCGGCTCATGACCCGCAGTTTGACGATGGTCGGCTGGTGCGAAACGCGCTGGAACAGCGCCCGGACACCGGCGCCCTTGAGGCTGTTGGCCAGGCTATCGGCGGCTTCGTCGTCGCCGGTGACACCGACCAGCGAGGCCGGTGCGCCTAGGGCGGCAATGTTCAACGCAACGTTGGCGGCACCGCCCGGGCGGTCCTCGATGTGATCGACCTTGACTACCGGTACCGGCGCCTCAGGGGAAATCCGTGAGGTACCACCATGCCAGTAACGGTCGAGCATGACATCGCCGACCACCAAGACAGGGGCTTGATCGAATCGCGGCATGGACAACTTCATGGAGCAACCCACATACAGAATGAACAGGGGCGCGATATTAGCACAGGGTAGGCATACGCTTGTGTGACGGCTGCAACCTGATGAGAACACGACGGTTCCCGCAGGAGCCGTGTAGGCGCTGTCGAGTGAAACGAGGCTGCGATCTTTTGATTTTCAAACCAAAAGATCGCAGCCTTCGGCAGCGCCTACAAAGGGAATGGGACAGCCCCCGCCAATTGCAGGGGGTCAGGCGATGTCCTGCGCCGGAGCGTCCAGCCCCATTGCATGCAGGCGCGAGTAGTAGCCGTTTTGCGCCAACAATTGTGCGTGGGTGCCTCGTTCGACGATCTGTCCCTGGTCCATCACCAGAATCAGGTCGGCCTTTTCGATGGTCGACAACCGGTGAGCGATGACCAGCGTGGTGCGCCCCTTCATGACTTGATCCAGTGCTGCCTGGATGTGACGTTCGGACTCGGTATCCAGTGCCGATGTTGCCTCATCGAGAATCAGCAGCGGTGCATTCTTCAACAGAGCCCGGGCAATGGCCAGGCGCTGACGCTGGCCGCCGGACAGCAGCACGCCGTTTTCCCCGACCTGGGTATCAAGGCCATCGGGCATTTGCGAGATGAAGTCCATCGCGTAGGCATCGGCGGCGGCTTTTTCAATGTCGGCGCGAGGGGCGCCAGCCAGGTCGCCGTAGGCGATGTTATTGGCAATGGTGTCGTTGAACAGGGTCACATGCTGTGTAACCTGAGCAACATGCCGGCGCAGATTGCGCAGCCGGTAATCTTCGATTTCGACGTCATCGAGCAGGATTTCGCCAATATCGTGATGATAGAAACGCGGAATCAGGCTGGCCAGGGTCGACTTGCCACTACCCGAGCGACCGACCAGGGCAATCATCTGCCCCGGCGCCGCCGAGAAGCTGATGTTTTTCAGCACCTCACGGTCGGTTCCAGGGTAGGAGAAGCTCAAATTACGCACTTCCAGGTGGCCGCTGATGCGTTCACGCTCGACGGTGCCGTTGTCGACTTCAGGCTCGACATCCAACTGCTCGAAAATACTTTCGGCGCCGGCAACGCCTTTCTGAATGGTCGAACTGACTTCCGACAACTGCCGGATCGGCTTGGGCAGCAAGCCCGCGGCGGTGATGTAGGCCACCAGATCACCGGCGGTGGCATCACCGCGCAGGAACAGCACCAGGAACATCAAAACAGCCATGGCGGTATAGATCACCAACTGCAGCATGGGCGTATAGACCGCGCCGGTCTTGGTCATGCGCAGTTGCTTGTCGGTATTGCCCTGGCTGGCAGCGGCAAAACGCTGCTCTTCATAGCTCTCGCCGCCAAAGCTGCGCACCACGCGATAGCCCTGGATGGTCTCGGAAGCGACA
Organism: Pseudomonas sp.; assembly: GCA_035563915.1. GTDB lineage: Bacteria > Pseudomonadota > Gammaproteobacteria > Pseudomonadales > Pseudomonadaceae > Aquipseudomonas. The sequence continues at coordinate 18,481 of DATMUG010000132.1, read as the reverse complement.
TGAGTCACGTCGCCCATGGCTACCTGAATCTTCTTGCTCTGCTTGCGAAATTTCTTGCTGGTGTTGCCGACCATCATCGCAATCAACGGCAGAATCGCCAGCATCACCAGCGTCAGCTTCCAGTTCATCCACACCAGATAGGCAAACAGGAACACCACGGTCAGACCTTCGCGGATCACCACCTTGATGGCATCGGTAGCCGCACCGGTCACCATGGTCACGTTGAAGGTGATACGCGAGATCAAATGCCCGGAATTGTGGGTATCGAAATAGCGATTGGGCAGTACGAGCAGCTTGTTGAACAACTCGACACGCAGGTCGTGGACCAGCCCCAGCGAAACCTTCGCCAGATAATAGTTGCCAAGAAAAGAGCCCAGGCCTTGCCAGGCAGCGATCAGGATGATCAGCAACGGCACGGCCATCAGCAGCTGCAAGTCTTTCAGGTAAGGGACGTTCGGGAAGAGCACCGCTTCAGGATTGCTCAGGCCATCGACGAAATATTTGAGAATCCCTGCCAGCATCGGCTGTGTGGAAGCAAAAATGACGAAACCCACGATACTCAGCAGGAAAAGGCCGACATAGGGTTTTACATACCCCAACAGCCGAAAATAAATTTTCAGGCTGGAATCCTGTCCCGCGTCAGGCGGTGCATCACTCATCGTAGGGCTCACTGTTTAGGAAGAACGCGAAATTTTATCACAGGCGCCGGGTTTGACTCGTGCCCATACCAAAACACTGGCCAGGCCAATGGGCAGCCAGCTGATGAACCACTCTGCTCTCGGCGTGCCGCTCATGCTGGCGGCATCGAACTGCATGGCCAGGGTCGAAAACAACCAGATGCCAATGATTCCTTTGCCATACAGCGTCTCCCGGCTCTTCCAGGCCTCGCGCAGTACACCAAGCCAAACCGCACACCACAATAGCAACCCCGGAATGCCCAGCAGGATGGTTATATGGGAGAACAGGTTATGCGCATGGTCGAAGGACTGACCCGAGGCAAGCACCCTGTAGTCACTGCCAAGGCCCAAACCGCTCCAGGGGTGCACCGCGATCATATGCAAACTGGCCATCAGGATCTGCGGGCGATACGACACGCCCCGCGCCATGACAAAGGATTCAAAAAACCAGAAAGCCAGGAACGCCACGATCAATGCGGCCGCGGCGACAACACGACTACGGTGATCGCGGCACCAGATCGGCATGGCAAGTATCGTGAAAAACAGGGCCAGGCCAGCGCCACGGCTCTGGCTGAGCAACACAAATACGCCAAGCACCGCCAACGCTACTGCCCAGACTGCCTGCAGCAAGCCAGTGCGGGGCGACCAGAGTAAAAGCCACACCGCCGCCAGCCCGATGACATACCCACCCAGAATCGGATGTGACAACTCGCCCAATCCTTCAGCCCGCGCGGTCCAGGCGTTGCCTGTCATCACGTAGAATTTGACGATGGCGACTGCCGTTGCCGCCGCCAAACCAATGCCCCCCCATTGCATGATGCGAATCACACGCTCGGGCCGACCATTGGCGAAAATCGGAAAAAACAACAGAAACACAACGATGTACAACAATCGCTTGGGCTCACGACCCAGGTCCTGCTCACTCGACCAGGAAAGACTGATGAGCGCCCACACCAGCAGCCCGAGAAGCGGCCAATAGATCCAGCGTTGCTCGTAGACCACTTCCTTCAGTCGGGCTCGCGCAGACCAGGCGAACAAAAGAGCCGGCAACCAGAGAAATACTGCCAACCCTTGTTGATAGACCTTGTTGGTAGGTGCAACAGCAATAGACAACAGGAACCACAGCAACCCTATCGACATCCATGTCTGCGCCCAGCGTTTTTCGTGCATCAAATTGCTCCTGAAAGAATCCACCTACCCAACTGGCATGGTTAAAGCTGAAACTTTTCGGCATCATTGCCCGTTACCGCGCCCCGTTCTTCCCACAAGGCTTTCCACGATGCAATGTACTCGGCTCCCACAAGCCGCTTTAAATCAAATGGTTGACCGCGCAAAAGTACTGGAGGCCGACAGCTTCGGGCCGAAAGTCTACCTGCTGCCGGACGGGAATATTCTGAAACTGTTCCGCCGCAAGCGATTTTTTTCATCGGCACTGTTTCGCCCCTACTCAAAACGCTTCATCGATAATGCCGTCGAACTGCAAAAGCTCGGCGTACCGACCTTGCAGGTCTTGAAGTTCTATCGACTGCAAGCGCCCGGTATGACCGCCGTGCTTTACCAGCCGTTGCCAGGCGAAACTTTGCGTCAGATTGCCAGCAAGGAAGGTTTCAACTGGAAACAGGCCCTTCCGGACCTGGTCGGCCTGATACGCAGCCTTCATGAATCGGGGATTTACTTTCGGTCATTGCATCTGGGCAACATCGTGGTGACACCTGAGCACCGCATGGGCCTTATCGATGTGGCGGACATGCGATTTCTGCGAGGGCCGCTACCCCGGCACTTGGTCAAGCGCAACCTGCAGCACTTCGCCCGTTACATCGCCCGTGAAAATCTCGGCGAGAGCTTTCCAATGCAGGCACTCGAACAGGCGTTGCTGTCGTCACATCAGCAATGAGCGGGCGGTTTGACTGAAGCTCTGCCAAGCTTTTTCGGGGGCCAGCAACTGATACTGTTGTACTGCGATCGGCTGCGCGGAGGCATCAAACGCTCTCACGATGGCGTCACGCCATCCGCCCACATCACCGACAGGCGCATACCAGCCAGAGGCTCCCAGCTGCTCCCGAAACACGTCCAGGTCACTGGACAATACGGGAACGCCGGCCATGACCGCCTCTTGCATGATCAGCCCCAACCCTTCGCTCAAGGAAGGAATGGCGACCCAGTCGAATGCCCGGTAAAGCTGCGCAGCGTCACTCCGGTGGCCGGGCAAATAGACTTTGCCTCGCAGTCCTCGAGCATCGACCTGCGCTTCCAGCGCGGCTCGCTCCGCTCCCTCGCCGACAATCACTAATCGTAGATTCGGCCGTTGGTGCAAGGCCGCGGCGAACGCATCAACGAGACAGCCAAAACCCTTTCCAGCCACCAGCCGCCCCACCGCACCCAGCACCGGTGTATCGTCCGTGGGCAATCCCAATCGGGAGCGTGCTTGCTCTCGACCAAGCAGAGCGGATCGGAAGTCCACGGGATCGAATGCACTTCTCAATGTCACGACGGACATCTGCAGGTCTGCGCTCAGCTTTTCACCCAGGGTGTTCGACACCGCAGCCAATGTCAGCCGGGATGCAGGGATCTGTTGAAAGAGCGCACGATCAGCGGAATGAAGTCGGGTCGACCCATGGAAGACCACCACCGCACGGACCTGCGGCAACGCATCGAGAAGAGGCAGGATCGTGCGCGCAACACCCAGGCCATCAAGCAGGAGCAGGCGCGCACCACTTTGCTGGAGCGCCTTCTTGAACCTTGCCCGCACCCAGGGCCTGGTCAACCGCCAAAAATGCCGCCCCTTCAACTGCGCGGAAGACAGCCCCCACTCCCGAACTTCGCCGACATTCACCCCGCATTCAGCTGCATTGCCCTGAAGCAGCCAGGTCTTGACCGGTACGGAAGGCGAAGCCTGAGTGAGAATCTGCTGATGCACTTTATGAGTAGAGGCGAACGGAGTACCGCCGGCCCACATCACGTTAAGAATACTCATAGAGGGAAAAGCCAGTGCACAGGTCTCTGGATACAAGCTGCGGCGTATCTAGTTGATGAACCAGCCAATGCAGACTCCCAACGCCAAAGCCAACAAGAATTTGATCTGATCGCGCCGGTTACGGCGTGCCTTGCGTTGACGCTCCACCGATGTTTGCACGTGGAGACCGAATCCGGTATGCATGACTGCGTCCGCTTCGAGCGTCAGGGCTGTCAAATTCAGCTCCGAATACCGCAGTGACAGCGCCTTCTCTCCACTGTAGCCGTTAAATGGCGCGCACAACCGGTATTCCTTCATCCGGCGCAATCCAGGGTTCAACGAAAACCCCTGCCACTCGGGCTTGTCAGAGATCAATGGATAACAGGCCACGCCACCGATGATTTCCCGCGCCCCCAGACGGATGTAAGGGCTGTGAACCCGCAGATCATGGTTATAGCTACGCAGCCATACCTGCAGGATTTCCGGACGCGACTCAAGTATGACCATGGAGTCTTCCACGAAACCGGGGCGATAGAATTCCCAGTCATCTTCGCAATGGAAAACATACGACGTCTTGGTGTGTTCGTAAGCCAGGTCGATCGAGGCCAGTTGACCCAGTTTCGGCCGATTGACGAACACGGTGCAGTGCTCCTTCCAATGAGCAGGAATAACCGCGTGCACACCTTCGTCACCCGCATCTTCAGTGATGAACACTTCACGAATGGGCGCGGTATTGAATCGATCGAAGCTCTCGAGGGTAATCTTGAGCAGATCCAGGCGGCCACAGCTTGTGACCACAAATGTAATGTCACTTTCTTTGGAAAATCGCACTTGATTCTCAGTAGCTATTTTTAGAGTCGCAGCAATATCAAGCGCTGGACAGGTCTTGTCAAATGCCCAGTTTCAGGCGGATTTTTTCGAGCAGACTCAGCGGCGCGCGCGGGCGCAGTACCGGTTCAAGCTCCTCGACGATGCGCTGGCCAATGCGGGCAAAACTGAACTGGCTCACCGCCAGTTCGCGACCATTGCGCGCAATACGCTGCGCCAGCTCGGTATCGTTGCGCAAGATGGCCAGCTTCTCCTGAAGCTGCGCAATACTCTGGTAGAACACGACGTTGTGCATATCCTGCAAGCCCAGGGCCTGGCTTTCCGCCGCACCCTGATCGTAGGCCAGCAACACACAGCCACAGGCCATGGCTTCGAAGTTCTTGATCATGAATTCGCCCATACCGACGTCGGCACTGACGAAAAAGCGAATGCGGTTGAGGGTGTCGCGATACTCCTCGCCCGATTTGGTGCGCGTCACCACCAAGGGCTCGACCTGCCCCAACTCGTCGAGCAGGGCCTTTCGACCGCTGTAGGCGACACTATTGGTGCTACCCACGAAAGCCAGTTCGATATCCCGTTCGCGGCCCTGATCTTCCAGTTGGGTCTGGTCGTACCCCTTGGGCACGAACACCGCATCGAACCCCTCCTGGCGCAGGCGCTCGGTGACCACGAAACCGGAACTGATTACCCGTGCCCACGGCAGGCGACGGTAATGCGCGCTGAACTTGCCGGTGTACTTGCAAGGGATGTAGTTCTGGTAAGCGTCGTGCTCGAGAATCACCAGGTTGGGAATCGTGCGGATGAAGGCGGCCTGACGGATTTCCTGCTTGAAGCGCAGGAAAAACACGATTCGGTCATACCCTGACACATCGACTTCGCGCCGGAAATAGCGACGCAGGTTGCGCTGCTCATCGCTGCTCAGCCACCGCAGGTCGCATTCACAATGAGCCGCCACACCTTCGTACAGACGGTCGAGAATGGCCCGCTGTTCTTTCTGCACCAGAAATAAAACTTTCATTGTCTTCCTTGCCGCAACAGGCAAACCGAGCAACACCTGAAATGATCCCCGCGAATGCAGGCGAATTTCAGGCCCGATACACTTTACAAACGCCAGAACAATTCGTGGCGACGCACAGCCTTGCGAAAAAACTCATTTTCGCCGTATGGCGAACCGCAACGCCCTGCCAGCAGTCGCTGCAACCCTCTACGCAAACGACGCTTGAACGGCGCCCGGGGCTGCAGGTCGTGCATCATGCCCAAGGCCATGGCCTTGTCCTGTTGCTGCGCCTGGGTCAGCGAAAGGCAGTAGGGATGCAGCGAAACCGCCGGGTCGAAGACAGGAGCAAGGGTAATACCAGTGCCACTTTCGCCCATCGGCCAGCGATCATTGTCATGCAGGTGGTTGGCGTAGCCCAGCAGGGTTGGCTGCCACTCAAGCCCTTTCAGGGCTTCGAGCACCGCTTGCTGAGCACAAATGTGATCGGGATGGGGATCAAGGGCCGGATGCGGCAGTACGATCACTTCAGGTTGCGACCGCAGCAACAACGCCCTCAGATCAGCCAGCAAATTGTTCCAGGTCGGCGCGCCATCGGCATCGCCCGGCAGGGGAAAAGGGTTTAACTGGCGGAATAACCGAGTGTCGCTCAAATCCGCTTCACGAGAACCCACCGGTTGCGCGGGTGAGGCTTGCATGGCCGCCAATTGCAGGCAGAAATAACCCAGCTGTACACAGTGCGCTTCAGGCACCCCGGCCCAACGCGGAACGGCAATGCTGTCCCATGCCCGCAAGCGGCCTTTGAGCCGCGCCGCCTCGACCTTGCCCAGACCCATTTGCTGATAGTGCTCGGCTTCGATTTCACCGGCGGTGAGCGTGACGATCCAGGCCTCGTCCGCCTGACTGTAAAAACCGTAGGCCGCAAGCTCGGCATCATCGGCATGGGGTGCAATGACCATCACCCGCTGCCGACGGTAATCGGGATGCTCGATCGCCCACAACACCGGCTCGCCGAACAGCCGGCAAAAGCGCCCGCGCAGCCGCAGCTCCCCTCGCGACAAGACCTGTGCCTGACCACTGAGATTCAGATAGCGCAGGCCGTTGACGCCGCGTTCGAAGGTCTGGCGGTCCGGGTTTTCACCACCGGTCAACTCCACCACCGGATCGAGGAAGCGCCCCAGCCAGGTACTTTTGACCCGCAGCGCCAGCACCAGTGTGGCGTCATCGACCAGCATCACCCCGTCGTCCAGTCGAAGGCGATCACCGTTCAAATGAACCTTGGGCTGAGGTGTATAGGGGGGAAAGTTGTACTGATAATCGTCTTTCGGCGAGTAGAACAGATGGTCGGCGAACCAGGCCTCGTGGGCAATCCAGCCCAGCACCGCGAGCACCAGCGGCAACCACCAGGCCACCTGGATACCGCAGACGATCAACAACGCCAGGGCAATCAACAGAGCGATGCGTTTGTTGCGTCGATGGCGCTTGAGCAATTGTTGTTTGCGGCTCATGGGCTGACTCATACGGTGTAGACCGGCACAGGATTGCACCAACGATCCTTGTATTCCCGGTCGGCTCGGCCGAAGGAGAAGCGCAAGGGTTTGTCCAACGTCCGGGCGTGCTCCCAGGCCGCCTGGGTGTTGAGGAAGCTCAGGACACTGCCGGGGCTGAACTCACGGGTTTCAGGGTCGACCCCGCCGTTGATGTACTCGACGCTGATCCACTGCGGCGCCTCGACGCGGTACACCAGCTGGATCGCTATGGGTGCATCGTTGAGGAAAATCACCGACCCGATCAGCAACTCGCGCAATAGCTCGATGACCTCGGCCATCCGCGCGGCGCCCGTGGCCGGGAAACCCCAGCGACGCTGGAAAAGATCGCAGTAAATCGCCGCCAGCTCGGTGGCGGAGAAATCGCAGACCGGTCGAACCACGCCCCCCGCTTCCTCCAGCAAACGGAGTTCGCGGCGCTGGTTGTAACGAAATTTCTTCGACAGTTCTTCTGGCGTGCGGGCCATGGCCAACTGTTCAGCCTGCAACTTGATACCGTTGAAACGGCTTTCGTTCAGCGCCGACAAATACCGACCGCGATGACGCAGCGGTGCCTGGGCATTATCAGCGGCGGGCAGGATGATTTCGGCATTGCCAAGATCGAACAGGCCCTTTTTGCCGCTGCGCTTGAGCACGTCCTTGGACAAGGCCAGGTCGCGACCCCAGGTCGCAATTGCCGCCTTGATTTCGCTGTCCTGCTCCCAGGCCAGGTATCGCACCGGAATGTCGGCCAACTGTGCCAGCCGCTCGACCACCAGGGGATGAGTCGCGACACTGCCGCCATAGCGCTGCCAGGCTTGGGCATAGGTCGAAGCATCGACCACTGACCAGCCGCGTTCGCGCCAGCCTTGAAATCGGTTGAGCATCAGCCCCTCGGTGCCAGTTCGATAACGCGCGGCAAATGCCAGAAGGCATCACGCACCGCGCGGTCGGAGAAACGCTCGTGCAAGCGATCGAGCATCAGTTCGGCGCATTGCTGACGTTGCCGATCGTCCATCGCGGCCAGATGCTGCAGCCCTTGCGCCAGGTGTTCGGCATCGCCCAGCGGGAAAAGAATCCCCACGCCTTCGACCACTTCCTTCGCCCCCCCACAGGCAGTGGCCAGCAACGGCACGCCGGCGGCCATGGCCTCCAGCAATACCATGCCGAACGGTTCGTGGTCGGAGCTCAGGGCAAACACGTCGAAAGCTCGGAAGTAACGGCGCGCATCGGGCACCTGACCAAGGAACAGCACGCGGTCGCCGATGCCCAGTTCGCGGGCCTGGGCCTTGAGGTCCTGCTCCAGCCTGCCCTTGCCGAGAATCACCAGCTGACTGTTGGCCGGCAAGCCCGGCAATGCAGCGGCGAACCCGTCCAGCAGCGTGGCCTGGTCCTTGTCCGGATGCAGCCGCCCGACATTGCCGACGATCCAGGCATCCGGCGACAGGCCAAGGGTTTCCCGGGCTTCGTGCGTCGATACCTGGCTATCCTGCAATGCCGGCACGTCGATACGGTTGTACAGCGTCTGAATACGTGCAGCCGGCCACTTTGGCAGGCATCGACGCATGTCATCGCGCACCGCATCGGACACACCGAGCAGGCTCAGGCGCTTGCGAAAAATGTGTGCGAACAGTTTGCGCGAACCGCGTTTGTAATCGTCAAACGCGTGATGCACGCCAATCACCGGCAACGAAGTGCCGAGCAAGGCGATGTAGATCGGCTTGAAGCGATGGGCAATGCAGAAACTGAAATTGCGTGAAGCGGCGATCTTGCGCAGATCGCCGATGGCGCCCAGCTTCAGGCCACGAATGGCCCTGGAGCTGTATTCCATGAACAACACTTCATCGCTAGCACAACCCGCGGCGACCTCGGCATCGGCGACCCCGGTCAGAAACACCGTGGTCACGCGATAGCCGGTCCCCGTGAACAAGCTGGCGTACTGCCGTGCGCAGTCCAGAAACGGCCCGTCATAGCCGTGGCAAAACTGCAGCACATGGCGTTCAGCCGAGCGTGTCATAGGCGTTCGCGCCCTCTTTGACCACCAGGATGTCTTCCATGATCAGGTACTGCAGATCAGAACCGAAGAACATGTTCAAGGCATCTGTCGGCGAGCAGATCATCGGTTCGCCACGACGGTTGAGCGAGGTATTCAGCGACACGCCGTTGCCGGTGAGGACTTCCAGCGCCTTCATCATGTCGTAGTAGCGCGGGTTGTATTCACGCTTGAGCACCTGGGCACGAGACGTGCCGTCTTCGTGGACGACTTCCGGCACGCGGGTCTTCCACTCTTCCGCCACTTCGAAGGTGAAGGTCATGAACGGCGCCGGGTGATCGATCTTGATCATCTGCGGTGCGACGGTGTCGAGCATCGAAGGGCAGAAAGGCCTCCAGCGCTCGCGGAACTTGATCTGATGGTTGATGCGATCGGCCACACCAGCGACGCTCGGGCAACCGATGATCGAACGACCGCCCAATGCGCGCGGACCGAACTCCATGCGGCCCTGGAACCAGGCTACGGGGTTGCCGTCGACCATGATTTTGGCGATCTGCTCCGGCATGTTGTCGAGCTTGCGCCAGGTTGGCTTGTTCTCATGACGGGCGCAGGCGGCGATCACGTCTTCGTTGCTGTACGACGGGCCGAGGTAGACGTGTTCCATCTTCTCGACCGGTACGCCACGGGCGTGGGAAACATAGGCTGCGGCACCTACCGCGGTACCGGCGTCGCCAGAGGCAGGCTGCACGAAAAGCTCTTTGACGTCGTCGCGGGCGATGATTTTCTGGTTCAGCTTGACGTTCAAGGCACAGCCGCCGGCGTAAGCCAGCTTGCCGGTTTCCTTGAGCACGTCGCCCAGGTAGTGATCGATCATCTGCAGCGCGATTTTTTCGAACAGCGCTTGAATGCTGGCAGCGTAGTGAATGTAAGGCTCGTCAGCGATGTCGCCTTCGCGCTTGGGGCCCAGCCACTCGATCAGCTTCGGCGAGAAGTAGTAACCCTTGCCCTTCTCTTTGTAGCGACGCAGGCCGATGACGTTGGCGTAGTCAGTGTTGATCACCAGCTCGCCATTTTCGAACGAAGCCAGACGCGAGAAATCGTATTTGCTGGCGTCGCCGTACGGCGCCATGCCCATGACCTTGAACTCACCGTCGAGCATATCGAAACCGAGGAACTCGGTGATCGCGCCGTACAGACCGCCGAGGGAGTCCGGATCGAAGAATTCCTTGATCTTGTGGATCTTGCCGTTTTCGCCATAACCGAAAAAGGTCGTGGCGTACTCGCCCTTGCCGTCAATGCCCAGGATCGCGGTTTTCTCTTTGAAACCGGAGCAGTGATAGGCGCTGGAGGCGTGGGCCAGGTGGTGTTCGACCGGCTCGATCTTGATCTTCTTCGGATCAAAACCCAGTTGTTCCAGGCACCAGACGATCTTGTTGCGATAGCGCTTGTAGCGACGGTTACCCATCAGGATCGCGTCGAGGGCGCGGTCAGGGGCATACCAGTAACGCTTGGCGTACTGCCAGCGGGCCTTGCCGAACAGGCTGATCGGGGCGAAAGGAATCGCTACCACGTCAACGTCGGATGGCTTGATGCCGGCCTGTTCCAGGCAGAACTTCGCCGATTCGTAGGGCATGCGGTTCTTTGCATGTTTATCGCGTACGAAGCGCTCTTCTTCAGCCGCCGCGACCAGCTTGCCGTCGATGTACAAGGCTGCGGAAGGATCATGGCTAAGGGCGCCGGACAGGCCAAGAATCGTCAATGCCACAGGGGTCTAGCCTCTTTAGTCTGCATGCAGGCGCGCAAGCGCCTCAAAAATGATGTGCCCTCGCCGGGAGCGTGGGGCAGCTAAAGGGCGGGATTATAGCTTAAAAGCAGCGACAAGCCGCTAGCGCCGAGCGGCAGGCCAGTAAACAGAGAGATTTCCCTCTGTGCCCTGGCGATAAAGCGTGTAGGGCAAGACCACCGTATCCAGCGCACCGGACAGGGCCATGTCGGCCAAAATGAAGGGGACGAACATGCCCGTAGGATCGGGCGGCGCGTTCAAAACACAAAAATCGTAGGCCAGGCCGCTGTAGACCCGCGGGATGGACTTGCAATAGGTTTTTTGCTTGCGCAGGCCACGGGCCGCGTCTTCGTCAGCCTGAAACACCGTGGAAACGGTGCCGCAGCCGGTCAAGGTCATTGAGATTACAGCTGATGCGACTGCCATTTTTATTGTCATAGCCTGCCTCCGTGAAAGGGGGGCAAACTAGCACCGTGGTGATTCAGCACACAGTTCATGACTTCCCAAGATCTTGTAGGACGGATTACAAGATCCTGTCCCAAACTCTCGAGTGCCTGATGTGGCGCCTTCGCGAGCAAGCCCGCTCCCACACTCGATTAATGCCGGTTACAAATTCGCTGTTCACAGCAGATCAAATGTGGGAGCGGGCTTGCTCGCGAAGGCGATTCAAGCAGCGCTGGAGATGTCCTTGGGCAGGCGCTGATCAATAACCTGATAAAGGGCGCAAGTCTCCGGCCAGTTACGCATGAACCGCGCCCGGTCCCGCGCATAGGCCGGGGCAAAGCTGCCAGGCGATCCGTGCTGACACATCGAATCCAGATCGATCAGCGCCCAGCGGCCATCCTGCCAGAACAGGTTGTGCCCCTTGAAGTCGCCGTGACTGATGCGCTCGCGTATCAGTTCGGCAAATAACCAATCCAGTGCAGCCAACTCCGCTTCCGGCGCTTCACCACTTTCAACATAAGGTGCGAATCGCTCGATGATGTCCGGCCCCGACAGATGCTCGGTGACCAGGTAAGCGCGGCTGCGCAGCCAGAAAAAACGCTTTTCCAGCAACGCCAGAGGCTTGGGCGTAGCCACGCCGAGAAACGCCAGGCGATGGCCCTCGCGCCATGAATGCCATGCACGGCTGGGGCGCCAGAAACGTTTGAGCCAGTGTGCGAATCCCTTGATGTTGTAGCGCTTGATCACCAGCGTACGGCCGTCCACCTCAACCTTGCCGACGCTCGCCGCGCCACCGGTCTTGTACAGGTGGCCCTGATCGAGCAGCTCATCGGCTTGAGCCAGAATCGGCAGCATCGATGCTTCTTCTTCGCGCCGGATGGCACGCAAGCCGAACGCACCGCGCTGGACGCTGAACAGCGTGCATTCACGCCCGACCTTGATCAGATAATCCTTGAGGCGCCAGCTGCGCACCTTGTCGATCTGCTTTTGCAAGGCTTCCATGGGCAAGGCGTGCTCACCATTGCTCAGCAGGTAATACACCAGCAACTCTTCGGTGAATGGCTCCAGCGCCTTGGGCAACTGGGCGAAAAACACCCCGAGGTTTTCCAGGACTTTCTGCCGCGACAGCGGCTGGCCCGGAGTTTCGGCGCGAATTCCGGCACCGTCGATCAAATACAGGCGACTACCCTGGCGCAGCAGGTTGTCCAGGTGCAGATCTTCCTGCCACAAACCTTTTCGGTGCATTTGCCCGATCGCGCCCAAGGCTTCTGCCAGTACCGCCGATTGCTCATCGGCCAACGCCGGCAAGTGTTCGACCTGTTTCCAGTCATCGCCCAGGCTTGTCGCGCTCTCCAGAAACTCGAACAGCAGCCAGCCACCCTCGCCGTCCTTGAGTCCGTCCGCCAACAGCAGCGGCGTGGTCAAGCCTTGCGCCGCCAGCAGACGCACACCGTCCAGCTCCCGCTGAAAATGCCGTGCCGCCTTGCTGCCAACCAGTAATTTGGCCAGCACCGGTCGACCGCGCCAGATGCCGGCGCCGACATAGCGCTGCCCCGGCAGTACCCGCAGCAGACTCAGGAGTTGCAAATCCGCAGGTCCCGCGGCATCGGCCAGTGAAAGGCTCAGCGGCAAGGCCGGGCTGCGACCCGCGCTTTTCAGTTCAGACAGCCGCATCAGCGCTTCTCCTTGTGGCTGCGCCGCGCGGTCAGGCGAGTCAGCCAGCTATCGATCAGCGTGCTGTCCTGCGGCTGATCCAGATAGGTGGCCAGCAAAATGCGCAGCTGCGCCTCGCTCCACTCCGGCGCCCGACGCAAAAGCGGCTCAAGGTCCTTGACCCGGTCCCGCTGACCGAACAGTAGCGGCCGGGTCTTTTCCAGATCGATCAGTTGCGCCTGATAGCCGTCACCGGTGGCGCACAGAAAAATATGCTTGGGGTAAAAACAGCCATGGACCTGACGCTTGCCGTGCAGGCGTTGCGCCAGTTTTGCGCAGGCTTGAAGTATCGCGACTTGTTGCGCCTCATCCAGATCCGACCAACGCTGCAGCAGCGAGTCCAGATCATCCCAACCGTCCAGTGCGCGAGTCAGAAGAATCGCCCGGACCTCGCCGTCAACCTTGCGCTCACCGAAAAACACCGCTTTGAGCGCCGGAATACCGAGCTTTTCATAGCGGCTGATGTTGCGAAATTCACGGGCAAAACTCGGCTCGCCAAAAGGCGCGTGCAGGGTGCGCATCTGGTAGTTGCTCTGGCGCTTGAGGTAAAAACCCTGACCCTCCAGATCCAGTCGAAACACGCTGCTCCAGCCACCACGACCGGTGTTGGGCTCGTCCACGGCATCGAGTTGCCGGGCCCAGAGTGCGTCGAACGTGCCAAGACCATGGCGCTCGAGCAGCGCACGGTCTTCAGCGGCCAGAAAATCAGTCATTCGCGTCCCTCGAAAAATCTCACCACGTGCCGGATCCGTTTTTTGTCGGCGGCATTGAGCCGGTCCCGTTGGCGGTATTGCAGGTAAAAGCGCAGGCGCTGGGTGGCCGACAATTGGTATTTGGCAACCTTGTCCAGACACGCCAGATCCTTGGTGATGCGGTACTTGAGCCAGAAGCCGCGCCAGAAATCACCATTGGGGCAATCGATCAGGAACAACCTGGCCTGGTCGTCAATCAACAAGTTGCGCCACTTCAAATCATTGTGGGTAAAACGATGCTCGTGCATGGTCCGGGTGTAGCTGGCCAATTGGCGACTGACCCTGTCGACCCAGGCGCGATCCGCCAGTTTCGGGTCGTGTCGTTCGGCCAGCGCGGACAAGTCTTCGGTGTGCGGCAGCTCACGGGTGATCATCGCCCCGCGATCATAAGCCGCTCCGCGCCGCTCCAGCCCCCAGGCCACCACTTCAGCGGTGGGAATGCCCCATTTCGCGAAGCGCTTGAGGTTCTGCCATTCCATTTTCACCCGGGGCTTGCCCAGGTAACGACGCAAGCCCTTGCCCGCGCCCACGTAGCGCTTGACGTAGTAATTGACCCCGTTGCGTTGTACACGGATCACCTCGGACAGCGGATCGCGGGTCAGGCGCTCGCCCTTGAGCGCAAACACCGCGTCGAGACTGCCGAAATCTTCTGCCAGATCGCTGTAGGCCGGCTCCAGTTTCCAACCCGCCATTACAGCGCATCCCCGTATCGCTGCTTGCGATCGTAGAGTTTGTTGGCCTTGCCTTCGAGCCAGCTCAGCAGCCCGGCCTCTTCACTGAGGATCTGGCGCAGCGGCTGCTGGAAGTAGCCCTTGAGAAAACGCAGCTTGTCGCGGCGGGTCAGGCCGATATCCAGGGCCGAAAAATACAGCGCCGCCAGATCCTTGTTGCGCCAGCGCGAGGTGATTGCCGGACGGGTCTGGGCACGGTGCAGGTCGATCACCGAGAGTTTGAAATCCTCAGCCGTCACCGGCTTATCGGTGTGCAGCAGAAAGTGGCAGATGTAACAGTCGCGATGGTTGACCCCGGCGCGGTGCATCATGCCGGTCATGCGCGCTACTTCAGCAATCAGCGCGCGCTTGAGCCTGGGCTCCGGCGGCTGCTTGACCCAGTTGATACTGAAGTCTTCGAGGCTGACAGTCGGCGCCAGCTCTTCGGTGACGATGAACGAATGCTGGTCCGCCGGATTGCTGCCCTTTTCGCCGTAGGCGACGGCGGTCATGGTCGGCACACCCACTTCCTGAAGACGCTGGATGGCCTTCCACTCCTGGCCTGCGCCGAGCACCGGCAACTTGGCGGTGAGCAGATTCTTGAAAATCTCGCCCCAGCCGATACCTCGGTGGATTTTCACGAAAAACCCATGGCCGTTCACTTCTGTGCGCAAGGTCCGGCGCGCTTCCAGCTCCCGATAAACTTCGCCCTGCAAGCCTTCGACTTCGGTGAACGCATCGCGTCCGGCCCAAAGGCTCTTGAACGGTTCAGCCAGCATCAACTTCATTTAAGCGTGCTCCGCCAGAATCACATCAGCCGCGTGCTGCGGCATGCTGTACAGGTCGGCCGTCTCGGCAAAGGCCAGACCGTTGCGGCTCCAGGCCGCCCTTGCTTGTGCATCGTTCAACATGCCGGTCAGGTACTGCGTCAGTTGCGCCTGATCGAACGGCTCGTCCAGCACCAGGCCGGCATCGGCCTCGGCAATGTAATGGGCATAACCGCAGACGGCGCTGACCAGCACCGGCAAACCAGCCACCAGCGCTTCGAGCAGCACGGTGCCGGTGTTTTCGTTGTAGGCCGGATGGATCAACAGATCAGCGCCGAGCAGGAACCGCGGTATATCGCTGCGCCCCTTGAGGAACGTCACGTTATCGCCCAACCCCAGCGTGGCGCTCTGCATCTGAAACAATTTGGGGTCATCCTGGCCGATTACAAATAGCCGGGTGCGTTTGCGCAGTTCGGCGGGCAAGGCGGCCAGCGCCTTCAGGCTGCGATCCACGCCCTTTGTCTTGAAACCGGAGCCGATCTGCACCAACAGCAGATCGTCGTCCTTGAGGTTGAACTCCGCACGAAACCCGGCCCGGATCTCGTCCGCATCAGCCGGTCGACGACGGTCCTGGGCGATACCCGGCGGCAGCAGGTGGAAACGCTTGACCGGCGTGTCGTAATGCTTGATGAACAGAGGTTGCTGCACTTCGGAAATCATCAGCACTTCGGTCTTGGCGTCTTTGGCGAACACCGCCCGTTCGTATTCGGCGAAGTGGCGATAGCGACCCCAGCGACGATACAGCGAGTTACGCAGGTTCTGCGCCTTGTCCTCGAAGCAACCGTCGGCGGCGTAATAGACATCCAGCCCAGGCATCTTGTTGAAACCGATCAGGCGGTCGACCGGGCGCTTGGCCAGGTCCGCTTCCATCCACTCACTGAGCTTTTCGTTGCGTCGATGGTTGAAGAACGCTTTGACCGGCGCCACCAGCACTTCAAAACCTGGCGGCACGTCGCCTTCCCAGATCAAGGTGTAAACGCGGATCTGGTGGCCACGCTTCTGGCACTCCAGGGCGATTCGCATGAAATCGCGCTGCAGGCCGCCAAAGGGGAAGTACTTATAAAGGACGAATGCCAATTGCATCAGCGCAGCTCCTCGGCGAGTAACAACGTGCTCAGCCGGCTGGCGACGCGCTCGGGATTCAGGCGAGTGAAGCACAGCGGCCACTCGCGTTTGAGGTCAAACCGACGGGCATCTTCGGCCGTCGGTTGATAGGTACATTTCTTCGACAGGCAGGGCGCACACGGGAAATCGCTGGCCAGGTGAATCTGCGACTTGCCATAGGCACCGGTCAGGCCAGGGTTGGTCGGACCGAACAACGACAGTGTCGGCACATCCAGCGCGGCAGCCAGGTGACCCAGACCGGTGTCCACCGCCACGCAGGCCTGTGCGCCCGCGAGCACCTTGCCGACACCGGCCAGATTCAGCTTGGGCAACACTTCAACGTGCTTCATGTCTTTGGCAATGCGTTCGGCGCGAGCCTTCTCGATCGGATTGCCCCAGGGCAGCTTCACCCCGACACCCAGATAACCCACGCGCTCGGCCAATTCGCGCCAATAGGCTTCAGGCCAGTGCTTGGTATCCCACGTGGTGCCGTGCAGGAACAGCACGTACGGATTTTTGCGCGGCAGTTCCACCAGACGCTCGACGCTCAGGCCGTAGTCGCCCAAGCCTTTAGGCAAGTCATAACCCAAGGCCACGGCAAACAGCTGACGCACCCGCTCCACCGCGTGCTGCCCACGGGCCACCGCCAGACGACGGGAATAAAACCGCGCGGCAATCGGCTCGCGGGCAGAATCCTTATCCAGCCCGGCGATCGGGGCCTTGACGTAACGCGTCAGCAAGGCGCTTTTGAGCAAGCCCTGGGCATCGATGACCAGATCGTATTTTGTGGCACGAAGGCTTTGCTTGAAGCGCTTCCACTCGCCACTTTTGATGGTTTGCCAAATGTTCTTGCGCCAGCGCCGGATCGCCACTGGAATCACCTTGCCCACCGCCGGATGCCAGGTGGGGATTTCGGCGAAGCCTTCTTCCACCACCCAGTCGAAAGTGATACCGGGAATCGCCCGCGCCGCGTCGGTCAACGCTGGCAACGCGTGAATCACGTCGCCCAGCGATGAAGTCTTGATCAGCAGTACCCGCAAACTATTGAACCTCGACCACAGTGCCCTGCAAACGCTGCAAGGCTTCGTTCACCGCTTGCGGCATCAGCTGGCGCAAGCAGTTGTAATGACCGAATCGGCACGTGCGATCGAAGCACGGACTGCATTCGATGCCCAGACGCACGATTTCGACGTGTTCGGCCAGCGGCGGCGTGAAGCCCGGCGATGTCGAACCATAGACCGCCACCAGCGGACGGTTCAGCGCGGCGGCAACGTGCATCAGGCCGGAATCGTTGGACACTACCGAATCGGCGCAGGACAGCAGATCGATCGCCTCGGCCAGCGAGGTACCACCACTGAGGTTCACCGATTCTTCACGCAGGCCGGGGATCAAGCGCGAGCGGATGTCTTCACCCACGGCATGATCATTTTTCGAACCGAACAGCCAGACTTGCCAGCCTTCGCGGATCTTCACCTCAGCCACCTTGGCATAGTGCTCGGACGGCCAGCGCTTGGACTCGCCGAACTCGGCGCCGGGGCATAGCGCCAACACCGGACGGTCGAGTTCCAGACCGAACTTGGCCAGCGCCGCTTCGCGAGTCACCGGATCGATCCGCAGGCTCGGACGCGGGTAAGGCTTGGGCAGCTCCACGCCCGACTCGTAAGCCAGGGCCATGAAACGCTCGATCATCAGCGGGTAACGTTCTTTATCCAGCGTGCGCACATCATTGAGCAGGCCATAGCGAAACTCGCCACGCCAACCGGTGCGCTTGGGGATGCCGGCGAAAAACGGTACCAGCGCCGACTTCAGGGAATTGGGCAGCAGGATCGCCTGGTCGTACTGACCGGCCAGGGATTTGCCGATGCGCCGGCGCGTGGCCAGTTCCAGTGCGCCGTGACCGAGCGGGAAGCTCAAGGCCTGGCGGACTTCGGGCATGCGCTCAAGAATCGGCCGGCTCCACTCGGGGGCCAGCACGTCGATTTCGCATTGCGGGTGGCGCTGCTTGAGGCACTGAAACAGTGTCTGCGCCATCACCATGTCACCGACCCAACTGGGCCCAACGATCAGAATATTCATGTGGCTTCCATAAACGAACCGGGGAGGCATACGCCTCCCCGCCTCGATAATTCTACAAAACACTGCAGATCTATTGTGGGAGCGGGCTTGCTCGCGAAGAC
>DATMUG010000131.1:0-27924 GCA_035563915.1 Pseudomonas sp. | reverse complement strand
ACCTGGAAGCAAGTGTGGGTCAGCTTGTTCAGCTGCTCGGTCACGGCGGCGATGACTTTCGGGTGCACGTGGCCGG
Source organism: Pseudomonas sp. (assembly GCA_035563915.1). GTDB lineage: Bacteria > Pseudomonadota > Gammaproteobacteria > Pseudomonadales > Pseudomonadaceae > Aquipseudomonas. The sequence continues at coordinate 27,848 of DATMUG010000131.1, read as the reverse complement.
TGTTCAGTACGGCGATACCGCCGGCGAAGTCGATGAACTCACGACCTTCTACGTCGGTCACGGTGGCGTTCTTCGCGGAATCGGCAAAGATCGGGTGAATCTGGCCAACACCACGTGGAACAGCAGCGGTACGGCGGGCCATCAAATCAGCGTTAGTCTTGCTCATTACATTCCTCATTCGCCGCTCATCGGTCGGCGTGGTTCAAGGATTAAGCGACGGGGAACAACAGCGGCAGCATGCGATGATCGACTGCCACAGCGTTCCCGGCCACCGAGAAAATTTCGTTTGAAGCACGCAAAGGGACAGCGCTCTCGTGCCCTTTGCGTTTGAAGCCATCTCTTACCGGGCCCAAGTCTTGCGAGCTTAGATGCCCAGGCAGAGGTATTTGATTTCCAGGTAATCTTCGATGCCGTACTTGGAGCCCTCACGGCCCAGGCCCGAAGCCTTGATACCGCCGAACGGCGCGACTTCGTTGGAGATCAGACCGGTGTTGACGCCGACCATGCCGTATTCCAGGGCTTCAGCCACACGGAACACACGACCCAGGTCACGGGCATAGAAGTACGAGGCCAGACCGAACTCGGTGTCGTTGGACATCGCGATCACTTCGGCTTCGTCTTTGAAGCGGAACAGCGGCGCCAATGGACCGAAGGTTTCTTCCTTGGCCACGGCAGCATTGCTCGGTACGTTGGTCAGGATGGTTGGCTCGAAGAAGTTGCCTTCCATCGGCTTGCCACCGGCCAGTACGGTCGCGCCTTTGCTCAGGGCGTCGGCGATGTGTTCCTGTACCTTGGCCACGGCTTTTTCGTCGATCAGCGGGCCAGTGGTGGTGCCCTCTTCCAGACCGTTACCGATCTTCAGCTTGGCCACAGCGACCTTGAGCTTCTCGGCGAACGCGTCATAGACACCGTCCTGAATGTACAGGCGGTTGGCGCAAACGCAGGTCTGGCCGTTGTTGCGGTATTTGGAAATGATCGCGCCTTCGACGGCCTTATCCAGGTCTGCGTCGTCAAACACGATGAACGGTGCGTTGCCGCCCAGTTCCAGGGACACTTTCTTGATGTCCTTGGCGCATTCGGCCATCAGTTGACGACCGATTTCGGTCGAACCGGTGAAGGACAGCTTGCGCACGATCGGGTTGCTGGTCAGCTCGGTGCCGATGTCGCCGGCGCTGCCGGTCACGACGCTGAACACACCGGCCGGGATGCCGGCACGTTGTGCCAGTTCAGCCAGGGCCAGGGCGGAGAAAGGGGTCTGCGAAGCAGGCTTGAGCACCATGGTGCAACCGGCGGCCAGGGCCGGGCCGGCTTTACGGGTGATCATCGCGGCAGGGAAGTTCCACGGAGTGATGGCAGCGGTCACGCCGATTGGCTGCTTGATCACGATCAGGCGCTTGTCAGGCTGGTGGCCCGGAATCACGTCACCGTAGATGCGCTTGGCTTCTTCGGCGAACCACTCGATGAAGGAAGCGGCGTAAACGATTTCACCCTTGGCTTCAGCCAGTGGCTTGCCTTGTTCCAGGGTCATCAGACGAGCCAGGTCTTCCTGGTTCTCGATCATCAGTTCGAACCAGCGACGCAGCTTGCCTGCACGCTCTTTGGCGGTCAGCGAACGCCAGGCCGGCAGCGCCTTGTCGGCAGCTTCGATGGCACGGCGAGTTTCGGCAGCGCCCATTTTCGGCACGGAGCCCAGAATTTCGCCCGTTGCCGGGTTGTTGACCTTGATGGTCTGACCACTGTCCGCATCGACCCAAGCGCCATTGACGAAGGCTTGCTGGCGGAACAACTGGGTGTCTTTAAGCTGCATGTCGGCTTTCCTTAACAGCACCGCGCTGGGCGGAGCAATTTTGTGATTGTCGAAAGGCGCCTTCAAAGGCTGCCGTCAGGGAAATCATTCACCGGGCTGAAGCACATAAATAGCGCACGTATTGGATTCGTACGGTTCAGCACCCAGACAAGAGCGTTTGAAATCTCAAACGAATCCTAGGATCAAAGGGGGTAAAGGACAATAGGGCGTTCAAAAAAAAGAACGAAAACGTCTTTTTTGCTGCGTTTTTCTGATCAACGTAACAAACGCGCGTTACAGCTTTAAAAAAACGCAAGCGATTCAGCAGCATGGACGCCTGCCATGCATATGAGTATCATGGCGCCCGCTGCACCAGTAGCTCAGCTGGATAGAGTACTGCCCTCCGAAGGCAGGGGTCGTGGGTTCGAATCCCGCCTGGTGCGCCATACAAAGCAAGGGTCTAGGTGAAAACCTGGGCCCTTTTTTTTTGGCTCAGCCAATTCGGTGCCTAAACCGTGCTTTAGGGGTTAATGCTGCAAACCTGCAAGCCTTAGGTTTGAGTACTGGCTATGGATGATGCTGTAAGCATTTGAATAAATGCCTGAGAAAACTCTCGTCGAGCATGTTTGGCGAATAGCGCTCCAATCCGGGCTGTAACTCATTCGGGCTGTTTTTCTCCAGCGCTGACACGAACGCGCCACCTCACGCTTTTCATCATCGGGATTGGTGATGGCCGAAGCTTTTCTGAACACCCAAGCCCCTTGATCAACTCCGTCGCTGAGCAATGACGAAGCAAGCGCGTAGCTTCGTTTCCAATACCTGCTGGCATCTGAAGATCTCTTCAGAGCTCAGGTATGAACTCCTCAGACGACGAGTCTTGAGCGGGAACATGGGCAGCGTTTCTTGGAGTTGTGCATTTTTTAGAGTTTTTATACGGCGGGTGAAACGATTCATCACGCTTAAAAAATTTACGCCCAGGCCTTTCCTTGCCAATTAAAATGGACCTTATGCAACCTCTGCACGCTTACGTTAATCTCATGAGGTTTGGAACCTCCGGAAAATTGACGGCGATATCATGATGGCATCAAGGTCGCGCGTTCAATGCAGGAGCAAGCACTGACAGATTTGCCTGTCATTTTTGCGCAACGGATCGTATGGAGTTTGAATGCGCGGGCCACTATTACGCAGCGGAAAGAGCGGGTCATTCACTGCCCTCGGCGAAACAGGTCAACCGGTCTACCGGGCAGCCCTGCAATTGCGCGAAGCCATTCGCCGCAAAAAACCCGAGTTGGCCGATCACCTGGCGATCCCTCAAAGCGATGAACTCGGCAATCAGATCGATTGGTACAGCGCCCTCGATGGCGATGTGATTCCATGGACCAGCGCGACCGAAGAAGAACGCGCCCCTGCCCGCCGCCAGCTTGAAGCCCTGAAGACCGCGCTCGAAGAATTGAGCCAGCGCTTCCTGAGTACTGACTCCGGCGAGGCGCAGCAAGGCGACAAAGCCGTGTTCGGCAAGTTGCTCAAGCGCGTCATTCATATCCCCGACGAAAACTTCGTCTACCTGGTGCAAGGCAAACCGGTGCTGACCTTTTGGGGTTTCGAGCATGCCGGTACTGACCTCAATCGCGATCCCCTGCACTGCCTCTATCAGGCTCCGCCGCTGCCTCCCGTGGTCGAAGCGCCTGTTGCTGCGCCCGTCGTGCCGGTGGTTGCTCGCCCATGGTGGCGTCGCTGGTGGTGGCTGTTGCTACTGCCGTTACTGCTGCTGCTTTTGTGGCTGTTGCTCGGCCTGCGCGGTTGCGTCCCGTTGCCATTGGTTGCGGTAAACCTGTTACCCGAGGGTGCCGTTCCGGTGGAAAAACAGCTGGAAGAGCCGCCACTGACCGGCAATGTCACGACGCTCAATGGCGTCCCCGTGACCGGCACCGTCGTAGGCACCACCAACGGCACCGGTACCGCCGTGACCGGAACACAGGGCGCGCAAACGCCGGCCGTCGAAGATAACGAGGCTGACGGAGCACCCGCCGACTTAACCAAAGACCCGACCAAAGACCCGGCAGCCGAAAACAAAACCGCACCACCTGAAAACAAAACCACGCCACCCGAAAACAAAACCACGCCACCGGATGTCACATCGTCCGAAGCAGACAAATCCGCCGCCAAAAAACCCGGCCCTCCCCTGACCATCCCGCCAGACGCCGCCGACGGTGCCGCCAAGTTCCTCGACGGTCAGTACAACGCAGGTGCCGGGATACAGGACCGCCGGACCGGCAAACCACTGCGTCTGGAATACCAACTCAAGGACGGTAAGGGTCAAGTCACCGTACACCAGGCCGACGGCTCGAAATGCAGCGGCCCAGTGAGCGCTACTATGAAGGGTGGCAGCCTGGCCATCGACAGCCAGGGTCAGGCCGTTTGCGCCGACGGCAGCACCTACGAGATGCCCAAGGTCAGTTGCCGTAAAGGGGCGACCACGATCGCGGACTGCACCGGCGGTTACGGAAAAGAGCAATTCCCCATGTCCATGCGGCAAGTGGCCGAATAAAAACGGAATCCGACATGTTGCCTGAAGTCACTCAATTCGAAGACACCGTCACGCTGGTCAGCGACACCGGCATCCAGTTCATGGATTTCGCCCTGCGCCTGGATCCCCGCAAGGAACCGGCGGGCGAGTTCGCACCGATGATCAGCGGGCTGATCTGTCGCCTGACGTACAACGAAGAGAAAGACTTCTTTTTCTACGAGCCCGAACCGGAAAAGATCGAAAAAGCCAAACCTGCGTTCAGCGTCGACATGAAAAGCAGCCTCGATTTGCTCGACGGTATCTGGCTGCCAATCCCGTTTTTCCGCTTCATGCCGCCACATCGCTTCGATGAAGGCCCAACCAACTGGTCGCGCATGCGCTTGGTGAGACTGGCGACTCCCGACATCGACGGTAACACCCACCGCCTGACGATGGCGTTCGACAGCCGTGTGATGCCCAGACGCGATGGCACTGCCTATCTGGCCCCAAACGAAGAAGACATCAGCTCCGGCGTGTCTTTCAGACTGGCCATCAAGGCTGGCGAAACCCACTGGTTTCTGGCGCAGCCGTGGGTCAACGAGTGGTTGCTGGAAGTGTTCAACGAGGGCAATGCCCACCGCTCGCGCGCAGAGCTGGACACCGATATCCGCGCCAACTATCACCTGGCGCACTACCTCAATTTGCTGAGCCTGTTGAGCAAACCGTCAACCGCCCAGCAGTCCAAGGCCCGAGCGAAAGTTGAAATCCCCGAGCTGAAAGTGGTTGCCAACGACAGCAATGGCCTGGTCAAACCGATTCCGGTGGACTTGGTGCTGGATGTCGGCAACTCGCGCACCTGCGGCATCCTGATCGAAAACCACGGTCAGGCCGGCTCCGGGCTGAAGCAGAACTACGTACTGGAACTTCGTGACCTGATCACCCCCGAACACACCTATAACCAGCCTTTCGAAAGCCGCGTGGAGTTCGCCCAGGCGTACTTCGGCAAGGACCACTGCTCGGTCAAGAGCGGTCGTCACGACGCGTTCCAATGGGCGACGATTGCCCGTGTCGGCAATGAAGCCAGTCGTCTGGCCAGCCGTCGTCGCGGCACCGAAGGCTCCACTGGTCTGTCCAGTCCGAAACGCTATCTGTGGGACGAAAACGCCTATGGACACGGCTGGCGTTTCAACTGCTCGTACATCAAGACCGACAATGAACCGTACGCCACTGCCACGCCGTTCTCGCATCTGATCAACGAAACCGGCGAGGCGCTATACAGCCTCGAAGAAGACGATCGGCTGCCGGTGTTTATGCCGCGTTATTCACGCAGCTCGCTAATGACCTTCATGCTTGCTGAAGTGCTGGCCCAGGCGCTGTCACAAATCAACAGCCCGGCCCAGCGCTCGCGCCAGGGTCACACCCGCGTACCGCGCCAGCTCAACAGCATTACCCTGACCGTGCCACCGGGCATGCCACAGGCCGAGCGCAGCATCCTCAACGAACGCATGCTGCAAGCCATCGGCCTGGTGTGGAAGAGCCTGGGCTGGCATGCCGGCGAGGAAGATCCACACCAGGATCAGACCGTCAGCCCGCGCACGCCGATCCCGAGTATCCGCGTGGAATGGGACGAAGCGTCCTGCGGCCAGCTGGTGTACCTGTACACCGAGGTCAACGAGAACTTCGCCGGCCACCCGGAAGAGTTTTTTGACACCATCGCCCGGCCGGACAAGGCCGACCGCCAACGCATCACCCTCGCGACCATCGACATCGGCGGCGGCACCACCGACCTGGTGATCACCGACTATCGCCTCGACCGCGCGGGTAATACCGGCAGCGGCAGCAACGTGCACATCGTGCCCGAACAGCGTTTTCGCGATGGCTTCAAAGTGGCCGGCGACGACATCCTGCTGGACGTGATTCAGGACTTCATCCTGCCGAGCTTCGAAAAAGCCTTGCAGAACGCTGGCGTGAAAGCCGCGGACTCGCTGATGTCACGACTGTGTGGCGATGAATCGGTCAGCGCCCAGGACATGATCCTGCGTCAGCAATTGAACCTCCAGGTGTTCGCCCCGCTGGGCCTGGCGCTACTCAAGGCGTACGAGCATTACGATCCACAGGTCCCGCAAGAAGTCATTCCGCAAAGCTACCGCCAATTGCTCGGTGACAACGCCATCAGCCAGACCGTGCTCGACTACGTCAATGCCGCCGTGCGTCGCGATGTCGGCGGCCAGAACGGTTTCGACCTGTATGCCGCGCCGATCAGCTTCGACCTGCAAAAGCTCCACGCCGCGTTCCTCAACGACCAGATCAACATCACCAAGGTTCTTGGTGCGCTGTGTGAAGTGGTCGCGCAATACCCTTGTGATGTCTTGCTGCTGACCGGCCGCCCCTCGCGCCTGCCCGGCATCCAGGCGTTCATTCGCAAGGTGCTGCCGCTGCCACCCGGACGTATTCTGGCGCTGCAAAACTACCGCACCGGCGGCTGGTATCCGTTTCACAAGAACGGCCGGATCGACGACCCGAAAAGCACCGCCTCGGTCGGTGCCATGCTCTGCCTGTTATGCGCCAACCACAGCGTGCCGAACTTCTACTTCCGGGCATCGGCGCTCAAACCGTACTCGACGGTCAAGCACATCGGCGTCATCGACCTGAACAACGTGATCAAGGATGCCGACGTGCTGTATCGCGACATCCAGTCCGAAGACTACAAAATCAAGCTACCGGAAATTGGCATTGGCGACGCCGCCGACACCCCACAGCTGGAAATGCGTGGCGATCTGCGCCTGGGTTTCCGTCAGTTGGCCGCTGATCGCTGGGCCGCTTCGCCGCTGTACACCCTGCGGTTTACCAAGTCAGGCCGGGAGAAGTTTTCCCGGGCAATCGGTGAAAACGGCAGCGCGCCACTGCTCAAGGTGCGGTTCGAGGTCAAACCGGCGGACAAATACACGCGCAAGCAGGATCTGGTCAGCGATCGCCTCTCGGTTCGCGAAATCGAATCCAACAGCAACAACGTCAACTTCAACCCGCGCAGCGACCTCGAGCTGGAGCTCAACACCATGCTCGACGCCGGTCTGAGCGAGACCAAGTACTGGCTCGACAGTGGAAGTGTGAAACGCAAATGAAAGACCTGACCCCCGATCAAACTCAGCTCTCTGCCAGTTGGGCCGCTGTTTATGAAGGCGCCGGTCAGGCGCTGGACTGGATTGGCCAGACGCGCGGCAATGCGCCGCGCCTGGACAGCGAAGCCGACAACCTGAACATCCGCCTGCACCGCGCCCGCAACCTGGCTCAAAGCCTCGGTCGCGTGGCCTGCACGCCGATGACCATTGGCTTTTTCGGCTTGTCCCAGGCCGGCAAGTCTTACCTGATTTCGGCCCTCGCCGCCGGTCAGAACGGCAAGCTGGAAACCGAATTCGGCGACCATCGCCTGGACTTCATCAAGCACATCAACCCGGTGGGTGGTGGCAAGGAAGCCACCGGCCTGGTAACGCGCTTCAGCCGTCGGGCGACGGTCAGTCAGGACAATGACTTCCCGGTAGAACTGTCGCTGTTCAAGGAAATCGAGCTGGCGAAGATTCTCGCCAACGCCTGGTTCAAGGATTTCGACCTTGAACGGATTTCCTACGAGATTGACGAAGAGCGCATCCAGCGCGTGCTCAAACCGTTCGAAGGCCGCGAAACCGGCCCGCTGCAAACGGGGGTTAACGCTGACGACCTGGTGTCGCTGTGGGATTACCTGCGCGACAACTTCCGCAATTCGGTCAAAAAGCTTGAGCACCTGTACTGGCCCAAAGCGCTGCAATTGGCGCCACGCCTGAACTTCCAGGAACGGGCCGAACTGTTTTCGATTCTCTGGGGTGAGCAAGGCGAGTTGACTCGCGTATACCGGCAACTGGCCGGCGCGCTGCACAAACTGGGCCTTCCCCAGACCGTGTTCGCTCCGTTGAAGGCCTTGGTGAGTTTCGAAAACGACACCTATAGCCAGCGCGACAGCATCATGAACGTCGACATCCTCGAGCGCTTCGGCAGCCCGCTGGACTTGCCGATCGATGTTCGCCCCCTGGTCGGCGATCGCCTGCAAAACAGTCAGGCGATTGCGGTCGCGCAACTGGCGGCACTGACCGCCGAAATGACCTTCCGCCTGATCGAAGCGCCAGTGGATGACATCGTCAATCAGGTCGACTTGCTGGATTTCCCTGGTTATCGCGGGCGCCAGAAACTGCACGAGATCGCCGATTCCAACGACCCGCAATCCACCAACAAGGACAACTCCGTTTCCCAGTTGATCCTGCGTGGCAAGGTCGCCTACCTGTTCGAACGCTACACCGACAACCAGGAAATGAACGCGCTGGTGGTCTGCACAAGCTCGACCAAGCAAAGCGACGTCAACGACGTGGGCCCGGTGCTGACCCGCTGGATCGAAAAAACCCAGGGCGCCGACTCGACCGCTCGCAGCAAGCGCGATACCGGCCTGATCTGGGCGCTGACCATGCTTGACCTGCGCATTACCAATTCCCTGAGCCTGACCCCTGATCAGTACGACGAGAGCTGGAACGGCATGGTCAAGCTGACCATGCTGGAGCGTTTCGGCAGCCTGAGCTGGATGAACGACTGGGCCGGCACGCCATTTCAGAATACTTACCTGGTGCGTAAACCGCGCATGGACGCGGCCTTCATTGGACAAGACGAGACCGGTGCGGAAACCGGCCTCAATGCCAACTATCAGGAGCGTGTCAACGCGCTGGGCACCAGCTTCGCCAGCAACGCACTGGTGTGCAAACACATCAAGAACCCGGCCAACGCCTGGACAGAAATGCTGCGCCACGATGACGGTGGCATCAGCCACTTCAGCAGCAGTTTCAAAGGCGTGGCCAATATCGAATTCAAATTGCAGCGTATCCGCGAACAATTGAGCGAGTGCCTCGAAGGTTTGACCACTCACGGCCTGAGTACCTGGTACCACGCTGACGACGATGGCGCCGCAGCCGCCAAGAAAGCCAAGGCGCAAATGATTTTGACAGGGCTGGGCCGTCGGCCGGCGGTACTTGGCGAATTGATCGATCAACTCGACATGCCAAGCGAAGAGGTGCGCGACCTGTACCTCAGCGGCGTGTACACGACCGATGACGAGCCGGCCGTGAAGGAAGAATCGGTCGCCCCGACACCGAGCCAGAGCCTCTACGGGAACGACGCCGGTTTCGATTTCGATTTCGGTGACGACCTGAGCCACGACGCGCCAGTCAGCAGCAAGAACGGTACCCCTGCGCCGGAACTGCAAAGTAACGAGCACCGTTTTGCCAAAGCGGCCTTCAAGGCCTGGATCACGCACCTGCGTGAACTGACCACCCGGCAAAGCCTGCTGAACTTGCTTGGGCTGGAAAAGGCCTTGGTGGAAGCGGTGGTCGATGAACTGATCACCGCCGGTTACCGTCAGGACCTGCCGGGACAATTGAGCCGCGCCGTCCTCAAGCGTGCACAAAGTGGCGCGCGGCGCGATCAACTGGTCGAACGCCAGGTATTGGAAGTGCAACGTGTGCTGAGCGATTTCGTGTCCTGGTTCGGCTACCTGCAGAAGCCGGTGAATGAGCGCCCGAACAGCCGCGCCGGAGCCAAGGCGCCATTATTTTCGTTCTATACCGACATTGGCCCAGGGCAAGTGCCCGTGCTGTCGGCACAACCGTCCAATCAGGCACAGCTGTATCTTGGCGACTGGCTTTCGGGCCTGGCCTACATCACGCAAGACAATGCCGGCCATGGCGCCGGACGTGAAATCACCCCTGAACAGAACGAACGGCTGGGCAAAGTGCTCACAGCCTTCACAGTGAGATAAGCAATGCCAATTCGTGTCGACCTGCTCACGTTAGAACCCAATGTGCCTGGCCAGGCCCGCCTCACTGTGAAGAAATGGCAGGGTAGCGAGGAACAGCTGGAGTTTTCCATTCAGCGCAACCAGGACGGTTTTTACCTTCAGGACCAAAAGGCGTGGAGCAGCAATCCATTCTGGTTCAAGGTCTCGCGTTTCAACCTCACCGCCAGCGGCGAAGCGTTGGAAACGCAGGTCGGCCCGAGTGTGATCGACCCGCTGCTGGAAGGCAGCGCCAACTCGCAATTCCAGATCGAACTGCGCGAACAGAGCCTGGGCCACGCTGACAAAGGCGTGGTTCGACCAGGCGTCGGCTTGCTGCCGTCCACGGCCGGCGGCCAGACACGCTCGACTTACGGCGGTGCCGAACTGACGGCGCCGAGCGTACCTGCACCTGAGATCCCTGAGATTCCGGATCTGCCTGAGTTGACCCTGTCCACCATCGAGCCAGAAGTGGAAATGGAGTCGGTACTCACCGAGCCTGCCTACGCACCACCTCCCGCACCGGTGAAGAAAAGCAACAAAGGCCTGATCGGTCTATTGATTGTGGTGTTGTTGCTGGCAGCGGGCGCCGGATACTGGTTGTACCAACGCCCCACCGCGCCTGCCTCAGTGGCCACAACCACTGCCGCCGCACCCGCCGGCGCCGACGTTCAAGCCTGCACCCTCGACAGCATGAACAGCCTGCCGGAGTTGACCTTCGTCCAGACTTGCATCAAAGCGGCGCCCGACAGTGCCAAGTTGCTGGAGATCATCAACCAGGCCAAGGCCAGCAAACACTGCGGTGTAGCCCAGCGCCTGTACGCCAACCGTGCCCAGGCCGGTGACGCACTGATCGCCAACGCCTATGCCCGCGAATACGACCCTAAATACCTGAAGGCCAGCGAGTGCTTCCCGGCCGCGGACAACGCCACCGCCGCCTACTGGTATGAAACCATCCTCACCCAGGACCCGAATAACACCGAAGCCAAGCAGCGTTTCGAGGAGTTGCAGAAGTGATGCGTTCACCCCTGAGTCAATTCCTGCTGAGCGCCGCCACATTGCTGGCGCTGTGCATCAGCCCGCTGTCCCAGGCCGATGACAAACCGTTGATACAGGACGGTAAAAAGACCCTGTTCCAACGTGTGCTGACCACGCCGGGCTGCAAAATCAGCCCGACGGCGGGTGGTGCCGAAGGCGCCGCACAACCGGTCTTCAGCCGTTTTTATGTGTACGAGCGCGCGCAAGCAAACAACGCCGAGTGGCTGAAAGTCGGCCCCGACAGCTACGGCAAAACCATTGGCTGGCTGCCGGCCAACTGCACCACCGACTGGAAGATGCAGCTGACGCTGGCCTTCACCAACCCGGCCAACCGTGACCGGCTGCTGTTCTTCAAGGACCGCGCCACTGTCGAAGGCATTCTTAATTCACCGGACCCGGTCAGCAAGGTTGCGCCGCTGCGGGCCACGCTGAAAAAGGGCCAGCAAGCACCCGGCGTATTGGCTGAAGAACCTGAATACTTCGTCGACCTGCAAAAGCAGTTCTATTTGCTGCCAGTGCTCAGTGGCGAAGAAGTCATGACCGAAAGCGGTTTCCGCACGCGACTGCTCAACGTCGCCTCCGTCAGTAAGTCGGATGACAAGAACGCCAAGGGTGGTGCTGCAAACAGCGCGGCCGGCGGCAAGCAGGCCGAAGAGAAAAAGGCTAACCAACTGAAGGAATTCAGCGCGGCCGTGGTGTTTGTCATCGACTCGACGATCTCGATGGACCCCTACATCGACCGCACCCGCGAGGCGATTCGCAAGGTCTACCAGAAGATCGAAGCGCAGAACCTTGGCAAGCAGGTCAAGTTCGGCCTGGTGGCTTTCCGCTCCAACACCCAGGCGGTGCCGGGGCTGGAATACACCACCAAGATGTACGCCGACCCGACGCAAGTGAAAGACAGTGCCGACTTTTTCGCCAGGATCAAAGACCTCAAACAGGCCACCGTGTCGAGCAGCAGCTTCGATGAAGACTCGTTTGCCGGCGTCATGGAGAGCATCGACAAGGTCGACTGGAACCAGTTTGGCGCACGCTACGTGGTGCTGATTACCGATGCGGGCGCCATCGAAGGCGACGACAAGCTGTCGAAGACCGGTTTGAGCGCCGCGCAGGTGCGTATCGAAGCCGCCAACCCGGGCGTGGCTATTTACACCCTGCACCTGAAAACCCCGGCCGGAGCCAAGGACCACGCCAAGGCCGAGGCGCAGTACCAGAACCTGTCGACTTACCCAGGCACCAACACCTCGCTGTACTACCCGGTGAACGCTGGCGATGTGCAGGAATTCGGTCGCAAGGTCGACGCACTGGCCGCGGCGATCACGACACAAGTCAAGGCCGCCTATATGGGCGAAGACGCCATCGGCAGTGCGGCGAACGCCAAGCAGGACCCGGCCGATAAAAAGATGCTCGAAGACGCGGCGCTGATCGGCCACGCCATGCAACTGGCCTATCTCGGCGAGAAGACCAACAGCAAAGCCCCGCCAGTGTTCAAGGCATGGATCACCGACCGCGACCTGATCAAGCAGAACATCCCGACCACTGACGTGCGGGTGCTCCTGACCAAGTCACAGCTCAGCGACTTGAGCGACGTGATGAAGAAAATTCTCGATGCCGCCAACGAAGGCCTGATTTCGCCGACGGAAATGTTCGATCGCCTGCGCTCGGTGGCGGCGACCATGGGCGCCGATCCCAACCAGCTCAAACAGAACAGCAACGCCAAACTGGCGGACATGGGCGTACTCGGTGAATACCTCGAAGGCCTGCCCTATCAGAGTGAAGTGCTGAACCTGGATGAAGAGACCTGGAAGAGCTGGGATGGTCTGGCACAAGAAAAATTCATCCGCACGCTGAACACCAAACTGCGGCATTACCAGCGTTACAACGCCGATGTAGACCGTTGGGTTGCTTTAGCCAAAGACAGCGATGCGCGGGACAACGTCTACCCAGTGCCACTGGAAATGATGCCTTAAAGAGACGCCGATGCTCGATATCAAAAACCTGCTGGTGCGCCGTGGTGAAGGCGCACACGCCCATCACGTGCGACTACCGCACTTGCAGGTCGGCGCCGGGGAAATCCTCGCCATCACCGGCGAGAGCGGCAGTGGCAAAAGCACGTTGCTCGAAGCCATCGGCCTGTTGCTCGCGCCGGTGGAACTTGAGCGCTTTCGGTTGGGCCCGACGCACGCGCAGGATATAGCCCAACTGCTGGCCACTGACGACCAGCCTGCTCTTGCAGCGGTGCGTTCACGACACTTGGGGTTCATTTTGCAGAGCGGCGGCTTGCTGCCGTTCCTGAGCGTGCGGGACAACATCAGCCTGCCGCGCCGCTTGCTCGGGATGCCCGCAAAAAGCGATCACGTCGACCACGCCGTTGACGTGTTGCGCCTGCAAGGGTTGCTGGACAAGCAACCTCAGGCCTTGTCGATCGGCGAACGCCAGCGCGCTGCCTGCGTTCGGGCAATTGCCCATGAACCGCTCCTGCTGTTGGCCGACGAGCCGACCGCCGCGCTCGACCCTCACGGTGCCCGGCGTTTGTTCGAGTTACTCCTGAGCCTGGTGTCGAACATGGGCCTGAGTGCGCTCGTTGTGTCCCATGACTGGGCTTTGTTGAAAGATTTCGGCTTGCCGCGACTCGGCGCTATCAGCCATCAGGGGGAGACTCGGTTTGAACCGATGGACTGATCGCTTGCGCCTGCTGGGCTCCCTGGCGCTGCAAGACCTCTGGCACGACCGCAAGGTCTCGCTGTGCATCGCCGCCTCCCTGGTGGCGGTGATCGCGCCGTTGTTGCTGCTGTTCGGGCTCAAACACGGGGTGGTCAGCCAGTTGCAGGACGAACTGCTGCGCGACCCGCGCAACCTTGAAGTGAAAATGCTCAGCAACGGCAACTACGACACGGCCTGGATCGAGCGTTTGCGCCAGCGCCCCGAGACCGGTTTCGCCCTCGGACAGACCCGCTCGCTCAATACCCAGGCTGATCTGCTGATCGGCCTGCAACGATTTGTCGAAGGCGCGGAAATCATCGCCACTGAGCCCGGCGACCCGCAACTGAACCTGGCGTCACTCAACCCCGTCGGCAATCAAGTGATCCTCAGCGCCAGCGCAGCGCAGCGCCTGCAGGCCAAGGCAGGCGACAGCGTGCAGCTGCGGGCCTTGCGCCGCCTGGAAGGTGTCAATGAGCGCGGCGAGATGACGCTGACGGTACTGGCCGTGCTCGACGGTGCCCGCTTCGGTCGTGCTGCCGGTTTTGTCGCCCCGCCGCTGCTGCTGGATCTGGAGCGTTTTCGCGACGGTTATCAGGTCAGTGAGTTCGGTGTGAGCACCGGCAAGCCTCAGGGAAATTTACAACCGCTGTATGCCCGCGCCCGCGTATATGCGCGCGACATCGATCAGGTCGCACCGCTGGAGCACTGGCTCAACGAACAACACATCGAGACGTCGAGTCGACTCGCCGACATCGACAACGTCAAAGCCATCAACCATGTGCTGGGGCTGATCTTCGGTGTGATCGCCATGGCGGCGCTGATCGGCTGCGTGGCGTCGATGGTCGGCGCGTTCCTGGCCAACATCGACCGTAAACGCAAAAGCCTGGCGGTCCTGCGCCTGCTGGGTTTCAAACGCGGGTCTGTCGGCGGTTTCGTGGTCCTGCAAGCGCTATTGCTGAGCTTGGCCGGCTACGTTGGCGGGCTGGGGTCCTATGCCGTGGGCAGTCATTTGTTCGACTACCTGCTCGGTGGTAGCCAGGCCACTGGGACTTTCGTTTGCCACATCACTGTTTGGCATGGCCTGGCCGCCCTGCTCCTGACCTTTTTGGTCGCGGCACTGGTGGCAATGATCGGCGCCCTGCGAGCCATCAATATCCAACCTGCGGAGAGTCTGCGTGAGCTATAAACGTTTTGGCTTGCTGTTGCCCCTGAGCCTCGGCTACTGGCTCGACGCCTCGGCGGCGGGCTGGGAAGAGAAGTATTACAACCCGATGCCCGAGGCGGGCGACATCGTGCTGCCGATGCCCTGCGAAGGTTCGATGGTGTTTCGCAAGGTGTTTATTCCACTCGCAGGCCCCCTGGATGACTACCCCATCAACATCGGTCAGGACGGCGCGGAATACGGCTATGTCGAACAGACCCGTCCGGCCTTTATCGCTGGCAGTTTCACCGGGGCCAAGAACGACAAATCCCGCTACTACCTGATGGCCAAGTACGAGATGAGTCAACTGCAATACGCCGCACTGACCGAAGCAACCTGCCCCACCGCCTCTACCGCGATGCGCTTGCCGCAAACGGCAGTAAGCTGGGTGCAAGCCATCGAAGCCGCCGACAAGTACAACCTGTGGCTGCGCAAAAACGCCGCCGGCAAGCTACCCAAGGAAGACGGCGCGCAAGGCTTTCTGCGCCTGCCAACCGAAGTCGAATGGGAGTTCGCCGCGCGCGGCGGGCTGGAAGTCGGTGCCGCTGAATTCCGTGACACGCACTACCCGATGCCAGAAGGCATCAACGCCTACGAGTGGTTCGCCGGGGCGCAATCGTCCAACGGCAAAGTGCAATTGACGGGCCTTCAAAAGCCCAACCCCCTGGGCCTGCATGACATGCTGGGTAATGTCGACGAAATGATGTTCGAGCCGTTTCGCCTGAACAAACTTGACCGCCAGCACGGTCAGGCCGGCGGCTATGTCGTCCGTGGCGGAAACTACCTGACCGCGCAGGCCGACCTGCATACGGCATTGCGTAAGGAAGAGCCGTATTACAACGCCGATGGGCCGGTGAAAAACAAGACCACCGGCCTGCGACTGGTGCTTGTCTCGCCGACCCTCACCTCGCGCGAACGGGTTGCCAGCATCGAAAGCAGCTGGAAGAAACTCGGCACCGGCAGCAAGGAAGCCGAATCCGCCGACAAAGGCACCGTGCAATCGCTGAACAACCTCGCTTCGGGCGTCGAAGACAAAGCACTCAAGGAAAAGCTCCAGGCCCTGGAGAACCAGCTGCGCGCCAGCAACCAGCAGCAGGAAGAAACCCGCGACCAGGCGATCCGCGCGAGCCTGAACCTGGGTGCGTTCCTGTGCACCAAGATGCTCGACGACGGCCAGTACGTGGACTTCCTGCAAAAGAACTACAAGCTCAACTGCGAAAGCGCAGACAAAGATGCCAGTTGCGACATGCGTAAAGGCAAGCTCGAGGAGCAAAAGGATCGCCTGCACAAACTCAGTCGTTACTACGCCAGCAGCCTGGTGGAATCAGCGACCTTGTACGGCCAGCCACTGCTTGAAGCGCAAGTCCCGGTGATGGAAGAAATCATCACCCGCAACAAACAGCTGCAAGACCTCAAACCTTATTTGCGTACCCACTGGGCCAATCAGAAGGCGTTCCTGCAAAAGCAGAAAATCGACACTGAAGCCTGGCTGACCAGCTGCAAAACCGTCTCTCAATAACAACGCGCCAACACCGTCACCTAGGAGTTTCACCATGTCGCGCAGCCTTTGGACTCGCTTCAAGCTACAGATCGCTTTCGTAGTCGCCGGCAGCCTGCTAATGACCGGTTGCGCCAACACCGGCAGCTCCATGCTCGACGACAACGAGAGTGCCGACCCGCGCCTGACCCAGGGCAATGACGCAGAGTTCTTCAGCAAATCCGGATACCAGGCCTGCGCCGTCGGCGCCGGTGTCGGCATCCTCGCTTGCGCCCTGTCCAACAGCAACAACAAGACCGTGTGCGTCATCGCCGCCGGTATTACCGCGTGTGGCGTGGCCATGGGCGCTAACTATTACCTGGATCAACGTCGCGCCGAATACGCCGACACCACCACCCGATTGGCGAAGATGAACAGCGACGTCGAAAAAGACACACAGAACGTGATTGCCCGTACCGCGACCGCTCAGCAAGTGATCAATGATGATCAGGCGCAAATTGCCCAGATCAAAAGGGACATCGCCAACAAGAAAGTCGACAAGAGCAGGGCTCAGGCGCAAATTGCCAGGATCGATTCGGACATCGCACGCCTGCGCAAAGACCTTGCCAACATGCGTGTCAAAGTCACCGAGTACAGCAAAGTGGCAAACGCCGAACGTGCGCAAGGCGCCAACGATGAGATCAAGCAGGTGGACATGAACATTCAGAGAATGAACCAGAAAGTCCTCAGCCTGCAGAAGGAAGTCGACGCTCTGTACAGCCAACGCTCCGCAATCACCCTGGGTTAAGCACATGACGCTAACACAATTGATGGTCATCACTGCCATCCTGGCCCTGAGCGGTTGCGCGACCGCGCCCGGCGAATGCGATGCGACCAATCGCGACAGCAGCATGCTGACCAAGATGAACTGCGACTACTCCGGTGGTTACAGCAATCAGGTCAAGCAGAAGGAACAGGCCCTGAGCGAGTCCCGACAGCAAAATGCAATGTTCCGTCAGGTGTACGAGAACATTCAGGCCCAGCAGCTCAGCACCAAGGCCGATCTGGCCAGCCAGCAGAAATCCCAGGCGGCGCTGAATCAGTCGCTGGCGCAACTGCTGACTTCGCTCAAGGCCCGCCGTGGCAATGAAGCCTCGGTGCAGAAGCAGATTGCCGACCTCGAACGCCAGCTCAAGGCTTCGCAAGCGGCACCAACGGTCAAATCAACGCCCGCGGCGCTGGCTGCCAAGCAGCAAGAGCTCAAAGCATTGCAGAAGAAGGTCAATCAGCTGCAATTCAGCCTCGGCTACGAAGAGTAATCTTTCACCCCGCGGCATCCCGATGGATGCCTGCACTTTTCAGGAATCGTCGTCATGCAGCGGGTCATCAGGGATGCGCAAGCCACATCGGAGGGGATGAGTGCACTGCAAGCCAAAGTCGCCCTCATCCAGAAACACTTTCCGCCGACCGTCGCCAGTCTGTTTGCTATCCCGCGGATGGGCAGCGGCGACGTGCTGGAATGGTGGACTGAACTGGGTGGCCAACCCACGCTCTATGCCGACCTCAACGAAGACGCGCAACGGCGTTTGCTGCAAACCTATGAAATACGTCAAACGTCCCTCGAACAGCTGGCGGATGAACTGCAACATCGCGGTCAACCGGCCGTAGCGGATGACCTGCGCAGCCTGCTCGGCACGCCTGAACTGGACAAACTCTACAGTCTCAATGGTGAACCATTGGTGGTGCGCTGGAACCAGCGCCCGCCCAAACCGATCGTGCCCCCGGTGCCAGTGGTGCCGGTAGTGCCGCCATCGCGTCGTGGCTGGTGGATCGCGGCGGCTTTGCTCGCGCTGCTGTTGCTGCTGCTGGCACTCTGGCTCTGGTGGTTCCTGCACCGTGAGCCGGTTGTCGTGGCTCCGCCTGTAGTGCCTGCCCCGCCGGTGGTGACGCCGATTGAGAAACCGGTTGAGCCTGTCCCCGAGCCTGTCGTGAAACCAGAACCGGAACCTGCTCCGGTACCAGAGCCCGCGCCAGAACCTGTACCGGAGCCCAAGCCGGTACCGCCACCCAAACCGGCACCGGAACCCAAGCCGGTACCGCCACCCAAACCGGCAGCGGAACCCAAACCGATTCCGCCACCCAAACCGGCACCGGAACCCAAACCTGCTCCGCCACCAAAACCGGTAGTGGCTGCCCCGCCACCCGCCCCGACACTGGACAACTTCGCCTGCCGTAAAAATGCGCCGAACACCGAGATCCCGCAATTCGTCGTGGTGCTCGACACCTCGGGTTCGATGAACTTGAACATCAAGTCAGTGAAAGCCGACGAGGACTGGTTCTACGGTAGTAGTGACCTGAACAAGCTCCTGGACCCGAACCGCACCATGCGGCTCACCGCCAAACCCACCCGCATGGACATCGCCAAGGACTCGCTGGCCGGCATGATCAATGCGTTGGACCCGAAGATCGACACACGCCTGATCACCTTCGCCGGCTGCGAAAGAACACCGGACCAGGGTGTGTTCAAGTTCGGCGACCGCCCGCGGCTGATCAACGGGATTCGAAGTCTGGTTCCCGACGACGGCACACCCTTGGCCGACAGCCTGGCCTACGCGGCGAGTACCGTCGACGGGCGCAATAACGATGCGGTGATCGTGATGTTTGTCGACGGTGAAGACGGTTGCAGGCAGGACGTTTGCGCGGTATCCCGTCGAATCGCCAGGGAACAACCGCGCCTGCGGGTCAACGTGGTAAAAATCGGTGTTGGCGGCCAGTCACGTTGCATCGCGGAAAACACCGGTGGCCGGGTTTACAACAGCACCAACGCGGCTGAACTGGCCAACCAGTTAAAACAGGCAGCCAAGGAAGTATCCAGCAATGCCAAGTGCAATTAGCTTGGTAACGACAAAGCCCCAGACCGCAAGGTCCAGGGCTTTTTTGTTGCGTGTAACCCGTTAGATCCGGAAGCTGCCCACCAATTGCTTCAAGCGGCTGGCCTGCTGTTCCAGGTCCGAGCAGGCGCGCAAGGTGGACTGCAGGTTCTCCAGGCCTTCCTGGTTCAGCATGTTGATCTCATTGATGTCCATGTTGATCGAGTCAACCACGGCGGTCTGCTCTTCCGTGGCGGTGGCCACCGACTGGTTCATCCCGTCGATTTCACCGATGCGCAGGGTCACGCTGCCCAGGCGCTCGCCCGCCTGGTTGGCAATCGACACGCTGTCCTGACTGTGGCGCTGGCTTTCGCCCATGGTATTGACCGATTCACGGGCGCCGACTTGCAGCTCCTCAATCATGCTCTGCACTTGTTGCGCCGATTCCTGGGTGCGGTGGGCCAGATTGCGCACTTCGTCAGCCACCACGGCAAAGCCACGACCCGCCTCGCCGGCACGCGCCGCTTCGATGGCCGCGTTGAGCGCCAGCAGGTTGGTTTGCTGGGAGATGCTCGTGATCACTTCAAGGATCTGACCAATGTTCACGGTCTTGCTGTTCAGCGTTTCGATGTGCGAACTGGAGGTGACGATCAGGTCCGACAGGCGGTTCATGGCCTCAATGTTGCGACTGACCACTTGCTGGCCTTCTTCGGCCAAGTGGCGGGCGGAGCTGGCGTGTTGTGAAGCCTGCGCGGCGTTGTGTGCGATTTCCTGGGCAGCCGCCCCCAGTTGATTGATCGCGGCAGCGACGCTGTTGGTGCGGTTGACCTGCTCGTCGGAATTGACCATCGAAGCGTTCGATGCGCTCACCACACGCAGGGCCACTTCGTTGACCTGCTCGGTGGCCGACGACACTTCGCGAATCGAGGTGTGGATACGCTCCACGAAGCGGTTGAAGGCGTTCCCGAGAATGCCGAATTCGTCCTGGGTATGAATGACCAGGCGCTTGGTCAGGTCGCCCTCACCTTGGGCGATGTCTTCCATGGCGCGGGTCATGGCCTGCAGCGGTTGCAGCAGCAGGCGAATCAGCATGCCCAGCAGGGCAATGATGAAAACCACGGCGACCACGGTGGCAACCACCGCCGACGCACGGAAATCACTGAGCCTGGAAAACGCCTTGTCCTTGTCGATGGACAAGCCGATGTACCAGCTCACCGAAGGCAGGCCCTTGACCTGGGCGAACGTGACGATGCGGGTCTGGCCATCGGCCTGGACTTCAGTCAACTCGCCGTTGATCCGTGGCGTGCCCTGGGGGAAAAGGTCGCTCAGGCTCTTCATCTGCATGTTTTTGTCAGGGTGGACCAAGACCTTGCCATCGGAGCTGACCATGAAGGCATAACCCACGCCGCCCAGATCCAGTTTGTTGATGATGTCGACCAGCGCCCCGAAGCTCACATCACCGCCCACGACCCCGACGGTCTGCCCCGACTTGCGGATAGCCGCCACCATGGAGACCACCAGCGTGTTAGTGGCCATTTCGACGTACGGCTCGGTCATGGCGACGGTATTACTGGCCTCGGCCAGCTTGTACCAGGGACGTGTGCGAGCATCGTAGCCGTCGGGCATCTTCGCATCAGGCAGGATGGCGAACTCGCCAGCGGCGGTACCGACGTAGGTGCTGGGGAAGCTCGACACCAGGGTTTTCTGCGCCATCAACGTGGTGATGCTGGCCATCTGCGGGTTCAAGGCCGCGTTTTGCGCCAGGTTTTCAACCAGCAAGGTGCGACCGTCAAACCAGTTCTTGATGTTGGCCGCCGTCACGTCGCCCATTTCATGGAGGTTATTTTCCAGATCCTTGCGAATGGCGTTGCGCTGCAGGTAATCGTTGTACAGCGTGAATAGCGCGAAGGCGGCTACCACGATCAGCGACGCCGCAAAGAGGATCTTGTGGCTGAATCGGAGGTTTTTATTCATAACGGGTCGTGTCCACGAAGGCGTTATTGGTGATTGGCACGAGGTGTATCGACCGGTTGAATAAAATACTGAACAGATTTGTTCGTTTTTCTATACGCGCATGGATCCCCGGCAGTTTAGGCTGCGACTAATGACCCATGCTGTCCTTTTCGAACAGGCGGCTGATATCTCTAGCGCCATGTAGAACACGCTCGACCTTAATGTCGTTGCTTTCTTGGCAATAGAAGATCAGATACCGACCATGTGAAATCATTCGCAGTCCGTTGGCACAGTCCTCCCTAGCGATGCCAAGATCCGGCAGATCGAGTAACTGCGAACAGCGTTGACGCAACTCACCGACAAATGTCCGGGCGCGCACAGGATTGTCGCGGGCAATGTACCGAGCAATTTGCAGCAGATCCTCTCGTGCCAATGCGGTGAAGATCAGTTGCCTCATGAATTAGTCTGCTCTGCCGCGACCTCATCGATGAGCGCATCAAGCTCGGCGAAAACTGCATCGGCCGCGATCGTCGGTCGTGGGTCATTTCGGCTAGCGGTGATCGCCTCCCGAATTTCAGCGGCATGTAATCGATCAAGCAACTGCTGATACGCAGCATGCGGTAAAAGATAGGCGGCAGGCCGATTGTGGTTGAGCACAGCAACAGGTTCGGACCCCGCTTGCTCAATCACGGTGCTCGGACTGCGTTTGAGTTCGGTGATGCTGACCGAACGGCTTGCAAGTAATTGCTCCACAATGGCTCCAAATGTACTAAAAAAGGTACTTTATAGTGTTCGATCCTCAAGGTATCGGTCAACAAGCATCTGACCAGCGCATACGTAGCCCACAAAAAAACCGCCGAAGCGGTTTCTGTCATTCTGTCGTCCAATCAAACTCATCGTATTCATCATCCTCGTCGTCCTCGAAGATCTCCTCTTCAAGGTCGTCTTCCTCAGCCTCCTGCGGCTGATTCAGCAGAAAATCCTTACGACTTTCGGTAATCGCACGCCGCAGTTCTTCACCCTTTTCCGGGCAGCTGAGCATTTGGGCGATGCGGTCGATTTTTTTTGTCACGGCATGCTCCAACGCATCGACGATGGCCCGATAGTGCGCGCTTTCGGGCCTTTTTGCCAAATGGTGGTGTGGTTTGCCGATCAGTTTTTCTGCATTTCCTTGAGTCGATTGCCGAGGTTTTCTTTGGGGAAGCGTTTTTGCAGGTCGGCCAGGAGCTTGTCGGCGGCTTGGGTTTTTCCGGTTTTTTGCAGGTGGAGGACTTCGCGCAGTTGTTCATCCAGGGATGTTGTCGGGGCGGCTGCGCGCTTGCTGGCTTTGGCTTCGTCGGCCATGTCGGCGCTGAAGGATTCGCGTTGTGCGGGGGCAACCTTTTCCGCCATGGGGGCTGCGGGTGCGAGCATGGCGCCGGCCGGGGCGGCGAGCGAGCGGGCAGTTGCAGGTTCGGCTTCTTTTTTGGCAACCGGGGCGGAGGCCTTCGGCGCAGGTGCGAAGTCGTAGCTCGGCGCTGGTTCAGGCGCGCGTTGCACCAGCGCCAGCATCAGCCCGACGCCGACGAGGCTGGCGAATGCCACTTGCCAGCGCGGTTGCTGGCAGGCGCGCACCCAGCGTTGCCACAGACCCGGCTTTGGCGTGGGCACTTCGCGCTGTGCAGCGGACAGGATGACCGCATCGAGACGGGCCGGTGGTTCGCCGTTCCCGTGCTCGCGGTAGTGCTCGAGCATCGGTTCTTGTGTTGTGCGCTTGGCGTCAGTCATGTCAGTACCTCCTCGGCCAGCAGCCGACGCAGTTTTTGCTGGGCGTAACGCAGGCGGCTCTTGACCGTTTCCAGCGGTGTTTCGGTGAGGGCGGCGATCTGCGGCAGGTCGAGATCGCTGTAGGCGCGCAGCAGGAACACTTCGCGCTGGTCGGCGGGCAAGCTTTGCAAGGCTGTGTCGAGGCGTTGGCTGTCGCGGCTCAGGCTCAGCAGTTGCTCAGGATCGCTGGTTTCGTCGGCGAGGGCGTGGGCCTGTTCATCGTAGCTGTCGTGCAGCGGTTGATGGACACCGTGTTTACGCCAGTGATCGATCAGACGGTTGCGAGCAATCTGGTACAGCCATGTACGAAATGTCGCCCTGCCTTGTGGCTGACTTGCGCTGCGGATCAGGCTCAGCCAGGTGTCCTGATAGACCTCCTCGGCCCGTTCCGCACTGCCGCTGAGCCCCAGCAAAAAGCGATAGAGGCCTTGGCGATGGCGTGCGTACAAAATCTCGAACGCCGCGCCATCGCCTTCGCGATAACGGGCCAGCAGCGATTCGTCGCTGCTGGCCTCAAGGCTGTTGGCAGAAGCGAACAGCTGGCTGATGAACCCCTTCAGTCGGCCCACTATTGAATCCGTCCCTCAGTGGCGGTTTGGTTCGATGCCGTGGTGGTGCGCAAGCTCTGCGCCAGTTCCACCAGCTGCACAAACTCGCCGCGCAGGCCGAAGCGATCCTCACCCCGTGCTCCACGGGCCAGCGCTTCGGTGTCCTTGAGGCTGAATTCGCCGGTGTAGCGTCCATCCTTGAGCTGCTGGGAAAACGCCGCCACGGCAGCGGCAAAACGCAGATCGTCACTCGCCGGTTTCACGCTATCGGTGATGGGCCGCTCGATCAGGCGGCTTTTCCCACCTTCCGGCAGTTGATAACGCACACGCAGCATCGCCAGTTCCCCGCCCTTGTCGGAAACCGCAGCGCTCGCTTTACCGTAGCGCAACGGTTCCAGCCAGCCCTTCTCGCCCGTGGGGACGATTTCGTAGAGCGCCGTCACCGTGTGTCCTGCACCGATTTCACCGGCATCGACCTTGTCATTGCTGAAATCCTCACGCTTGAGTGCGCGGTTTTCATAGCCCAGCAGCCGGTATTCACTGACCTGCGCCGGGTTGAACTCCACCTGCAGCTTGACGTTTTTTGCCACCGTGGCAAGGGTCGAGCCGAGTTGGTCCACCAGCACTTTGCGCGCCTCGCGCAGGTTGTCGATGTAGGCATAGTTGCCATCGCCGGCATCGGCCAGTTGTTCCATCAACTGTTCATTGTAGTTATCCACACCAAAGCCCAGGGTGGTCAGGGAGACGCCGGTCTTGCGTTTATCCACAGCCATTTGCTTGAGGCTGTCGAAGTCGCTGATGCCGACGTTGAAGTCACCGTCAGTCGCCAGCAGTACGCGGTTGATGCCCTTGGGGATAAACGCCTGTTGCGCCTGTTGATAAGCCAGTTCGATGCCCGAGGCGCCGGCAGTGGAGCCGCCTGCGGTCAATTGCTCGATGGCTGTACGAATCTTCGCTTTTTCCCGTCCGGAAGTCGGTTCCAGCACCACGCGGGACTCGCCGGCGTAGACCACCAGCGACACCCGATCCTGTTCACGCAGTTGATCGACCAGCAATTTCAGCGTGCTTTTAACCAGCGGCAAGCCTTCGCGGCGGTCCATCGAGCCGGACACGTCCACCAGAAACACCAGGTTCGCCGGGGCCAGTTCCGCCACCGCGCGCTCCGATGCCTTGATGCCGATGCGCAACAAGCGGGTATGCGGGTTCCACGGCGAAGCTGCCAGTTCCGTGGTCACGCCAAAGGGCGAGCCATCGGTGGGCAAGGCGTAGTCGTAGGGGAAGTAGTTGACCATCTCCTCCAGCCGCACCGCCCCTTCCGGTGGCAGGCGTCCCTGGTTGAGCAAGCGGCGGACGTTGGCGTAGGCACCGGTGTCGACGTCGGCGCTGAAGGTCGAGACGGGGGCTTCGGCGACGCTGTGGATCGGGTTATCCACAAGCGTTTGATAGTGCTCGCGCTGCTCGTCGCGATAGCCCTGTGGATAAATTTCACTGGCGGGCATCGGCGCGAAATTCGGCATCGACGCGACGGGTGCGCTGCGCTTGGCCATCGCGCCACTGGCCGTAACTGAATCGACCATTGGCGTTTGCAAAGCGTCGGTTTTCAGCTGCGACTGCACCTGCGCAGGCACCGTCGCAGACTCGGGCTTGGACGAAACACCGCAACCGGCAACGGCCAGTAGCACCCCGACGGCGAAACCCTGGGCGGCCGGGCGGAAATAATGCAGGGGAAGGGACTGTAGAGGAAAAAACATGGGGGCTGACCTCGGGATGAATTTGATCCATTCATCCTGTGAGACGGGCAGCCCTCTGGATTCGGGTTAAACCGTTTTGAGAATTTTTCAGCGGTGATAACGCCGAACCACGCTGCTGTTGCGCAGCACATGGCCTTTGATTTTTTCCAGGAACTGCGCGCGGGTCAGGCCAGCGGGCAAGGCATCCGGCGCCAGGTCCAGGGCATAGATCTGGATGATGTAGTGGTGCGCGCTGTCGCCCACTGGCGGGCATGGGCCGATGTAACCGGTGGTGCCTTTGCTGTTGGTGCCGCCCACGCCTTCGAACGCGGATTTGGCGCCGACACCGGCCGGCATCTGACGGGTGCTGGCCTTGATGCCGTAATGCAACCAATGATCGGAGCCCTGCCCTTTCTGGCCGTCCGGATCGTGCATGACGATGGCGTAGCTGAGAGTACCCGCCGGGCCTGCGTTCCAGGCCAATGCCGGGGAAACATTGTGCCCCCCGCAACCGGCTGCATCGCTGGCGGCCGCCGAGGTGAACAGGCGGTCATCCGACACACCCGGAATGTTCAGGGTGAAGCGCTCCTGGGTGGCAGCCTGTGCCGGCAGTTGCACGCAAAGGGCGACTGCCAAAGCCGCGAGCCAAGGGTTCAATGAGGTCAATCGGGTCATACCGGAGCACCTGGTGCGGGGTTGGGCCATCGTCGGCGTGCAAACTATAGCCGGACCGTTCGCGCCTTGGCAGTGGGAATTGGCCGAACCTCTGAATTGGCGCCAGACTCTTAAATGAAATGCCTGTCTGGAGAGCGATCATGACCCTGCATCGCGTCGCCCATGTCAAAGACGTCCCCGAAAACCGTGGCCTGGAAGTGCAGGTCGGGGACGCGAAAATTCTTTTGCTCAACGTCGCTGACCAATGGCGCGCCTACCAAGGCGAATGCCCCCACGCCGGCGCGCCGCTCGCCGAAGGCGCACTGTGCAATGGCCGCCTCACCTGCCCTTGGCACAAGGCCCAGTTCCGTATGGAAGACGGCGGATTGTGCGAACCACCGGCCCTGGACAGCCTCAAGCGCTACCCGCTGGAAGTGCGCGAGGACGAAATCTGGGTGGATGATCAGCCGTTGTCGGACCCACACACCCCGCCAGCCGATGACGAACGCACCTTTGTAATTGTCGGTGCCGGCGCCGCGGGTACGGCGGCTGCGGCGGCGCTGCGTGAAAAGGGTTTCGGCGGTCGCGTGCTGTTGATCGACTGCGAAGCCGAGGCCGGCTATGACCGTACGGTGTTGAGCAAATTCGTGATTGCCGGGCAAACGCCTCTGGAAGACGTCCCGCCCTTGCGCGATGAGGCGTTTTACCGCGAGCAACGCATCGAGCGCCTGCATGCCGAGGTGGCGAGCCTGGACGCCGACGGCAAAACCCTGCATTTGGCCAACGATCAATCGGTGGCGTATGACGCCGCCCTGCTGGCAACCGGCGGCACGCCAAAATCCCTCGGGTTGCCCGGCGCCGATTTGCCCCAGGTGTTCGTCTTGCGCTCCAGATCCCACGCCCAGCAGATTCTGCACAGCGCCGAGCCTGGCCAGCGGGCCGTGATCATCGGCGACAGCTTTATCGCCATGGAATCGGCTTCGGCCCTGCGCGAATACGGGCTTGAGGTCACTGTCCTGGCCCGCCATCCCGTGCCGTTCGCCAAACAGTTCGGCGAAACCGTGGGCAAAGCCATCCTGGCCCTGCATCAGGCCCATGGCGTGGTGTTTCGTAGCGAGGGGGAAGCGGCGCAGATCGAAGGCACGGACAAGGTCGAAGCGGTTCGCCTGGCCAACGGCGAACGCTTGCCGGCGGATCTGGTGCTGGTCGGCATTGGCGTGACCCCGGCGACCGGGCCTTTTGCCGACCTGCCCAGGGAAAAGGATCAATCGCTACGCGTCGATGGCGGCATGCGTGTCACGGAAGGGCTCTGGGCGGCGGGCGATATTGCGACCTTCCCGCTCAATGGCCAGTCACAGCGCATCGAGCACTGGCGCCTGGCGCAACAACAGGCGCGGATCGCCGCCGCGAACATGCTCGGCGGTGATGAGCATTATCTGGACGTGCCGTACTTCTGGACCTGGCACTTCGGCAAAAGCTACGACTACCTCGGTCATGCCGAAGCCTGGGACGACGTGGAGTTCAAGGGGGACCCGTTCAACCCGCCCTTTGTCGGGCTGTTTGGCAAAAGCGGTGTGGTGGTGGCGGCGGTGGCCTGCGAAGAAGACCGGACGATGGCGATGCTCGCTGAGCGGATGAAGCAGCCGTTGTCGGTGGATGAGGCGTGGCGGTTGATCAGGGGGTGAAACCTTTGAATCACCCGGTCCCTGCAGGAGCTGCCGCAGGCTGCGA
>DATMUG010000130.1:0-2355 GCA_035563915.1 Pseudomonas sp. | reverse complement strand
GCAGTAACTGTCCGCCAGCAGTTCGTTGGCGCGCTTGGTCGCCGCGTACAGCGAAACCGGATGCTCAACGGGGTCCTCGACACAAAACGGCAGCTTGCTGTTGCTGCCATACACCGAGCTGCTGGAGGCGTAGATCAAATGCTCGGGACGATGATGGCGGCAGGCTTCCAGCACATTGAGGAAGCCCACCAGATTCGACTGGGCGTAGACATCCGGGTTGTCCAGTGAGTAACGCACGCCGGCCTGGGCGGCCAGGTGCACCACTTCGGAGAAGTGGTGTTCATCGAACAGGGCCATGAGGGCCGGCTTGTCGACGATGTCCATTTTCACGAAGCGAAAGCCCGGCAGGCACTCAAGCGTATTGAGCCGCGCCTGCTTGAGCGTGACGTCGTAATAGTCGTTGAGGTTGTCGATCCCGATGACGTCATGGCCGTCCTGGCACAAACGCCGGGCCACGTGAAAACCGATGAATCCGGCGGCGCCGGTGACCAGAACAGTCACGAGACGCTCACCCGAAAAAAGGCACCGACCTGTACCCGATGACCGCTGAAAAACCACACCTGCTTCATGCTTCTGTTTCCACCCATGACATGTCTGACACGTTGCTCCGTCATGAAGCTTGTAAAACAGAAATATTTCAGTTTCGGTGGTCTAGATAAATTTCCGCGGACTTTCCTGGTTACTTGGCGTCCCCACCATGGGGCTTATAAAAACGGAACAGGCCGATGTCCACTGTTTTGATGTACTCCTTTGACCAACTCGGACTCACCGTGCGGTCATGAAAATACAGCGCGCCCCCCGTGCGATCCGGCAGCTGTTTGTTCAGCGCCTTGCGCGCGATTTCCTTGGCCATCGCATAAGGCACCTCTTCCTGCACCGAATCGGATTTTCCGTCACACCACCAGGAGAACTGGCAGCTCTTGGTTTCCGAACCCTGCTTGACCACCTTGCACACCGTATCGGGAAAGCCCTCATGACCCAGGCGGTTCATCACCACGTTGGCCACCGCTTCCATGTCGGCGGAATCCTTGCCCTTGGCTTCCCAGTAGATGGAACGGGCCAGACAAGTGATGGCGTCATCCATCGGTGCGCTGCCGGCGGGGTCGACAGCCTGAACTTCGGACTGGGTGATGGCTTCGGACTTGGGCGCCGGCGGTGCGTTGGTGTTCTCGGCGGCCTTTTGTTCCAGCACCTCGGCCTTGTCTTCGGCCACTTTCTGTTTTTGTTGCTGCTCGTCGGCAAAGGCCGGAACGGCAAGCAAGGTCAGTGCAAGACAGGCAGCAATCCAGTCGAGGCGCATGGTCGGGAAGACTCAGGTGGAATGATCGCTTCAGTGTAGTAGTGAAATGATTGCACACACGTCCTAACATTTCGCAGAATCCGCTGCCTTAAGAGACGCCACTTCGCGCATCATGGGCGCAGTCAGCCAAAGGGGATTTCCATGCATTTCGTATCATCCGCTCTGCGCCTTGCCGGTTTTTCAATGGCGCTGTCGTTTGCCGCTTCGGCCGTGGCCAGCGAAGAATCGCAACTGATCGAATCGATCAACCTCTACCGCAGCCAGTTGCAACGGTGCGCCGGCCAGGTGTCCTCGGAACTGCCGCCATTGGCCGCCGATCCGAGACTGGTACTGACGGCTGCCAACATTGGCAATCTGCAACAGGCCATGGCCACCGCCGGTTACCCGATGAAGAACGTGCAAGCAATCAGCCTGTCCGGGCCCCGTGATGCACAGGGAGCGATGAAGGCGATTCAGGAAAGTTTCTGCCAGATCGTGCTCGACCCACAATTCGTCGATGTCGGCGTCAGTCGCCAGGACCGCGAATGGCGCATCGTGGTGGCGCGCCCGCTGTTGAGCGCACGCCTGGGCGACTGGCAGGCCGAAGGCCAGAAGCTGCTGGCCGAGGTCAACGTTGCCCGCACCCGACCACGCCAGTGCGGCGCGCAATCCTTCGCCGCCACATCACCGCTGGCCTGGAATGCCACCCTGGCGACCGCCGCCGAAACCCACTCGCGCAGCATGGCCAACAACAACTACTTCGACCACAAGGACCGCGACGGCCGCACACCGGGCGACCGGGCGGAACTGGCGGGCTACGACTTCCAGCAGATCGGCGAAAACATCGCCGCCGGGCAAGACAGCGTGCGCAAGGTGGTCGACGGCTGGCTGACCAGCCCCGGCCACTGCGCCAACCTGATGAACCCGCAGTTCAAGGAACTGGGCGCGGCCTATGCGACCGACCCGAAGAGCGACGCGGGGATTTATTGGACGACGATGTTTGGAGCGCAATAAACCGGTTTGCCCAACCTGAAACACACTCCCCTGTAGGAGCTGCCGAAGGCTGCGATCTTTTG
>DATMUG010000129.1:0-13690 GCA_035563915.1 Pseudomonas sp. | reverse complement strand
GGGGCTTCAGTACCACACAGGCTCTGGTGATCCTGGCCCGCAAGCTTGCCCGCGTCGTATTCGCCCTGCTGAAAGGGCAAAGCGAATACCAACCAAAAGCAGGTTGAGGGCTTCCCCTCAACCATAGAATCTCCCACAGGGGATCTTCTGTGGATACAGTTTTTGTGAACACCTGAGTCCAATGTGGGAGCGGGCTTGCTCGCGAAGAGGCCAGCACAGTCGCCAAAAAAATTCAGATAGCACCCGTTATTGAGGCCGAGCCCGATCCGGCATCAACACCGCCGAATGCTGGGCCTCAACCGCGCCGTCCAGCACCGGTTCCGCATGCCTGGGCATCACAACCTGCTGTGGATAAGTCTGCGCAAAATGCACCCATGGGCTGTTATCCACAAGCTTTTTCAAACGCTGATTGAACGCCCGGCTCACCGCGTACTGGCCTCCCGACACGGTGCGAAACTGCGCCGTCAGCACCACACCGTTGAGGTCCATCTTGTCGACACCGAAGACATCCAATGGCCCCTGCAGGTTGTACTTGAGGAACGGGTCGCTGCTGATCGAATGCCCGGCCTCGCGGATCAGTTCGATAGCCTTGTCGACATCGGTGTCGTAGGTGAACTGCACGGAAAAGAACGCATAGGCAAATTGCCGCGATTGGTTGGTCACCGCCTTGATCTGGCCGAACGGCACCGAATGCACGAACCCCTTGCCGTCACGCAGGCGCAGGGTGCGTATGGTCAGGCCTTCGACGGTGCCGGCGTGCCCGGAGTCGAGCACCACCCAGTCGCCGATGGACAGGGTGTCTTCGATGATGATGAACAGGCCGGTGATCACGTCCTGCACCAATTGCTGGGAACCGAAACCGATCGCCAGCCCGATGACCCCCGCACCGGCCAGGAGGGGCGCGACATTGATCCCCAGATTGGCCATGGTGGTGATTGCACAGATCACCACCAGAATGATTTTGATCGCGTTGCGCAGCAACGGCAGGATGGTTTTGACCCGGGTGCTGGGCTGACGCGCCGAGCGCTTGTTGACCGATGGCTTCAGGGCTTCCTGAATCGCGGTGTCGAGCACCACCCAGACCATCCAGGTCACCAGGAAGATCAGGCCAATATGGCTCAGCGAATCGCTGATCGCCCGCCCCACCGAATTGCTCACCGCAAACTCGAACAGCGATACGCCCCAGATACGCCCCAGAATATCGATGAACACGATGGCCATGGCGATGCGCAGCAAGGCGTGGGAGAGATTGAGGAAGCGTTCCTTGTAAGCGCTGCTTCGGCGCACTTCTCCTTCATTGCGCGACTTGAACAGGTGATGCAGCGTGGTGCTCAGAAATACCGTCGCAATCAGCAAGATCGTGGTGAACAACGCACTGCGCAGGACTTGTTGATTGTCATCGCTGACGCTGATCAAGTTGATGACCGACACCAGCACCATCAACAGAATCGGCCAATACCAGAGCCCGGAAAAGATCCGCAGGGTTTCGCGCAAGGCCGGCTGCGATCTTCGCTGGGCCAGCGGCAAAATCCGGATCACCTGACCCACGGGCCGACGCATGCGCAAGACCAACAGACCGAAGGCAATCGTTGCCGCCAGCCCGGTAAACACCGCGATGCTGCTGGTGAGATTGCTGCCCAGCTGGTGAGCGATCTGCGGACTGGTCAGGGCGTCGCTCAACGCCACCAGAAACCCGATGACGAACAACGGTCGCGGGCTGTCATGACGAATGATCCGCACCGCCCTGCGCTTGTGACCGGCATTGAACAGCACCACCAGAGACATCACCAATGACGCGGCGAATACACCGCTGCTGGTGGCATAGGCAAAACACAAGGCCAAGGCTCGACCGGCCGAGATCGGCAGCCAGTGGCTGGCATAAAGGGTCAGCGGCAGGCTGACCACCGCGGGAATGCTGTAGGGCAGCACATAGCCCAGCAATGCCTGGCCACGTTCTCGACTGAGCAGCAAGCGATGTCGACACAAACGCTCGGTCAACGATTTGCCGAACATCCACAGCAGGCCAAAGACGCCCGCCCACACAGCAGTCAGCAAGAGGAAATCCCCGGACACGCTCCATGGCGAACGGGCCGAAGGACGATTGACCAACTGATCGACTTCATCGGCCGCGCGGTCGGCTCGCAGGCGCCAGGCATCGACCAGGTTTTCGTTGAGATCGAGCTTGTCCTGCACCTCATCGAGGCTCGAACTGATTGCACCCAGCAACCCGCCTTGCACCAGCGGCTGCGGATGCGCTGGCGGTGTCGCGGTGGTGGCCGGCACCCCCGCAATCGTCGCGGCCTCCAGTTCCTCGCTACCAAGAAACAGCAGCGCCCCCAGTAATATCGCGGTCTTGAGCTTGATCAAAGCACGCGCTCCCTTGGATGAGTCTGTAAGGAACTGATCGGGAAAAGGCTGGCAAGTTCGACATCGGGGCATGAATCAATAGATCGACACGACCTCTGTGGCGAGGGAGCTTGCTCCCGCTCGGCGGCGAAGCCGTCGTAATCCGATGCATGCGGTGGGTGAGTGAACACCGGTTGGCGGGTTCCAGGGGCGCTTCGCACCCCAGCGGGAGCAAGCTCCCTCGCCACAAAAGCACTCGATGTGCGGATATTTGATCTGCACGCAAATATCAAATGCCTATCCCTGTATTTTTCCGCATCACCCAAACACCGACACTGCGCTCCATCGAATCAACCCCACCGGAGTTGCAGCCATGCCCATTGCCTTGCTCGCGCTGACCCTCAGCGCCTTTGCCATCGGGACGACCGAGTTCGTCATCGTTGGCCTGTTACCCACCATCGGCGCCGACCTCGGGGTCAGCCTGCCGTCCGCCGGCCTGTTGGTCAGCCTGTATGCATTGGGTGTTGCCGTCGGCGCCCCGGTGTTGACCGCCCTGACCGGCAAAGTCCCGCGCAAGTTGTTGCTGTTGTCGCTGATGGTGCTGTTCACCCTTGGCAACCTGCTGGCCTGGAAAGCACCGAGTTACGAATCGTTGATTCTGGCGCGCATCGTCACCGGCCTGGCCCACGGGGTGTTTTTCTCGATCGGTTCGACCATCGCCACCAGTCTAGTGCCCAAGGAAAAAGCCGCCAGCGCGATTGCCATCATGTTCACCGGCCTGACCGTGGCGCTGGTCACTGGTGTGCCACTGGGCACCTTCATCGGTCAGCACTTCGGCTGGCGTGAAACCTTCCTCGCCGTGTCGGCATTGGGCGTGATCGCCTTTATCGGCAGCCTGCTCTACGTGCCGAAAAATATCGCCCACAGCAAGCCCGCATCGCTGTTGCAACAATTGCAGGTGCTTAAACAACCTCGGCTGTTGCTGGTATACGCCATGACGGCCATCGGTTACGGCGGCTCATTCATCGCCTTCACCTTCCTGGCGCCGATCCTTCAGGATCTCTCGGGTTTCAGCGCCAGCACGGTCAGCCTGGTGTTGCTGGTGTATGGCGTCTCGGTGGCGGTCGGCAACATCTGGGGCGGCAAGCTGGCCGATAAGCGTGGCCCGATCGGCGCCCTGAAAATCATCTTCGCCCTGCTCGCCGCCGTGCTGTTCGTACTGACCTTCACCGCCGGCAACCCATGGCTGGCGCTGGCCACCGTGCTGGTCTGGGGCGCCGTGGCGTTCGGCAATGTGCCTGGGTTGCAGGTGTATGTGGTGCGCCAGGCCGAACATCACACCCCGCACGCAGTGGACGTGGCGTCTGGCCTGAACATCGCCGCGTTCAATCTGGGGATTGCCGGTGGTGCATGGGGTGGGGGCTTGATCGTCGCGCACATGGGCCTGATCCATACCGCGTGGATCGGCGGCCTGGTGGTGCTGGTGGCGCTGGCGTTGACGGCGTGGAGTGGGCGGCTGGATCGCTTGGGCCCGGTGTATGCCGAGAGCTCGACTCGCGTAGTCGCCAGTCACTGATAATCCCTGTGGGAGCGGGCTTGCTCGCCAAGGCGTCGGCACTTCAAACATTGCGGTGTCTGGTATACCGCTTTTCGCGAGCAAGCCCGCTCCCACAAGGGTTGTGCAGATACACAAAGTACCGTCCGTAGTCCTGCCGAAACTTTCGACGCCCCTCCACAGTCAGCAAAAGAATGGGGCAATCGGACGGGAGGCGACATGGCGGCGATACACGTTGGAATTTCAGGATGGCGCTATACGCCATGGCGAGGGGATTTTTACCCGCAAGGGTTGCCTCAGAGGCGCGAATTGCAATTCGCCTCGCGGGCCGTCAACAGCATCGAAATCAACGGATCGTTCTACGCCCTGCAGCGGCCTGCACGTTATGCCCAATGGCATGCCGAAACCCCGGACCACTTTGTATTCAGCGTCAAGGCCCCGCGCTTCATTACCCACGTCAAACGCCTGCGCGAGGTCCACAGCCCCCTGGCGAATTTCTTTGCCTCCGGGGTTCTGGAGCTCAAGGAAAAACTCGGCGCGATCCTCTGGCAGTTCCCCCCCAACTTCAAATTCGACGCCGAATTGTTCGAAAGCTTCCTTGAACAATTACCCCACGACACCGAACAGGCCACCACCCTTGCCCGCCAGCACGACTCGCACCTGCACGGCCCTGCCAGCCTGAAGGCCTACAAAAAAAAGCCGGTTCGTCATGCGGTGGAAATCCGTAATGACAGCTTCATCGACCCGGCCTTTGTGCGCCTGCTCAAGCGCTACAACACTGCGCTGGTGATCGCCGACACGGCCGGTAAATGGCCCTACCGTGAAGACATCACCAGTGATTTCATCTACCTGCGCCTGCATGGCGCCGAAGAACTCTACGCCAGCGGCTACACCTCGCAGGCCCTGGAACACTGGGGCAAGCGGATCGAAGCCTGGTATCACGGACGGCAACCGAGCGATCCACATTTGATTGCCCCCCGGCTGAAACCCAGGGTGCGCAAATCCCGCGATGTGTTCTGCTATTTCGATAACGACATCAAGGTCCGCGCGCCTTTCGATGCTCGTCGCCTGCTGGAGTATTTCGACCTCGACCAGAACCTGGCCACTGTCCCCGGTGAGCCCGTTGCCGAAGGGGTGCTGCCATGAGTATTCGCGAACCGGTGGGCGCCACCGATGAGCAAGCGGCCATCGACACCACGATGCATCGCTTCACGGTGCTGACGGTCAATACGCACAAGGGTTTCACCGCGCTTAACCGGCGTTTTATCCTGCCGGAACTGCGCGAAGCGGTGCGCAGCGTGTCTGCCGACGTAGTGTTCCTGCAGGAAGTCCATGGCACCCACGAACACCACCCCAAGCGCTACGACAATTGGCCGGCGATGCCGCAATACGAGTTTCTCGCCGACACGCTGTGGCCACAGTTCGCCTATGGGCGCAACGCGGTCTACCCCGCAGGCGATCACGGCAACGCGCTGCTGTCGAAATTTCAGATCGTGCGCCATGAAAACCTCGATGTGTCCATCAGCGGTCACGAGAATCGCGGGGTCCTGCATTGCATATTGCGCCTGCCCGGGGACGGCCCTGAAGTACACGCAATCTGCGTTCATCTGGGCCTGCGTGAAACCCACCGCCGCGAGCAGCTGCGACTGCTGGCCCGCCGCCTGAAGGAGCTGCCGGAGGATGCGCCGGTGATCGTCGCCGGGGATTTCAACGACTGGCGTCAGCGCGCCGATGCCCAGCTAAAACCCTGTGGTTTGCGTGAAGTATTCGCCGAACACCACGGGAAACCGGCGCGCAGTTTTCCGGCCCGTTTGCCGGCGCTGCGCCTGGACCGTATTTACGTCCGCAACCTCAAGGCCAGCCTGCCGCAAGTGCTGGCGACCCACCCCTGGTCACACCTTTCCGACCATGCGCCACTGTCGGTGGAGATCGAGTTATGAGCGCCTCGCCGATGGAAAAAACCAGTGTCGAACAGATTGCCGCACCACCGTTGAACGAGCCTGCGGCGGTTGATGTCGAGTACCGCTGGCAAGGCAGCAACCGCATCGAGTTACTGGAAAACGGCGAAGCCTATTTCCCCCGGGTGTTCGAGGCGATGCGTCAGGCGAAGACCGAGATCCTGCTGGAAACCTTTATCGTGTTCGAGGACAAGGTCGGCGAAGAACTGAAAACCGTGCTCATCGATGCGGCGCAACGTGGCGTGCGCGTCACTGCCAGCCTCGACGGGTTTGGCTGCGGGGAACTGAGCACCGGTTATCTCACCGCTCTGAGCCAGGCCGGCGTGCACTTGCAAATATTCGATCCGGCACCCAAGCGCCTGGGCATTCGCACCAACTGGTTCCGCCGCCTGCATCGCAAGATCGTGGTCGTGGACGGCAGCGTCGCCTTCGTCGGCGGTATCAACTTTTCCGCCGATCATTTGGCCGACTTCGGCCCCGAGGCCAAACAGGATTACTCGGTTGAAGTGCAAGGCCCGGCGGTGGCCGATATTCACCACTTCGCCCTGCTGCAATGCGGTCGCCCGGCGCGGGCTCGATACTGGTGGCAACAGCGCCGCCAGCGCCGCTCGGAAATGGCCTTCACTGATCATGACGGTCAGGTTCGACTGGTGTATCGCGATAACAACGAACACTCCAGCGACATCGAAGAGATCTACCGCCAGGTCTTGCGCACGGCGCAGCGGCGCGTGGTCATTGCCAACGCCTATTTCTTCCCCGGCTACCGGTTGCTGCGCGAGATTCGCAATGCCTCGCGCCGGGGCGTCGAAGTTCGCCTGATCCTGCAAGGCCAGCCCGACATGCTGGTGGCCAAGCTCGCCGCGCGCATGACCTACGACTACCTGCTCAGGTCCGGGGTGAAGATTTACGAATATTGCGATCGACCGCTGCACGGCAAGGTCGCGCTGGTGGATGAAGACTGGAGCACCGTGGGTTCCAGCAACCTCGATCCGTTGAGCCTGTCGATGAACCTTGAGGCCAACGTGTTGATCCGTGACCGCGCGTTCAACCGCGACCTGTTCGAGCGGCTCGAAGAACTCAGCGACAACCACTGCAAGCTCATGTCGGTGGACAATGCGCCACGCGGGCGGGTGTGGCACATGACCGTCGGTTTTCTGGTGTTCCACTTCTTGCGGCATTTCCCGGCGTGGGCCGGTTGGTTGCCGGCGCATAAACCGCGCCTGAAAGCCTTCACCTCAGCCACCGGGGGTGATCAGCATGAGCCACACTGAAGCCCACGCGGCTGCCCATGCCGAACATCCGGCCAAGTCGCGCCTGAGTCGTTGGAAACGTCCGCTGACGATGCTGTTTTTTCTGGCGATGATCGTGCTGTTGACGATGTTCGCCTCGCGCATTGAATGGGGTGAGGTGTTCGACACCCTGGCTGATTTCAAGGTGCGCACACTGTTCATCGCCTCCGGTCTGACCCTGGTGAGCTTTCTGGTTTACGCCTGTTTCGACCTGATCGGCCGCACCTACATCCGCCAGGATCTGACGTGGAAGCAGATTCTGCCCGTCGGGATCATCAGCTACGCCTTCAACCTCAATCTGAGCGCCTGGGTCGGCGGCATTGCCATGCGCTACCGCCTGTATTCGCGGCTCGGTGTCAGCAAAAGCAACATCGCGAAAATCCTCGGTTTGAGCCTGGCCACCAACTGGTTCGGCTACATGATGATTGCCGGTGCGATCTTCAGCAGCGGGCTGGTACGCATGCCCCCAGGCTGGAAACTGAGCAGCGGCGCACTGCAAGCGGTGGGTGTTTTGTTGTTGCTGGCGAGCGCGGGTTACCTCGCGGCTTGTCGGTTTGCCAAACGTCGGGAATGGGCGATTCGCGGGGTGGAAATCAACTTGCCGTCCTTGCGTATGGCGATCCTGCAACTGGCCCTCGGGGCACTGAACTGGTCGCTGATGGCGGCGGTGATCTTCACCCTGCTGCCGAGCAAGCTGGACTATCCGCTGGTGCTGGGCGTGTTGCTGATCAGTGCTATCGCCGGGGTCATCACCCACATTCCGGCGGGGCTGGGTGTTTTGGAAGCGGTGTTCGTGGCGCTGTTGCAGCATGAGGTATCACGGGGGAGCCTGATGGCAGGATTGCTGGCGTATCGGGCGATCTATTTTCTGCTGCCGTTGTTGATCACGCTGGTGATGTATTTGCTGGTGGAGGCCAAGGCCAAGTCGTTGCGGATATCGAAGAAGCCCAAGTAGTTTTTTGGTGTCAGGACTGACGCCTTCGCGAGCAAGCCCGCTCCCACAGGAGGAACGCGTTCCAAATGTGGGAGCGGGCTTGCTCGCGAAGGCGTGCGAAAGAACACCGCAAATTCATTTGGACTGAATGATGCTCAACCGCTCACCCACCACCATTTCCGTGATCCAGTCCACCAGGATCTGGGTGTAAGCCTGTTGTGAAACCGGATTGCTCAACGCATGGTCCGCTCCGTCGATGATGCGGTGCGTGAGCGAGTGGGTCTGCTGGCACGCCGCGCGGTAACTCATGATGGTCGCGTGGGGCACGTAGTCATCGGTTTCGGACTGGACCAGCAACACATCCCCGGTGAATTGAGAACAGGCATGCAGCGCCCTGTTGCTGTCGGCGCCCACCCGCGTGCTGCGGTAATCGCGTATATCGAGCTTGTCCAGATCGCGCTTGGGTGTGTGCCATTGATCGTCGCGATACAGGGCCGGTACTCGCAATGCCAGCCAGCGCACCGGACGCAGCGATGTGAGGATCGCAGCCAGGTAACCACCGTAGCTGGTGCCCACCACGGCAATCGCCGACGTATCCAGCGCCGGATGCGCGAGCAGGCGATCGTAGGCCGCCAGCAAGTCGCGCAGGTTATCTTCGCGGGTGACCCGAGTCAGCGGAATGCCGGTGCCACTGGTGTGACCGCGCAGATCGAAGGTCAGGCACACACAGCCCAGACCGGCGATGCCTTTGGCCCGCTCCAGGTCGCGCTCCTGGCTACCGCCCCAGCCATGCACGAACAGCACGCCGGGGACTTTCGATTTGGGACTGAGAAAGGTCCCGCTCATCTGCTCGTCATCAATGTCGATTTGAATGCTTTCGCTTCTAGCCGTCATAGGATTTGACCGTCACGTACTTGAGTAGGAATTCACTGTTGTGCGCAGGCCCACGATACACCTCGATGGCATCCACCGGCAGCGGCTGATCGATATAGGTCTCCACGCTGGACACCCGGATCGCGCGCATCTGCGGGTCGTTGACAAAACTTTGCAAGGCCGCCACTTCGGCGCTGCTGGCCCCACCCATGCGCCAGGATTGTTCGAGCACGCCGCTGCGCCGTTTGCCGTTGCAGTCGATGCCCTGGGCGATGTCGTAGTTGCGTCGCGAGGCATAGAA
Source organism: Pseudomonas sp. (assembly GCA_035563915.1). GTDB lineage: Bacteria > Pseudomonadota > Gammaproteobacteria > Pseudomonadales > Pseudomonadaceae > Aquipseudomonas. The sequence goes on along the minus strand of DATMUG010000129.1, from coordinate 4,434 downwards.
ATCCGGATAGGCTTCGTCCGCTGCGCTGTCGAAGACTTGCGCCTGCTGGATCGCCAGACGCACGTCTTCGGCGAGGTCAAGTTTCAATAAATCGTCGTAGCCACCCTGCACGACCAACAGGTTTGAGCCGCCATACACCTCTTCGCCTTCGGCATCCTGGGTCAAGTATTGATCGCCGCAGTAACTCAGCACGGTGTCGCCGAAGAAACTCTGACCCACGCTGTGGGTGACCACCTGATTCAAATCCTGCTCCAGCACCACGCCTTCGGTGAACAGGCTTTTGGCCTCGGGACGGGCAAGGACCTCATCGAAGCGATCAAGACTTTCGATCACTTCCTGACCGCGCCCGGCGCAGGCGTGAATCGGCTTGAGGCGAATCGGGCCGCTGTACAGCAGATGCTGCGCGGCTGGCCGCGCGTCATTCAGGGAAAACACGCTAAGGCCATCGAGCACGACACCGCGTACCCGTTCGGAAAACAGCGGTGCCCAGCCGGGTGGCGCGTGGGCATGCCAATTCACCAGGCCATGGGTGATGGCCTTGGTGCAGATGAATGTTTAGGAATGAGATAAATACAGGGGGGTGTGCGCGATAATCATGGGCTACGCCGGGATCCGAGGGGCCATGCAGGGATCAGAAATGCAAAACCGTTGCAGCCTATGCAACAGGTACTCGGTTCGCCCCGGCGACCTGAATCCACTCCAGCAAACCTTCAGCCAGGCCTAAAAGTTCGGTTTGGTCATCACCTCTGTACGACTGTGCGGCCAGCTCTAAGCAGCGAAGTCGCGTCACCTCTTCGGACGTCACTAAAAAATCATGTTCAAGCTTCGCCGCTAGCATCGCGTCCTTGTGCGTGACCAGATACCGATGCAATGACGATCTGGACACCGCATAGCCTTGTTCAATGATCCAACGTAGATGATCGTTGATTGTCAGGTGTTGGTGCTCAAGATACCTTTTGTGAAGTTCAGCCCGAACAGCTTCGGGCAAGGCGTACAGTTTAGAAAAGCTGGACAAGGCAAACTCCTTCAAAAATCAACGCCGCGAACATACCACGTCATCAAGCGACCACCGTCGTTTCTCCCATTTCTTTAAACTTGATTAAAGTGAATCAAAGATTAAGTCAGTAACACTAGCCCCGTGTTCAAGCACATACCCAAATACGGAGCAAACCATGCAAACCTACCAACTCAAGCACCCCTTCACCACTGCCGCAGGCGTCCACCTGGACAAGGTCGAAATCCGCCGACTGACTCGCGGCGATCTGCGCAAGGCCACCGCCTATAGCAAAGTTGACTTCGATCAGGAGAACTTCTTGCTCGCCAGCATGTGCGGCGTGGTAGCAGAAGACCTGGATGGCCTCGATCTGGCCGATTCCAAAGTGCTGACCGAGTTTTTTCGGACCCTGGTGGATGGAAAGGGCGAATCTACCAACGTTTGACGAAGCCCTGCTGTATTGGCTGCGTATCCAACCATCTGAAATCGATCAGCTGGTAGAGGCAGACTACATGCGCTGGACGGATCTCGCCTATCGGGTTTACAGGGCGCGTACTGAAGAGCAAGCGTAGTCTGTAGCCAAAGCGCCGCCTTCTCTATGCCCGCCAACAGCCGCTTCTCAAGCGGCTGTTTCCCCTCGTAACGCCCACCACCGCATCAGTCTTCCCTGACCAGCAGAACCCTTGCTCTGCAAGCACTAAACAGGGAAACACATCATGGCTTCAACCATTGTCGCAGGCTTGAGAATTGCCGCTTCCGCCTCAGGATTGAGCGTTTTCAGCGGTGCACAAAAAACGCTGCTCGGGCTCAAAACCGTCACGGAAAAGCTCAGCCTCAAGAGCAATGAACTCGGCCAGTCCATCAAGCAAAGTATCGGCACCGCAGGCACGCAAGCTGTCGCGGCACTCAATACGCAATATTTGCGCCTGGGTCAAAGTATCGACAAAGCGCGAATCAAGCAGGATCAACTACAAAGCCGTCTAGCGCTCCGCGATCAACTCAAAACGGATCGCAGCAACCTACGCTCGGGCGCCATGGAGACATTGGCCGTGGGCGTAACCGCTGCCCTGCCTGTCAAACTGGCTATCGACTATGAGTCGGCCATGGCGGACGTGAAGAAGGTGGTCAACTTCGACACACCTGAAGGCTTCAACATCCTGAGTAACGAGATTCTTGAGTTGACCAGGACGCTACCGCTGGCTGCCACTGATCTGGCGAGCATTGCGGCCAGTGGCGGCCAGCTGGGTGTAGCGTCAACCGATCTGAAGCAATTCACGACCACCGTAGCCAAGATGGCGACGGCCTTTGATATGTCCGCTGAGGCAGCGGGTGACTCAATGGCCAAGCTGGCAAACGTCTATCGAATTCCAATCAATGAGATAGATCGCCTGGGCGACGCGATCAACGAACTGTCCAACAGCTCGCCCGCCAAGGCCAGTGATATCGTCAATGCCCTGGGCAGGGTCGGCGGCGTGGCTAAATCGTTCGGTCTGACAGAAACCCAAGCGGCGGCGCTCAGCAACACCTTCATCAGCCTGGGGAAAACCCCTGAAGTTGCGGGAACCGCCATCAACGGCATGCTGATCAAGCTGCAAACAGCCGACAAGCAAGGGGACAAGTTTAAAGAGGCCCTGGAGTCAATCAACATCAGTGCGTCCGGCCTCAAAAAGGCCATTGGTAAGGACGCGCAAGGTGCGCTTTCGGACTTTCTGGGCACCGTCAATTTGGTGCCAAAAGCGGATCGAATGGGCCTGCTCGTTGATCTATTCGGCCTGGAGTACGCCGATGATGTCGCGGTCTTGGCCGGATCGATGGAGACCTATGCCGGGTCGCTCGCCCTCATCAAGGACGCGAGCAACTACAAGGGCTCAATGGAGAAAGAGTTCCAGGCCCGTGCCGCAACCACGGCCAACAACTTACGACTGCTCAAAAACGGGCTGAGCGAACTGGGCATCAACCTGGGGTCGGCGGTGCTTCCTGGTTTGAATGAACTGGTCAACACCGTGCGGCCTGTGTTCACGTCAATCGCCACCTGGGCGAAGGAAAACGCCGGATTGGTCAGCGGCATTCTCAAACTTGTGACTGGCGCGGTGGCGCTCAGGTTGGGCTTTATCGCGCTAAGTTACGGCGTAAGCCTGGGCGCGTCCGCCCTGAATGGCGTAGGCATTGCCATGTCGATGGCGACGGGCAAGGTGGCGGTGCTCAACTCGACGATCATCGCCACGCGCATGGCTCCGCTGGTTTCTGGTGTCACCAGCCTGACAGCGGCGCTGCCCGCTCTCTCCGGCGGCATGGCGCTCTTGGGCACTGTCATTGCGGCCACGCCCATCGGATGGATCGTCGCCGGTATCGCGGCTGTCGCGGCGGGGGGCTTGCTGATCTACAAATACTGGGAACCTATCAAGGCCTGGACAGGCGGATTCTTCAGCGGGCTGATGGAAGGACTCCGGCCTGTCCGTGATGCCTTCTCGGCGGCATTTGCACCACTGGCCCCGCTGATATCCGGTCTGGGAGCATTGATAAAACCGGTGATTCAGTGGTTCAGCGATCTGTTCACGCCCGTGAAAATGTCGGGTGAGGCTTTAGGTCAGGCCAGCAGCTCAGGTATGGCTTTCGGGCGAGTTGTGGGGGCTGTCCTATCGGGTCTGATGACGCCAATACGTTGGTTGCTGGAGGGGATTGGCCAGATCCCTGCTGCCTTCAGCGGCGGGCTTGGCAGCATTGCCGCGTTGATTACCAACTTCTCGCCACTGGGCCTGTTCTATCGGGCGTTTGCTGGGGTGATGAGCTACTTCGGTGTGGATTTGCCAACTAAGTTCACCGAGTTCGGCGGCATGCTTGTCACCGGCCTAGTCAATGGCATCAGCAACATGGCCAGCTCGCTGAAAGACAGCGTGGTGGGCATCGGCTCATCGGTCAAAGGCTGGTTTACCGAGACGCTCGGTATTCAGTCGCCCAGTCGCGTGTTCATGGGCTATGGCGAGAACGTTTCCGAAGGTGCGGCCATCGGTATCGCCGGGCAAACCGGGCTGATACGCAAGGCCGCCCTGGGCATGGTGGCTGCGACGGCGGTGAATCTCTCCGTACCTCAAGTTGCACAAGCGGCGCCAAGCCCTTTGGCGTCGCAAGCGCAAGCGTTCGCCAGTGCCACACAGTCTCCAGCGCTGGCCCGTGAAGGGTCTGTGGCGGGCGTTCCCGGCGACGCTGGGCTCACCGTCCATCTCACGCAGAACTTCACCATCAACGGCAGCTCAGGCGGCACCCAAGAGCAAATCCTGAGTGCTGGGCGAACTAGCTTCGATGAGTTCCAGCGCATGCTGGAGAGGGTCGAATATGACCGGAGGCGTCGGAGTTACGGGCCAACGTAGACACTGAAAGCGCCAGCGCTGGCGCTTTTCCCTGGAAGGCCAGAGAACCCCAAACTGTTTGGGGTTTTCTGC
>DATMUG010000128.1:0-21325 GCA_035563915.1 Pseudomonas sp. | reverse complement strand
GATCGCAGCCTCGTTTCACTCGTCAGCTCCTACAGAGTTCATACAGAGTTCATACAGGGTTAATCGATTGGGGCGAGTTGGTCCAGGGCGCGGTTTACCGAGGTTTCTATGGTGGACAGGATCAGGTGAACGCCCAGCAGGGTGTTGCGGGCTGGTCCTGTTTCCCGGTCGGCCTGGTCCATGATGATCACGCAGGCTGACGCCAGGCCCTCGCTTGCGAAGCCCAGCAGTTCTTGAACTTCGACTTCAGGGTGGACGATGAACATCGTGGACGGGGTGCGGGGGAGGGCGCGGATGTCGGCGAAGGAGGGGGTGTCTGTTTGTGGGGGATCGGGGGTTACTTTGCGCATGGGACGTTTCCTGTTGGGTGCCGCCCCTTGCCGCCGCTAAGCGAAAAGGGTGGCAGCTGCACGCAGGTTAGCGGACCGGGGAACGTCTCAAAAGCCGGTGCGCCCGAAGGCGCCCTGCGTACAGCCACCATTACACCGCAGGCATTGGAAACCCTGTGGAATGGATGCACGTGCAAGAAGACGAACCTCGGGCCGCTAAACCCGACCACTGATGCGCAGTGGCAGGCAAACGATAGAATCCGTGGTCAGACCGCACAAGCCGGCGGAGTCTGGCGTACCTGTAGGCAACGACGCAAGGTTGTGTGGCTTTCAGGACATGATGGGAAACGCTTTTAAACAGCGGTGCCAAACGAGGAAATATCTGACGTACGAGGCCGCGAAGGGATCATTTCAACCACATAACCGGAAATGTCTGACGTCATTTTTCAGAGCTAGGGTGGATCCTTGAGTGCGCGTTATCGTTTATTCGCGAGCAAGCCCGCTCCCACATTTGACCGCATTCTGTCGGAAGGAACTCGGTCGAATGGGGGAGCGGGCTTGCTCGCGAAGAACGATAACGCGGTCTCCCGCCTCAAGCCTTTCTGGGCAACACCACGGTAAACAACGTTCCCCCCGCCTCACTGGAACTGACCTCAATCGTCCCACCATGCGCATCAACCACTTCCTTGACGATGAACAGGCCCAACCCCAGGCTGGTGGACGGCTGGCCCAGTTCTTCGTCGGCGCTGCGCACCAGTGGATCGAAAATGGTGGTGATGGCCTCTGGCGCAATGGGCGTGCCGTAGTTGTGTACCGTGAGGCGAACGGTGTCTGGCTCGCCGGTGAGTGTCACCTTTACATCCCCTTTGTTCGATCCGTGCTGCAAGGCATTGCCGATCAGATTTTGCAGCAACTGACTCAGTCGCGCGGCATCCCACACGCCTTGCAGATCTCCCGATACCTCCAGCATCGGGTCGCACGCCGGGTTGCCTGCGCAGGCTTGAGCAATCGCCTCATGCGCCACGACGGCCAGGTCCATCGGGGCCGGGTCTATCGGCAAGTTCTTGCCCAGGCGATTGCGCACCAGTTCCAGCAAATCATTGACCATCGTCGCCATATGCCGTGCGCCGCGCTGGATGTTGTTGGCGCAGGTCAGGGCATCGCCTTCCAGCGTCGCTTTGCGCATCAGCAACTCGGTGGACATGCTCACCGCCTGCAACGGTGCGCGCAGGTCATGGCCGAGAATGGCCAGGAAGATATCCCGCGAGCGATTGACCTGTTCGGCGTAGGCGGCGGTGGATTCGGCGAGGGCTTCGTCGATGGCTTCGTTGAAGCGGATCAGGTCCTGAAAGTAGGCCATGTCCGGTGATTGCAGGCTGTCGATCCACAAGCGGATCACACAGGCGCGCAGGTGACGGAATTCACTGGTCATCTGCACCAGATCGAACCCCACGGTATGCCGCAGCTCGCCATGGCTGGCGCCGGCTTCGTCCAGGCTTGGGGTTTTCTCCGGGCCTTCACCCCTGGCTTTGGCCATCTGTTCGCTGGCGCTCTGGGGCTTGGTCATATCCCGTGCGGTGGCCAGCAAAATGGCTTTGGCATGGTCGCGAAGGGCAACTCGATCCAGGTTTTCGGCCGCAGGCGTGATGGTGCTGGCGAATTGCTCCCATTCATCGACGATGCGGTCCGCCATACGCGTAATGAAGTCGGATAAACGCATGGACGGTTTCCTGAGTAGGTGAAAGCGAGATGAGTCGAAATAGTAGCCCCTTTGGGCTGGCTGTAAACCTGCCGCAGGGCGGATGCACGATGAGTCGTATCAGGGGTAGTACAGATGTACATCCGTTCCCTGCCGCCGCCTCAATAATCTAAGGGCCTCACTGCTCATTTGAAGGTTTGAACCATGTCCGATTTGCAAGGAAGCAACTCGAGAAATGCCCCCTCTGAAGTCAAAAGAAGTGTGCACGCACGCCGTGTCATCGGGGTCATGCCCGATGCCATAAAAAATGCGCCGCCGGCCACGCTTGAATCGATATTGAATCTGGATGCAAAAGTGCCGGACTGGTACCTGAAAACACCGATAGCGGATCGACAGCGTCTCAAAGAACTGATCGACCAACGCTGGCGCGTGCAGGGCGAACTCGATGAAGTACTGGCTGACCTGGAACACGATATCGATGCCTTCGCCAAGCCGTTACTGGCGACAGCCCTGCAGGCGAATTTCAACACCGTTGACGATCCCGAAACGCTGTCTGTGCACTTGTCTGTGCCGCAAAACATTATTTTCGGCATCGATACCGGGGTCAGTCGTATACGGCAAAGTTCATTGCTCGCCGCCGCCCTGCATAACTTTGATCAGTCGGAAACCCAAGAGGGCGCATTCAGAAGTGGCTCAGGTGTTTTTCGTAACGATGAGCAGGGAAACCCTGCACGCGTTAAAGCAATTACCCCGCAAAAGTTCGCCAGCCTGTGCCGCAGGCTGGATATCGGCGCGCAGTACCAAACGCACATCAATGAGAAGTTGAACCCGACGGATCGGGATGCGCAACGCCATCTGCTCGAGCGCTCGGTAGCCAGTGAAAAAGCCGCCTTCATGTCTTCTGCATTTATCGCGCGCCTCAAAGGCGACATCAGCATCAACGCGTTCGAGCGGTTGCAGGGCATCGTCGAAGAAAAAACCGATATCCGTTTTCATGGCGCGCCGCTGCGCAGCCACCGGTTGTCGTTGATGGGGTTTCGCCTGACCTCCATCGTGCTGTTCAGTGCCGTGGCCGAACCGTCGGCGGTGAAGAAGGCCGTCGATGCCCTGACCCCCGCCAGCGTGAAATTCTGGACAGACTGGTCGCGGCGTATCCCGGTGCTACGCGGGCACGAATTCGAGCAATTCAAATTGATCCAGGCTTTCTTCGCCAATGGCCCTGCCGGCGTTGTCGAAGAAACGCTGCGCAAGGAAGACATCTATCAACAGAGTCGCCTCGCCGGTCCCTTGATCGCCTATGTGCCGGATGATCCCGACCATCCGCTGAGGGAATACAACTCGCTGGCCGACTTCATGAAGGCCTTGATCGGCCAACTGCGCGATCCGGATTACCAGGCATTTTTCAGCCGTTTCGTGGCGCAGAAAGACAAAGGCCATTTTTTTGCACGGGTGAACGAGCGGCTCAAGACCATCACCTGGCGGCAGCGTGAACCACTGGACATGGGGCCATGGTGGCGCGAGACCGCAATCGAGAATCCAAACGCAGAGCCCGTCACCAATCTGCGGGGCGAAGATCTCTGGACCGCGCTGTTCAGGGAGCGCCGAGACAAGATCATCCGCGACGCGCGCTGTATTGCCGTGCCAACCGGTGATGAGGATGCGACCGCCCGCTGGAAGCGCATTGCCAGCTACCTGGACATCGGCTGGAACCTGTTCAGCTTCGCCGCGATGCTGGTTCCGGGAGTGGGCGAGGCCGTGCTTGGCATCATGGTGGCGCAGATGCTGGCTGAGCTGGTTGAGGGGGGCGAGGATTGGAGCAAGGGTGATAAAGAGCAAGCGGCGTCTTACATCAACGGGGTGCTGATCAACTTTGCTCAGTTGTCTTTGATGGGCTCGGGGCACGTATTGCCCAAAGCACCACTGGCCGGTTCAGCGTTCATGGAGAGTCTCAAATCCGTCGAAGTCGATGGCAAGGAGCGACTCTGGAAGCCCGATCTGACCCACTACGAGCACCCCGTAATGCTGGACCCGGCATCGCAGGCCGACGAAAAGGGACTCTACCGGCATAAGGGCAAGGACCTGTTGCGCCTCGAAGACAAACACTATGTGGTGGCGACGGACCCGGAGACCGGCTTGCACCGCCTCAAGCACCCTGCCCGGCCAGGGGCTTATCGCCCTGTCGTGGAACATAACGGCTCAGGGAGCTGGAAAACTGAAATCGAGCGGCCGCTGGAGTGGGACAAGGCCCGCTTGTTACGGCGTTTGGGTGCGATAACCGACGGGGTGTCCGATGAGACCCTGGAGCAGGTGCTGACCGTCAGTGGCGTGCGGGAAAATGCCCTGCGCAGGATGCATGTGGAGCATCAGCCACCGCCTGCCATGCTGATCGACACACTCAACCGCTTCAAACTTTACGCACAAGCCGGCGAACTCGCTCAGCAGATACTCACCGGCAAGATCCCCCAGGCCCTGGAAAACTCGATCCCCGCCTTCCTGATAGAACTCCCCCGTTGGCCCGATTCCCGGGGCATTGCGTTGTTCGACGGGCCGACCCTCAAAGGCGAGTCCCATGAGTTTGGCAATGTCCAGATCAAGCCTGATCAACAGATCAAACTGACCCGCGCCGAGCTGCGCGAGGGCCTGCTGCCGCAACGGGTGATTGAGCAGTTAAGTGAGCGGCAGATTCATGAGTTGCTCGGCCAGGGTATTTCCAGCGACCGGCAAGTGCGAATAAACGAGTTGCGCAAGCGTCTGGCGGATGTGGCCGATACCTACCGTAAACGCTCCTTCGAGACGCTTTACAAACAATGGGATGTTTCTGGCGATGCCCATGTGCAGTTACTGCGCAATGACTTCCCACGCGTACCCACGACGGTCCTGGAAGAACTGTTGCGCAATGCCCGCCCCGAAGAGCTTCGTCATCTTGCGCAAAAACGCCGTGTTCCCCTGAGCCTGGCCGAACGGGCGCGAGCGGTGCAAGCAAGGGTGCGGGCAAGCCGCGCCTATGAAGGGCTTTATCTGCAATCGCTGGCGGACAGCGATACCCGTCGACTCGAACTGGCTACACTGTCGAGCATGCCCGGTTGGTCGCCCGGTGTTCGCATCGAAGTCCGTGCCTTCTCCTCCAGCGGTCCATTGCAGGCCAGTGTGGGGTCGGAAAACGCACCGATTCGCAAGGTCCTGTTTTTCGATGAGCGAGGCCTCTACCAGGCGCGGGATGAGCAGGATCAGCATCTGCACGGTGCCGACAACTTTTACGCCTCCTTGCTGCATGCCTTGCCGGACAATGAACGCAAGGCTTTGGGCTTTGAGATTCATGAAGATGAAAAACTCCAGCACGTGCTGCGCCGCTCACCGATCGATCATGAGCAGTTCGACTCGGTGCTGGAGCAGCATCCGATCCGCAAGCCAGCCTACGATCCCGAAAACATGCGCCTTCGCGGGGGCGCGCCGGGCTACCCGCGGCAGATGAGCCGGCAGACGATCCGCCAGCGGTTGGGCTGGCTGTATCCCGACTTTTCGGAAGAAGAAGTGGAAACGCTGCTCGGCAGTTTTGGCGATGCAGCCCAGGAGCGCTTGAAGGCCCTCGAGGATGAGTTCGACCAGTTGGAACTTTCGCTCACGCGTTGGGTGAGGTCACGGCCGGTCATGTCGAACACCGCCCTTGATGCCGCGGTTGAAATGCGCGCCAGGCAGCGGCTGTATGAGGCGCTCAAACAATGCTGGCAGAGAACCGGCCCGGCGGGGGTCGACGTTCCTGGCATCGTCCGCCCGCAGCGACTCAATCTGGACGGCCATCCGATGGGGCGGCATCTGGTCAGTCTGCCCAGGCTGACCGCCAACTTCGACCACGTGACCTCGTTGAGTCTGCGCCGCACCGAGCTGTTCACCCGTCAGGCGCATTTTCTGGAGCCGTTCCGTCGGCTGCGTACCCTGGATATCACGGGCAATCCATTGGACCGCTTGCCTGCCGCGATTGGCAGGATGAAGTACCTCGAAGACCTGGTTCTGAACGATAACCAGATCGAGCTGACCCCTGAGTCGGTGGCTCATTTACGAGGCCTGACCCATTTGGGCTCGCTGGGGCTGCGAGGCAATCCACTCAGGCTGCTGCCTGACATCAGCCAGATGCCTGACCTGCATACGATTGTGCTCGAAAACACCGGTATCGATAGTTGGCCAACAGGGCTGTTCTTGCAGTCGCGTCCGCGCAATCTGTATCTGGACCTTCGACGCAACCCGATCAGTCGCATTCCGCACGTTGCTCCTGGCTCCTTCCGTGCCGAGCTGCTGGCCCGAACCCTGTTGAGTCGTGAGCCGCAGTGGATTTCTGCGCAGAATCTGGAAAGGCTCAGAGGCTACACCGAGTCGGTCGGGCTGGACCCCGATCGCCCGTATCCTCCCAGGGGAACACTGGACAGCATTCAGTGGGCGCAAGGCATGCCCGAGCAATGGCAGGTCAGGCAGAAAATCTGGGATGCGGTTGAAGATGAATTTAACTCCGAATCGTTTTTTGACGAGATCAGGCGTCTGACCCAATCCAAAGACTTCAAGGAGGGAGGGCTTTATCGGCAGGAACTGACCGCCAGGGTCTGGCGCATGTTGGAAGCCATGGCGCGGGACAGCGAATTGCGCGAAAAGATTTTTGCCGAATCGGTGGCGCGAACACAGTGTGTAGATGGCGCAACACAACTGTTCAACGTCTTGGGCATGAGGGTATTGATCAATGAAGCTTATGGTTTGGCGAACCCGGCATTGGTCGAGGCCGAGTTGGTGGAACTGGCCAAGGGCAAATCACGGCTGGACGAAATCGAACGGATTGCCGAACAGCATATCGCCGAGCGCATTGCCAACGGCGAGCAGTTTCAACGGGTCGATGCCAACGGCGATGTGACAGGCACGATCGATGTGGTCGAGGTCCATCTGGCGTTCACCACCGAGCTGGCGAAGCCGCAGGCGCAGGGCGGGCTCGACCTGCCCTGGCAAGCGCGCACCATGCAGTTTCGTAATATTGCCGGCGTTACCCAGCCGATGATCGAAAATGCCCGCTTGCGCGTGCTGGCGCTGGAGGAAGGCGATCTGCTGCGTGACTCGATTGCCGCGCAGCCGTTCTGGAAATCCTATGTGGAGGGATCGAACCGGGTTCGCTTCAAGCAGTTCGATCGGCGCATGAATGCCCTCTACGAGTACAAGATCGCACTGGATGAACAGGCCGAAGGCTTGAACCTGGCGCCTGAAGAAAGGGACCGTTTGAAAACGCAGATCAGAACCCTGGCCCTGGAACTGGGGAAACCGCAAAGCGAGTTTGCGCCGGGCCGGGTCATGACGGATGACGAATTCACGGAGCAATACGCCGCAATCAAAAAGCAGAGGGAGGAATGGCTCAAGCAGCTGACGCAGCAGGCCATGGATCGCGCGAAACTGCAAAGGGTCGAGTTACCTTTTACCCTTCAATCGGGTGATTGACCGAGCGTAAACGCACGTTCGGCATCGAGCGGATGTGGACCCATAACTATCTATCGCAGACCAGACGGTCGGCCATGGTGTGCTTGTGCTCCCAATTACAGGAGCTACACCATGTCCGACCCTCTCACAGCAACAAAAAGCATTCACGGCGCCTATCTGACGCAGGCCATTCCCGACTGGTTGGTGCAGGCGACGGCGCAACAACGCACGGCATTGAAAAACCACGATGCGTCCCAGCCAGACTGGTATCGGCGCGCGACTCCCGAGCAGCGCAAAGCCTTGAACGCGAGCGTGACGGCCAGCTTCACCGCACAGACCCGACTGGAAAAAGCCATGTCGACGTTCCAGGACATCGACGCCTTCGCGGCCCCTTTGCTCAGCAAGGCACTGAAGGATCAATTCAACGTCGAGCTGGATCTTGAAAAAACCTTGATCTGCCTCAAGCAGCCCCTGGAAATGGGCATTCTTGGCATCGATGTCTCTTCATTTGAAGTATTGAAGTTGCCGCTGCTGCAGGCCGCGCTGCATAACTTCGAAGCGTCGGAGTGCGAGGCCGGTGCCTTTCATGAGTCTTCGGGATTTGTGACCCAAACATCGACACCGGACCAATTCGAAACGCTCAAGACGTCCCTGACGCTTACCCAGTTCTTGGGACTCTGTCGGTCACTGGACATAGGCGCCCAGTACCAGGTTTATCTCAAGGGTTTTTTGCACCCGTCCGACGCTGCGACGGAACAGGCGCTGCGTTACAAATTCATCACGGCGCAGAAAGCCGCCTTGCGTGCCGCCGCTGAGTTGGCGCTGTTGAAAAAGGACATCGAGCCTGCGGATTACAGCATGATCCTGTCGGTGATCAACGGCGAAGTGCATCCCCAACTGGGTGGCAAACCGGTCTGGTTTCGCGACTTGACGTTGATGAAGCGCAGGATGACGGGCTGTGTGGTGTTCAGCATTTGCGAAAAATACCGCTACTCCAACGAACTGATCCTGTATGTGCCCAACGACCCGCAACATCCTCTCAAGCGTTACACCACAAACGAATTTGAAGCGGAGTTCAAAAGTCGTTTCACCACCCGCGATGCCTCGCAGCCATGGGACGGTAGTCCGACTGCTTTTCAACGGTTTTTCAGTCAGTTCGTGGCCTATGCCGATCGCCCCCATTACTTCAGCCAGTTCACCGTCAATGCGACAAATGCGCTGCAGAACAAGGGAACTTACACACCGATCCTCAATGAGTTGGTAAAGGGGATCAATCCGTTTATCGGTTTTAAAAAGCTGCCACCCGCCAGGGCGGTCGATCAGTTACCCAACGACGATCCCTACCTCGCCCCAGCGGGGGTGGCTCGCAAGGGGCATGGGATATGGGTCGACAACATTGATTTGTGGGATCACCTCTTCGAACAGCATCGCGACAAGCTCATGGCCGATGCGCAAGCCCATGCGGTGCCCACGGCGGACGTCGATGCCCGGGTGCGCTCGGAGAAACTCTCTGCATTGCTCAATATCGGGATGTTGGTACTGACAGCCGTCTCGATGCTCATCCCGGGGTTAGGTGAGGTCATGTTGGGCGTGATGGCCAGTCAACTTCTGTATGAAACCTTCGAAGGGGCGATTGAGTGGAGTGAGGGCGATCGCAAGGCGGCCAAGGCGCATTTGAGTGATGTGGCGCAAAACCTGGCTCTGCTCGTCGCAACGGCGGGCGCGGGTAAAGGGCTTGCCAAGTTGACGGCGGTCAAGGCCGAGCCCGTGATCGAAAGTCTCGATCCGGTGACCCTGCCCGATGGCCAGACCCGGTTGTGGAAGCCTGACCTCAGTGGTTATGAGCATCCCGCGCCAATCGAAACCGGCGCGAAGCCCAATGCCTTGGGGCAATACGAGGTGAGCGGCAAAACTTACATCCGGCTCGACGAACAGTTCTACGAAACGACTTACGAGGCATCGTCCAGGCAATGGCGCATCCAGCACCCGACGAACCCGCAGGCTTACCGGCCGGTGCTCACTCACAACGCCGCCGGAGCCTGGCGCCATACCCTGGAACGCCCGCTGGCGTGGGAGCGTCTGAAGTTGCTGCGGCGCATGGGCCCGGTGACCGCGCCTTTCACGGATGAACAGTTGCTCACGATTGGCGATGTCAGTGGTGTCAGCGACAACGCCTTGCGCAAGGCGCACTTGGATAACGCATTGCCACCACCGGAGTTGACCGACGCCTTGCGGCTGTTCAACGCCGACCGGGGCGTTGCCCAGGTGATTGAACAAATCGAAACAGGGCAGGCCATCGATGGCCGCTATTTGGATTGCTTGCCATGGCTGACCGAGTTGCCGCGATGGCCAATGGGGCGGGTCCTGGAAGTGTTCGAGGGGCCCGAGCCGGTCGGCGTTTCGGTCAAATATCGCGGCGCGCGCCCGCTACCGGGTTACAAGCGCAAGGCACCCATCCAGATAACCCGAGCCGAAGTGCTCAGAGGCGAATTGCCCGCGCGTATCCTGGCGGCTCTCGACGAAGCGGAGATCACTCGCCTGTTGGGCGGTGAGCCGGCGCGGATCAGGGAAGCACGACCTGGGGAACTGCGAAAGCAGATGGCCGACTTCGCCCGAACCCGCCAGCCGGCCATTTTCGAAAGTCTCTACAAGGGCGCGGACGCGGTAAATCCGTGGGTGGCGAAACTGCAGCGGGTTTGTCCGGGGCTCAGTGAGCCCGCCGCGCAAACCGTTCTGCGTCAGGCCTCCGCCGAGGAAATCCAGCGTCTGCAGACGACCGCGCGTGTCCCGTTGCACTTGCAGGAGCAGGCCCGCTGGTATGCGCAACAAGGACGCTTGAGTCAGGCCTTGGCCGGCCTGCACCTGGAGAACTTGGCGAGCGCGGACAGCAAGCGCCTGGCCCTGCAGACACTGGCGAAGCTACCGGGTTGGTCGGACGAGGTACGACTGGAAATTCGAGAAGGCCACCCCGAAGGCCTCCTGATCGAGGGGATTGGCAGCGAGACCGCCAAAACCCGCAAGTACCTGGTCAAGAACGGGCCGTTCTACCAGGCCTTCAACGGCCGGGGAGAATCGCTCAACAGTGTGCCCGGCCAAGGCGATAATTTTTATTCCTCCATCCTCCACGCGCTGCCCGATGAAACACGCCGGTCGCTGGGCATCCCCGGGGTGGGGCAAAGCGCTGAGTTGAGGCGCGCAATCATCGACTATGCCAGCCGTCATCCCACCGAATCGACGCGGGCTCTTCACGTCGAAACCACGCGCAAGCCCTGGTTCAAAGCGCCTCAGCGGATTTCCGAGAAACTGGTGGGCTACCCGGCCAGTGGACACGGCGCAAATAACCCTGCTCTGGTCAGTCGGGTGCAGGACATCTATCCAGGCTTGAGCGATGAGCAGGCTCTGACGTTTTTGCTTGAACAATGGAGGCTGGGTAAAACCGACCAGCAGATTTTTACTCTGCTCGCAAATCGCATGCGCGAGTGGCAAGAACTGGAGGCGACGCTGAATCAGTGGACTGGCGGTGAGAGACCTACTTTGTACGCGATGCCGGATGACAAGGCTATGGTGGCTCACAGGATAAAAAACGCGTGGCGCAATTCACCCAGGGCCATGGAAAGCCCCGCTCTTGCTACTCTCGATCTCCTTTGTGACACCCCCTTGCCGCCACTGACTGCAGACTTTTCGCATATCCGTCATCTGAAAGTGGGTGGCGCGAGCCTGACAGATACCACGGTCAACGGCGTTTTAGATCAATTTTCTCACGTGCGGCAGCTCACTATTGTCAATTTGTGGTTGCGCAAGCTCCCCGAAGCCATCGACAGGATACCCGGGCTCACCCATCTTTCGATCCACTCATTTATCCACTTTCCTGCGCCGGATATTGTCAGGCTGGGCGCGTTGACGAACCTGGAAAGTCTCGAGCTTCAAGGCGTGCTTGAGACAGCCAGTGCCTTCAATGTCAGTCGTTTGAGTTCACTGCGCCACTTGACGATTGGGCGTTCGTATGTGAGCGGGGCGCTGCCGATCGGTGTGCTCGACCTGCCGCTGCTGGAACGTTTGGATGTACGGCAAATGCTCATACGGGAGCTGCCCGTTGAACTGTTCGATGGCAGGCATGACCAGCTGTTATCCGGACTCTCGCTGGATTGGTCGTACTTGAACCGCCAAGCGTTCAAATCAGCCTACGAGTATGTACAAAGCCACGCGGTGCACCTGATCGATCGGGAGGAAATGGTCAATGACCACTGTCGGGGGCGATTCGAGCTATTCGCCGGAGAACCCGGCTCGCCACCGAGAGCTCGTGGATTGGCCCAGACGGATTTATTGAATGACGCCTTTCTCCGAAAATGGCCTGATGCCGTTGCCCGATACGAAGCGATCGAGGCGCTGAGCGACGAGTACGCCGAATTTACCCGGCAGCTCGAAACATGGTCTAGGCGCGTGACAACGCCATCGAGTGGACAACTGGTCTGGACGGTCCTGCCGTCACTCAAGGCATGCTGGTACGAAGGGCTCAAGCAACGCTATGGCTTGACGCCTCATTCGACTGTGCTTGATCTGCCCCGGATGGAGTTGGACGAGTTACCGGTGCTTCCCGATCAGGGCTTCTCCCATGTAACCACTTTGCACCTGCCTGGATTGCGCGCGCCCACTGAACAGGTTCGTCGCTTCGTCGGCCGCTTCAGTCAGGCTCATACGTTGGATCTGAGCGACAGCAACCTGATGGAATCGCCGATAGCGGACGGCGATCTGCCCGCCCTGGAACACCTGAATCTACGCAATACCCCACTCAAGCACCTGGATGTCAGCGCGATGACTCAACTCAAGTCACTGAGCCTGAGCGGATCGAATTTGCAGGAGTGGCCTACAGGCGCGGAGAGCCTGGTGGATCTGAATTGGCTGGATCTGCGCGACACCCAAATCACGATGCTGCCGGATACGGTGCTGTCCCGGGACTCGGTGCTGATCAGCAGCAACCTGACCGGCACACCTTTGACCCCGCAATCACGGGCGGACCTTTCGACGGCGCTACGTCGGGTCGCGCGGACTCAAGGCCTGGCTGACGGCACATTGGAGCGATTTGCCCGACAACCGGTACCGCAAGTCTTCCCGCCGACAGAAACCGGCGCTTCGATCAGTCGCTATCTGCTGCCGTTGCTGCCAGCCCAAAGCAGCGACAGTGCTTTATCGCTGGAGCGGCGCTTGCATCGTCTGCTGCCGGCGCTCGAAACGGACGAGCCCAGGCAATGGATCGAACGGATGCGTGCACAAGGGAAGACAGACCTGCAACTGAATGAGCGCATCAGTGAGTGGAACCAGATCCACGAAAGGCTGACTCGTCAGATGAATGATTGGCTGTATGTCCGCGAATCCCGAGGCGCGAACTGGGTCACGTCGGCGTACAACCGACACTTGGCGGCCGTTCGCATCATGGAATGCTGGCGCAAAGGGCTGCTGTTTGAAGGCGCCGCGGAGCAAGCACTCGACCTCAACGGTCTGCAAGTGGGGGATCTGCCCGAGTTGTCGATAGCATTTCCCCATGTCGCCACCTTGGATCTCACAGGCGCAGGAATTTCCCAGCAAGGCTCGAACGGTTTTCTGCACGCATTCAGTCAATTGCGCGTGTTGGTGCTCAACGCCAATAAGCTGCGAGAACTGCCTGATGCCGTCGAAAGCATGAGCCGGCTGGAGAGGCTCGAGTTAGACAGTAACAGCATCGTCGACCCGGAAACCTTGTATCGCTCGCTGCAAGCACATGAGCAGTTGAAATACCTTGATGTAGGCTACAACGAACTCGAAGCTTTCGATGCCAGCCGATTCGCTCGGCTTGATACCCTGGACCTGCGCAATAACCGTCTGACGGACTGGCCTGAAGGGGTATTGCAACACCCCCACCTCAGAACCCTGAACCTGAGCAACAACGACATCACCTCGGTTCCAGCCGATGCCCTCGCTGGCGCCCATGATGAGTTGATGTCAGGTACTGATTTGTCTGACAACTTCGACTTGTCGCGGGACAGTCTCGAGCGACTCCGGGATTACGCTCAGAGCAACGGACGCGATGAGGCGCTGGGGCTCTCCACCTACACTATTCAAGTGATGCTCGATGAATTCGACAGAGAATCCGTCAGCGATTTCGACAGCGAACCGGAAAGCCCGCCGTCCGATGAGGATCTCACGGGGCAACCGAGCATGCCCGAGCAACGCCAAGCCTGGTTCGAGACGATTGAACCGCAGGCAATGGCCGAACATCAGGCGCTGTGGGACCAACTGGAAGCGGAACCGGATCATGCGGCGTTCTTTCATTTGCTGTCGCAATTACGCGCGAGCCTGGAGTTCAGGGTTGCCCGCGCCGACCTGACACGTCGGGTCTGGGAGGTCATGAGAGCCGCCGGCGGTAGCACCGAGCTCAGGCAAACTTTGTTCGGTTTGTCGAACACCCATGGCACGTGCGTCGACGGTCGAATCCTCACGTTCAGTGGTCTGGAGGTCAAAGTCTTCGAGCACAATGCCTTGCTCGACATCGCCCCTGGCGATCTGGAGCAGAAGGGGCGCGCGTTGTTGAAGCTATCCCGGCAGCTGTTCCGCCTGGAGCGGGTCGAAGAGTTGGCCACCAAGGCTCCGGGGCATCGTTATGATGCCGCCGAAGCTCGCCTTGAATATCGAATCGGCCTCTCGCAGGCATTGGATTTGCCGGGACAACCCAAAAACATGTCGTTTGGCCGACCCATCACCGGAAAAACCCTGACCGATGCACTGAAAGCAGTGCAAGCAGCCGAAAAAACCGACCGGTTTTATGAGGATCTGCTTAGCCGGCCCTATTGGATCGAGTACCTCGAAGAGAAGTACCCGCAGGCGTTTCGTGCGCTGGAAACCCGTGCAGCCGAAAAGACCGGACGTCTTGAAGACGAGCATCCCGACATTAGCTCCACGGCCTACAGCGAAGCGCTGGAGTCGCTGGGAATCGAACTGGCCATTGAACGTAATCAGAAGCTGATCGAGCTGTCCCGTCAGGAAACGGGGGAAATCGAGCAGCGTGCTTCCGGGGAACCGCAGCCAGGTACCTCGAAGGATATCCAGGGGACGCATCACCGCTAACCCTTGAGCCCGGAGCCCATGGCTCCGGGCGCTGTGGCGAGTTTTCTCGCCACAGATTTTTGACTGAAAAACCTGCTTATGTGATCGCAATAGCCCATAAACCGGCCTTTGCTACGAGCGCGGTACATATTTGCGCTTTCCCCTCCAAGGTCGCCCGTTAGGCTGATGACTTTCCAATCAGTCAGGGATGACCCGTTTATGTCCGATTCAAACCAATCCCCCTCAACGCGCGAAGGCGTCTTCAGCGCTGATCTTCACGGCGTTCACTTCGACTTCCTCAAAGAACGCATTCCCGCCTGGTTCAGCCAGTCCAGCGACCAGCGACAGCAGGAGCTGGGTGATCACGAGCTGCAACTGCCGGACTGGTACCGGAGTGCCACCTCCGAGCAAAAAACGGCACTGGCCGAGCAGCACACGCGCTATCGCGAAACCTTGAACCAGATCGATGACAAGCTCGGTCGTATCAAGAATATTTTCGAGTTTGCCGAGCCCTTGCTCAAAGCCGGGATCAAGGCGCGGTTCAAACTCGATCTTGACGTCAGAAAGGTTTTTTTTGCCCGTAAGTACGGGTTCAAAAGCCGTGACGATCTTTATGGTGTCCTGGTTTTCGATCAGCAAGGCGATCAGAGCTTGCAATACGAATACCGCGGCATCTCTTTGCTTGAGGCCGCTCTGGCCAACTTCGAACCCGATGAAGAAAAGCTGCTTCGCTGTAACGACTGCCACGTCATTACCGATTGGGAAAACTACGACGGTGATGTGCTGCCAACGTTTGCAGCGATCAATTCCCGGGCCAGGCCCATCGCCCCCCATGAGTTTGTCAAACTGTGCCGTGCCCTCGACCTCGGCGCGCAGTATCAGAAACACATCGAAGAGATCGTGCAACCCCAGGACAGCAAGGCACGCGAAGCGCTGGAGCAACAACTGGAGGAGCATCAGCGCCAGCAGCTGGCAATGGCCACGGAAATTGCCAGGGGGCAATTCACCACCAGGGAGGGCAGCCGCCAGATAGCCTCAGGCATCAGTGATGACGTCTATCAGATGCTCAAAGCATTGCTTACAGGCACTCGGAGCGCAACGCTCGATGGCAGGCCGGTGACGTTTTCCCGGTTGAAAATTTTCGGCATCGAGCTGGTGGGACCGCTGCTGATCGGGCCGAGTCGAAGTGCTTCTGATCGGGTTGAGCGTCTGGCGGTTTACTTGCCCAACGATCCATCACACCCCTTGAAAGAATATGCCTCCAGCGCCGAGTTCATGGCCGACTTGAGGGCCCAACTGCATAGCAGTGCTTATCGGCGCTACTTCAGTCAGTTCATACCCGTGCGCCAACAGGGCGTTTTTTTCGCGCAATTCAACACGCTGTATCAGCCTGCCGGGCTCACGGCACAGTCTGATTTTCCGCTGCAGTCCAGGCCTGAGAAGCTGCCGATGGATGAGACTTCCATCGAGGGCAATCCGTGGTTGCAGTTGCGCCAACGGGCCATTGAAAAACTGTACGCCGATGCACGGGCGGTGGCGGTGCCGACCGACGATGAGGATCGCAATGCCCGTGCCGCCCGCCTGCAAAGCTATCTGGGCGCGGTGGTGAGTGTGTTCAACCTGGCGGCCTTCGTGATACCCGGTTTGGGACCGATCATGTTGGCGGTGGGGGCTGCGCAAATGTGCGAGGAGGCCTTCGAGGGTATCGAAGCCTATGAGCAGGGTGAGCCGAAAGAGATGTGGGCGCACTTTGCCAGTGTTGCGCTGAATGGGGCCCTCGTCGGCACCGGGGCTACGGTGCTGCCAAAGATCCAGCTGTCGTCGATGGTGGACCAGCTCAAGCCGGTCACCATGGCCAACGGCAAGCAGAAATTGTGGAAGGCGGATATGACGCCCTACAAGGCGTCTGTCACCCTGCCTGCCGAGGCCACGCCTGATGAATCGGGCCTGTATGTGCACGAAGGGAAAAAGATACTGGCGATCGAAAATGACCACTACCAGGTCAGCCAGGACCCGCTGAGCGGGCTATACCGGATCCAGCATCCGACCCGTCCCGAGGCCTACGCGCCAGAGCTTGTGCATAACGGCGAGGGCACGTGGCGCCATGAACTGGAACGCCCCCTGAACTGGGAAGGGGTGAAGCTGATGCGCCGGCTGGGTTCGGTGGTGGATGGCTTCAGCGATGAGCAGCTGGAGCAAATCCGTCAGGTTAGCGGTGTCGATAATGGTGTCTTGCGCCGGTTGCATGTCGAAGGCGAAAGCATCCCGGCGATCCTGCTCGATACCATCAGGAAGTTCAGGGCGTATGGTGATGCGGCAACGGTCGCGCGGGAAATACGCGAGGGCTCGCTCTCCAGTCGATTGTGCACTTACGCGGCTTCCCTGGCGGTCGAGCTGCCGGGATGGCCGACGGGCAAAGCGATTGAAGTTTTTTCCGACGATGGATTGAGCGGACCGTCGGTCAAGTACGGCAACGTCGAAGCCGCGTCGAAGAACGTGATCAGGGTCTCCCGCTCCGAGTTGATGAGCGGGAAATTGCCAGAGCGGATCATCGCGTCCATGAGCGAGGCCGACGTCAAATCACTCTTGCCCCACTACACGCCCGGCACCGTTGAGGAACGCATCACCACGTTGCGCAAACAAATCGAGCAGAAAGCGATCAACGACCGGGCACGGTTGACCCGCAGCCTTTACGCCGAGCAACAACCGTCAGCCAACCCGGCGGTTGCGGTCATTCAGCGAGACTTCAGCCACTTGCCCGCGGCGATGGTCCAGGAACTGATGGCCGAAGCAACGCCCGCCGAGCGTGCCACCCTGAACGCCGACAAGCGCGTCCCGTTGCGCCTGGCCGAAGGGGCGCGTCGATTGCAACAACAGATGCGGTTGACCCGTGCCTATGAAGGGGTCTACCTCGATGACATGGCTGAAACGGACACTGAGACTCTGGTACTCAATTCGCTGAAAGCTCTGCCGGGCTGGATCGACGATATCCGCCTCGAAATACGCGAGGGCGACATCGAGGGAGAGCTGCGCGCCAGTGTCGGTCTCGAGAGCGCCAGCGAGCGCAAGGTGCTGTTGCGGATGAACGACGGTCGTTACGAAACGCGCAATGCCCGCGACGAGCACCTGCACGGTGCCGATGACCTCTATGCTTCGATTCAGCACGCATTGCCCGATCGCCACCGCCTGGCGATTGGGCTACCCCATGTCGGGCAGGGTGCGCAGTTGAAGGTGAAGGTCATCGAACATCTGTTGGCTCATGATCAACTGCGTCCGCTGCTGAACATGCAGCCGCGTCTTCAGCCTTTCTTCCGGGTACCCACGCGTCTGTCCGGTGAGCGTATTGGTTATTCCCTGAGTGATCACCCGGATGTCGGTCAATGGGCTTACACGGTCAGTCATCGGGTTCGCGACCTGTATCCCGCGATGCCACAGGAGATGCAGGATGAGTTAATCGCGCGCGCGGGCGACCGAATCGATACGGTCCTTACACACCGTGAGCGCGAGTACGCGTCCCTCAAGAGGACCTTGGCAAACTGGAATAACGCACTGTTGCTGGATGCGTCGGATGAAGAACGTCTGAGCCCGGATTTCCAACGGCAGCTTGATGCTCGCAGGGCGATCTCCGAAGCTCTTCAAAACGCGTGGAGGTATTCGGGAGAGTGGGATCCGGACATCACAGGAGGGCCTGCAGGTCAAACCATCCAGCTGCGTGAGATTGACCTCGAAGGGCAACTCGAAGAGCTGCCGCGACTGTCGGCCAATTTCAATCATGTGACTAACGTGGATCTGTCGGGCACAGGCATCGCCGACGCGGATGGGTTCTTGCGCAACTTCAAGCGTTTGCGCAAGCTCGATTTAAGCAACAACGAACTGGAAAAAATGCCTGAGCCGGTGGGGGCTATGGTGCACCTGGTTGAACTGGACCTGTCCGACAACGAGATTGAGTTCGACCAACAGGCGGTCACTCAACTGAGCAAGCTCACACGTCTGTATTTCCTCAATCTTGAAGGCAATCCATTGAGATTGAGCCCGGACATCGGACAGATGCCCGACCTGATGCAAGTCTTGCTGGCAGCAACGGGGATCAATACCTGGCCGGTGGGTATCTTCGATCAGCCAAGGCCCCGCACGCTGTACCTGGACCTGAGGGCCAATAGACTCGACATCATTCCACAGGTCGAGCCCGGTTCAGCGCAAGCAGAGATCGTGGCGCGCACGCTGATCAGTCAGGAACCGAACGCTATTTCCGCGGAGAATCTGCGCAGGGTCAGAGATTATCGCCGGTCGGTCGGCTATCCACCCGATCGCGATTTAGTCCTAGGCGTGGGCGACAGCAAACACTGGACAGCGGGCTTGACTCAGGAGCAATGGACGGACAAACAGGATGTGTGGGCTGACTTGGAGCGTGAGCCGGGGTCGGAGGCATTTTTCAATGAATTGAGAAAGCTCGCGAACTCCCAGGATGCGAAGACCACAAACGAGGCCGCGAGAATCGACCTGTGCAGGAAGGTCTGGTCAATGGTTGAAGCCACCGCTGCAAACACGGCGTTGCGCGAAAAGCTGTTCCGTATGGCGGCCGCGCCGAGTACCTGTGTGGATGCCGGCGCGCAAGTGTTCAACGCCATGGGCCTGGAGGTCTTAATTGTGCAGGCCTATGACTTGAGCGCCGAAAGACTTGAGCCTGAGCTACTGATACTGGCCAGGGGTAAATCGCGTCTGGATGAACTGGGCAAGATCGCGGGGGAAAGGGTCGCAGAACTGTTAGCCGAGGGGCGCCCATTTGTCGAGTTCGACGAAACTGGCCTCCCTCGTCCTCACTATGATGAGCAGGGTCAGTTGCTCGAAGACATTGATGAGGTGCAAATCCATATGATCTACCCCACTCGATTAGCGGGCAGAGAGCATCTGGATTTGCCTTGGCAATCCCGAGAACTGATGTACGGGGCGCCGGACGTAACGGAAGAAATGATCACCCAAGCCTACAAACGGGTACTGGACAAGGAAAAGGGCCCGCTGTTGCAAGAGCGGCTGATCCAGCAGTCATTTTGGGTTGATTACCTTAAACGACACTATGCAGAGCAATTCAGCGCCCTGTACGCCAAAGCCGAGCCGCTACTGGATCTGCAGGCCGCACAACAAGCCTGGCTCGACGCGGATTCAGAGGTGCAAAAAATTCATTGGCGCTCGGAAATCGTTCGCCTGGCGAAATTGCTGGGCAAGCCTGACAGTGAAATAAAGCCCGGCATGGTCATGAGCGATGCGCAGTATTACGCCGAGATGGAAGCCATCGCGGCGCGGGAAAAGGCGCTGCTGGGCAAATTGACCCACGAAGCCATGCAACGCGCCAACCTGTAGAAGCGAGCCTGCTCGCTCCCACAAAGGGCAGGTCGTTTCCGTACCTTGTAGGAGCGAGCTCTGCTCGCGATGGACGTGAACGATAACGCGCGCTCGTTCTGTCAAAACAGAAAATAGCGCTGCGCCATCGGCAGCGTTTGCGCCGGTTCACACCACAGCAACACCCCATCAGCCTTGACCTGATAGGTCTGCGGGTCGACGTCGACACTCGGCAAATAATCGTTGTGGATCAAATCGGTTTTCTGCACGTCGCGGCAGCCTTTGACCACAGCGATTTTCTTCTTCAATCCCAGCGTTTCCGGCAAGCCCGCCTCCTGCGCCGCCTGGCTGATGAACGTCAGGCTGGTGGCGTGCAGCGAGCCGCCGTAGCTGGCGAACATCGGGCGGTAGTGCACCGGTTGCGGGGTTGGAATCGACGCGTTGGCGTCGCCCATCAGACTGGCGGCGATCGCGCCGCCCTTGAGGATCAGCGTCGGTTTCACACCGAAGAACGCTGGACGCCAGAGCACCAGATCGGCCCATTTGCCGACTTCGATCGAACCCACTTCATGGCTGATGCCATGGGTGATCGCCGGGTTGATCGTGTATTTGGCGATGTAGCGCTTGGCGCGGAAGTTGTCGTTGCCTTCGCCGTCCTGGGGCAGCGGGCCGCGCTGCTTTTTCATCTTGTCGGCGGTCTGCCAGGTGCGCGTGATGACTTCGCCGACGCGGCCCATGGCCTGGCTGTCGGAGCTGATCATCGAGAACGCGCCGAGGTCGTGGAGGATGTCTTCGGCGGCAATCGTCTCGCGGCGGATACGGCTTTCGGCGAACGCCACGTCTTCGGCGATGCTCGGGTCGAGGTGGTGGCAGACCATCAGCATGTCGAGGTGTTCGTCGATGGTGTTGCGGGTGAACGGCCGGGTCGGGTTGGTCGAGCTCGGCAGCACGTTAGGAAAACCGCAGGCCTTGATGATGTCCGGCGCATGACCGCCGCCGGCACCTTCGGTGTGATAGGTGTGAATGGTGCGGCCCTTGAACGCGCCGAGTGTGGTTTCGACGAAACCCGATTCGTTGAGGGTGTCGGTGTGGATCGCCACCTGCACGTCGTACTGGTCGGCGACGCTCAGGCAGTTGTCGATGCTCGCCGGGGTGGTGCCCCAGTCTTCGTGCAGCTTGAGGCCGATGGCGCCGGCCTTGACCTGCTCGATCAGCGGCTCCGGCAGGCTGGCGTTGCCCTTGCCGGTGAGGCCGATGTTCATCGGGAACGCGTCGGCGGCCTGCAGCATGCGCGCCAGGTGCCACGGCCCCGAAGTGCAGGTCGTTGCATTGGTGCCGGTGGCCGGACCGGTGCCACCACCGATCATGGTGGTGACGCCGCTCATCAGCGCCTCTTCGATCTGCTGCGGGCAAATGAAGTGGATGTGGGTGTCGATGC
>DATMUG010000127.1:0-6060 GCA_035563915.1 Pseudomonas sp. | reverse complement strand
AGGCTTCCTTCAGCTGTGGGCCGAGGCTGTCGGCGCCTTCTTTCTCGCGGGAGCAGATGAAGGCGATACCCCGCTTGCCCAGCTCACGGGCCACGTAGGTAAAGGTTTCGGCACGGTCGGCATCGCCCATGTCATGGGCATCGGCCCGCGGCGCCAGGTGCACGCCCACGCGGTTTGCGCCCCACACCTCAATGGCCGCATCGGTCACTTCCAGCAGCAGCCGCGCACGGTTTTCCAGCGAACCGCCGTAGCGGTCGGTGCGCTGGTTGGTGCTGCTCTGCAGGAACTGGTCAAGCAGGTAGCCGTTGGCGCCGTGGATTTCCACGCCGTCGAAACCGGCGGCCTTGGCGTTTTCCGCGCCGACGCGGTAGGCGTCGACGATGTCGGCGATTTCAGCGGTTTCCAGGGCGCGTGGCGTCGGGAAGTCGGCCAGCGGGCGAACCAGGCTGACGTGGCCCTTGGGCTGGACGGCGCTCGGGGCGACCGGCTTTTCGCCGTTCAGGTACGACTCATGGGACACCCGGCCCACGTGCCACAGTTGCAGGAAGATCTTGCCGCCCGCGCCGTGGATCGCCTTGGTGACGTTGGTCCAGCCGCGTACCTGGTCGTTGGACCAGATGCCCGGGGTGTCCGGGTAGCCGACGCCCATCGGGGTGACCGAGGTGGCTTCGCTGAGGATCAGGCCGGCGGAGGCGCGTTGGACGTAGTACTCGGCCATCAGCGCGTTGGGCACGCGACCTTCGTCGGCGCGGCAGCGGGTCAGGGGCGCCATGATGATGCGGTTGGCCAACTCAAGGTCGCCCAGTTTGATCGGATCGAAAATAGTCGTCATTTAATAGCCCTCGTGAGGTATCAGTTAGCAGGAGCCAGTTCGGGATTACCGCTCTGACGGAAAGTGATCAGGGTCGCGAGCAGGGCCAGTACCGCCAGTGCGGCCGCCGCCAGGGGTACGCTGGTCAAGCCGAAACCGTGGGCGATGACGCTGCCGCCGACCCAGGCGCCCAAGGCGTTGCCGACGTTGAACGCGCCGATGTTCAGGGTCGAGACCAGGTTGGGGGCGGCTTTGCCGTAGGTCACCACGTTGACTTGCAGGGCAGGCACGGCGGCGAAACAGGCAGTAGCCCAGAGGAACAGGGTGATTTCGGTGGGGATCAGCGCGACGCTGGTCCAGGTCAGCACCGTGGACACCACGGCCATCGCGATGAACACGCCGATCAGCGTGGCGGACAGGCTTTTGTCAGCCATTTTTCCGCCGATGATGTTGCCCAGGGTCAGGCCCAGGCCGATGAGCACCAGGGTCCAGGTCACGCCACGGGGCGACACGCCGGTGACTTCGCCCAACAGCGGCGCGACGTAGGTGAACAGGGTGAACACGGAAGCGGCGAACAGCGCGGTCATGCTCAGGGACAACCAGATCCCGGCGCCTTTGAGGGCACGCAGTTCAGCGCGCATGTCGAGTTTTTCTTCATCACGCTTGGCCGGCAGGAAGCGAATCAGGCCGATCAGTGCGATCACGCCGATCACGGTCACCGCCCAGAAGGTCGAGCGCCAGCCGGCTTGCTGACCGAGCGCGGTACCCAGCGGCACGCCCAGGACGTTGGCCAGGGTCAGGCCGGTGAACATCAGGGCCACGGCCGAGGCGCGCTTGTTGGCCGGTACCAGGCTGGCGGCCACCACCGAACCGATGCCGAAGAAGGCACCGTGGCACAGGGCAGTCACCACCCGGGCGAACATCAATACGTTGTAGTCACTGGCCACCGCGCAGAGCAGGTTGCCGACAATGAAGATGCCCATCAACGCCACCAGGGCGGCCTTGCGCGGCAGCCGCGCGGTGGCCAGTGCCATGAACGGCGCACCGATGGCCACGCCCAGGGCGTAACCGGTTACCAGCCAGCCGGCGCCGGGGATCGACACACCGAGGTCGGCCGCCACGTCGGGCAGCAGGCCCATGATGACGAACTCGGTGGTGCCGATGGCGAAGGCGCTTAACGCCAGTATGAGTAGCGAGAGGGGCATGGGGGATTCCTTGTCGGCTGACTGACGTTAAGGGTCAGAGCTCTTTACTGAAGGTCTTGAGGAACTCCTGAATGGTTTCCTCGTTACGTTTGAAGAAGTGCCACTGGCCGACCTTGCGGCTACTGATCAGGCCGGCGCGCTGGAGGGTCGCCAAATGGGCGGACACGGTGGACTGCGACAGATTGCAACGCTGGTCGATCTGCCCGGCGCACACGCCGTGCTCATTGCTGTGAGTCTGATCGGGGAATTCGACGTCCGGGTCTTTCAGCCAGTGCAGGATTTCTCGCCGTACCGGGTGCGCCAGGGCTTTTATGATTTCGTCGAGGTCAATGTTCATGATCGGGGGCTCGTGATTAGTAAAACGCTATATCGCGATGGGGCGAAATTTAAATCGTTATTTCGCGATACGCCAATATGATTTCGATCTCACGACCGCATAAATCGGTATATCGGGTTATAACGATACGTGCTTGCAAAGATACAAGAGCGCAGTGCTAAGCTGCGCCCATGAACTATCTCGCACATCTTCACCTCGGTGGCCAGCGCCCCGGTCAATTGCTCGGCAGCCTGTATGGAGATTTCGTCAAGGGACGGCTGCAAGGGCAGTTCGAGCCGGAGATCGAAACCGCCATCGCGCTGCATCGCAGCATCGACGTTTTCACCGACCGCCATCCGCTGGTGGATACCGCGTTGTCGCGCTTTTCCCTGACCCGCCGGCGTTATGCCGGCATCGTCCTCGACGTGTTTTTCGACCACTGCCTGGCGCGGGACTGGCGGTTGTACGCCGACCGTCCGCTGGAGCAATTCACCTCGGACGTGTACCGGGTGTTGTCCATGCAACAGCAATTGCCGGAGCGCCTGGCGAGGATTGCGCCGCACATGGTGGCCAATGACTGGTTGGGCTCGTATCGGGAGTTCGATGTGCTGGAGCAGGTGCTGCGGGGGATTTCCCGGCGCTTGTCCCGGCCGGAGGAGTTGGCGGCGGCGATGCAGGAGTTGCGGGTGTTGTATGAGCCGTTGAGTGAGGATTTCCGGTTGTTCTATCCGCAGTTGCAGCTATTTGCGCAGACCCCCCCGACACCCTAAAACCATTGTGGGAGCGGGCTTGCTCGCGAAAGCGGTGTGTCAGTCGACATCCATGTTGAATGACACACCGCTTTCGCGAGCAAGCCCGCTCCCACAGTTGATCTGTGCCGCACACAAAAATCGTGTATGGCTATGGACCCCTGTGGCGAGCGAGCTTGCTCGCGCCGGGGTGCGAAACGGCCCCGATATCAGGCGATGCGGTTTTAGCCAGGCGCACCGCATCAGCAGGTTTTACGACTGCTGCGCAGCCGAGCGGGAGCAAGCTCCCTCGCCACAAAGACAGTTGCTCCCACAGGTTTTTTTTAAATCGGCAATCGTGTCAGGCTGCGATAGCAGGGCGCATCGGCGCTCTTTGAGTTTCCGGTATCGCCCCAAACAACGCCTTCTGCACCGCCTGCTGCGCTTCGAACGCCAGCGCGGCGCGCTCACGGCCTTCGCAGGCAATCGGCTTGAGCAAGCGAATTTCCACTTCACCCCGATCATTGGCAAACAGGCGCATCAGGTGCGAGAGCAGGTCGTCGTCGCCAATGAACGGCGCCAGCGTGTCGGGCTCGCCGTTGCGCAGATAACGGATCGCCACCGGCTGCAACTTCACCTCGGAATCGATCGCCGCCGACAGCAGGCGACCGTGGAAGGTGCGCAGGGAGCGGCCGTCGGTGGTGGTGCCTTCGGGGAACATCAGCAGCGGATGTTGCTGTTGCAGATGGCGCGTCATCTGTTTGCGGATCAACTGGCTGTCGCCTGAACCGCGGCGAATGAACAGGCTGCCCGCCTTGGCCGCCAGCCAGCCCGCCACGGGCCAGGTGCGGACTTCGGCCTTGGACAGAAACGACAGCGGCGTGAGCATCCCCAGCAGCGGGATGTCGGTCCAGGACACGTGGTTGCTGACCCAGAGCATCGGGGTCTTTGGCAGCTCGCCCTGCACCCTGATGTCGAAGGGCAGGGCATTGCTCAGACGGGCCATGAAAAACCGCGACCAGCGCTGGCGGCGCACCATCGAATGGGCCAGGCCGAGGCGCTCGAACACCCCAAACACAGTGGCCATGCACAGGCCCAGCACGACCACCAGCAGCACCCGGGCGATTCGCGCGTAAACGCGCAGCCGACGCATTACACAGCCGCCTTGAAGTGCTTGGCGTAGCGCGGGCAAAGCTCGTCGCGCTTGAGCAGGATGAACACATCGGCCACCTGGAAGTCTTCGTCCCAGCACGGCTCGCCGCAGATCTTCGCACCCAGGCGCATGTAAGCCTTGAGCAGCGGCGGCATTTCGGCGATGACGTTGGAAGGGATGTCCAGCGCGGGCAAGGGTTTTTTCGGTTCGGCGCGCAGGTGTTCGGTGCACAGGTAGCGTTCGCGCAGACGCTGCATGATGGCGTGGGCCTGGATGCCGCCGTCCTGCATCGGAATGCTCGCGCAACCCATCAAGTAGCTATAGCCGCCTTGGTTCAGGACCTCCGCCAGTTCGCCCCAGAGCACGGCGATGGTGCCGCCGTTGCGGTAGGCCGGGTCGACGCAGGTGCGGCCGATTTCCAGAATCGGGCCCTTGAGATGAACCAGGCCGTGCAGGCTGAATTCTTCTTCGCTGTAGAACTTGCCAAGAGTACTGGCGGCAGCGTGGTCGAGCAGGCGGGTGGTCGCCACCAGACGCCCGGTGTTGAGATCGCGCACGCCAATGTGGAAGCAGTGAATGTCGTAGTCATCCATGTCCAGACCCTGCTCCGCGCCCTTCAGTTTGGCGTTGAATTCGCCGCTGAATACGTTGAAACGCAAGGCCTGTGCTTCCTGCAGGGCTTGGGCGCCTACCAGGCGTTCGGCTTGCAGGCGGCGTTCATTGCCGGTGTCACTGATGCGGGCGATCTGAGTCATGGCGATTCTCCGTGCGGGCTGCTTACCCGTCTGTGGGTTACAGCGGATCGACTTTCTTTATCCAGCCTTGTTGTGCAAAGTCAGGCTATGTAGCCCCGGTGTCATCGCCATTAAGCTTTGGTGATGCTTATATGACAGCCCACAAGGAGCCTCTTATGCCCTGGCAAACCCTGTTGAATCGCCGCGATCGCCTGCCCGCCCACCCGGATCTGGCAGAGGGGTTCGCGACCTTGTTGCAGCAGTTGGGCAACGTCACCGCGTTCGAACTGGCAGTGGCCGGCGCACGGTTGATGGCGACCCCGGGCCTGGCGTTTCTGGTGGGTTATCAGGCTGCTTTGCGCGTGCTCTGGCCGAGCGCGCCACACAGCCTTGGCGCCCTGTGCGCGACCGAGCAACGCAGCTTGCGACCGGCCGACATGCAGACCCGTTTGAGCGGTTTGCGCTTGAGTGGACGCAAGGATTTCGTCACGGCGGGCGATGCGGCCGACTGGCTGTTGGTGGCCGCCCGCAGCGAGCAACCCGGCGAGGATCCGCGCCTGAGTCTTGCCGTGGTCTATCCCGGTGAGCCCGGCGTGCGCCTGGAACAGCTGCCGCCCATTGCCTTGATGCCGGACATCAGCCATGGCCGGGTGTTTCTGGAAAACGCCTTGTGCGAGTTGCTGGCGGGGGATGGTTGGGATGCCTACGTCAAACCGTTTCGCACTCTGGAAGACATCTACGTGCTCAGCGCCATGACTGCCTGGCTGTATGGCGTGGGTCAGGACAGTGACTGGCCGCAAGGCCTGCAATTGCGCTTGTTGGCGTTGCTGGCCGGTTGCGCGGAAGTCAGTCGCCAGCCGCCGGGTAATCCGGCCGGGCATGTGTTGCTGGGTGGGTTGTTTGCGCAGTTCGAAGCGCTCAAGGCAGAGGTCCATCAAGCGCTGGCCGAGGGACCGCCGCAGTGGGCGGCGATGTGGCAGCGCGATCAGGCGGTGATGGATCTGGCGGCGGGGGCGCGGGGCAAGCGGTTGGCCAAGGCACTCGCTGGATCTCCGCTGGATTGACTGGCCTCTTCGCGAGCAAGCCCGCTCCCACATTTGAAATGCATTCCAA
>DATMUG010000126.1:0-8502 GCA_035563915.1 Pseudomonas sp. | reverse complement strand
CATCAAAGTTGACTGATGTTCCGCTATCGCGGGCAAGCCCGCTCCCACAGATTTCGTGTCGTTTATGCGAGCTCTGCAACAACCGCCGCCAACGCCTGCGCCGGATCCGCCGCCTGGCTGATCGGACGGCCAATCACCAGGTAATCGGAACCGGCATCCAGAGCCTGACGCGGGGTCAGAATGCGGCGTTGGTCGTCCTGGGCGCTGCCCGCCGGACGAATCCCCGGCGTCACCAGTTGCAGCGACGGGTGCGCCGACTTCAGGGCCTGGGCTTCCAGGGCCGAGCACACCAGGCCGTCCATCCCGGCTTTTTCTGCCAGGGCCGCCAGGCGCAGCACCTGCTCCTGTGGTTCGATATCCAGGCCGATACCCGCCAGATCCTCACGCTCCATGCTGGTCAACACGGTGACGCCGATCAGCAACGGTTGTGGGCCACTGCGCTTGTCCAGTACTTCACGGCACGCCGCCATCATGCGCAGGCCACCGGAGCAATGTACGTTGACCATCCACACGCCCATTTCCGCGGCGGCCTTGACGGCCATGGCGGTGGTGTTGGGGATATCGTGGAACTTGAGGTCCAGGAACACTTCAAAGCCCTTGTCACGCAAGGTGCCGACAATTTCAGAAGCGCAGCTGGTGAATAACTCCTTGCCGACTTTGACCCGGCACAGTTTCGGGTCCAACTGATCGGCCAGCTTCAGTGCGGCGTCACGGGTGGGGAAATCCAGGGCGACGATGATAGGAGTCTGGCAGGCGGACATGAGCGGGCTCTCAGGCAAGTCGAAATCGGCGCGCATTGTAGCGGAACCAGCGCCTCTGCGGGACCCGATGATCGGTAAATCATCGAGAACACTGCGCCAAGACTAGCTTTTGCGCCAATTGTGTCGAGGCCGATACATGACGGACACGCCTACAACACCCTGGCCTGCTACCCTCCCCAGCCGCAATACGTCCTGCCACAGCACTTTGCGCCCGCAGACCAGACGCCTATGCTGGAACCACCCTCTCGCGGCCTATCTTTGTGGTTGGCAGCCAACCTGACAGATGAACGCACGCATGCACAACCTCCACGCACCTGTGAACGATGAACAAAAAGCACCCGGCGACGACAAACGCTGGAGCATTCGCGCCCTGATCGTCGACGATGACCTTCCGATCCGCGAATTGCTGATCGACTACCTGGCCCGGTTCAACATCCACGCCAGCGGCGTGACCGATGGCCCCGCCATGCGCCTGGCCATGCAGGCAGAGCATTTCGACGTCGTGGTGCTGGACCTGATGCTGCCCGGCGAAGACGGGCTGTCGCTGTGCCGTTGGCTGCGCGCAGAATCCGATATTCCAATCCTGATGCTCACCGCCCGCTGCGAACCCACCGACCGGATCATCGGCCTGGAACTGGGCGCCGATGACTACATGGCCAAGCCTTTCGAGCCTCGGGAGCTGGTGGCACGTATCCAGACCATCCTGCGCCGGGTGCGTGATGACCGCAGCGAACAACGGGCGAACATCCGTTTCGACAACTGGCGACTCAACAGCGTGCTGCGCCAGTTGATCGCCGACGATGGCCTGGTCGTGCCGCTGTCCAATGCCGAATTCCGGCTGCTTTGGGTATTCATCGAGCGCCCTCGCCGGGTCCTGAGCCGCGAGCAATTGCTGGACGCCGCCCGTGGCCGCTCGATCGAAGCCTTTGATCGCAGCATCGACCTGCTGGTGTCGCGCCTGCGGCAAAAACTCGGAGATGATCCCAAGGCGCCGCAGTTGATCAAAACTGTGCGCGGTGAAGGCTATCTGTTCGACGCCCGAGACATCGGCTGATGCGCAGGCGCTTGGATACGCTGTTCGGCCGCCTTTTTGGCGTGCTGTTGCTGGCGATCATCCTCGCGCATCTACTGGCCTTTGCCTGGTTTCACCATTACGGTCCGCCACCTCCGCCCCCTCCCCCCGAGTTCTCCGAAGGCTTCGACGGCCAACGCCCGCCAATGGATCCGCGTTTCGCCAATCGGCCACCCCGGCGGTGGTTCGGCGGCCCACTGGTGCCGCTGACCTTTCAATTGATCTCGCTGATCATCGCCGCCTGGTACGGGGCCAAGTTGCTGAGTCGGCCCATCCAGCGCCTGAGCGACGCCGCCGAACGCCT
Source organism: Pseudomonas sp. (assembly GCA_035563915.1). Lineage (GTDB taxonomy): Bacteria > Pseudomonadota > Gammaproteobacteria > Pseudomonadales > Pseudomonadaceae > Aquipseudomonas. The sequence goes on along the minus strand of DATMUG010000126.1, from coordinate 6,365 downwards.
GAGTGAAGACCTCAACAGTGCGCCGCTGGAAGAATCCGGCCCCCGAGAGGCTCGGCAAGCGGCGCACACCTTCAACAAAATGCAGCGGCGCATCATCGAGCAAGTCAAACAGCGTTCGCGCATGCTCGGCGCCGTGTCCCACGACCTGCGCACGCCGCTGTCACGGCTCAAACTGCGGCTGGAACAGATAGACGACGACAAGTTGCAGGGGCAGATGCGCCAGGACCTGGACGACATGATCAGCATGCTCGATGCCACCCTTACCTACCTGCACGAACAGCGCACCAGCGAGGCACCGCAGCTGATGGATGTGCAGGCATTGGTGGAATCCCTGAGCGAAAACGCCCAGGACCAGGGCGCCGATGTCCAGGCCAGCGGCCACTGCGCACCGTTGCAGGTTCAGCCGATGGCGTTGCGCTCATGCGTCAACAACCTGCTGGACAACGCCTTGCGATATGCCGGTCAGGCATTGATCACACTGGAGGACCATCGCGACCATCTGTTGATCAGGGTCATCGACCGTGGGCCGGGCATCGCGGCGGAACACCGCGAAGCGGTGTTTGAACCCTTCTATCGCCTGGAAGGCTCGCGCAATCGCAATTCCGGTGGTGTCGGCCTGGGCATGACCATTGCGCGGGAGGCGGCGCAGCGGTTGGGTGGGCAATTGAGCCTGGAGGAAACGCCGGGGGGCGGGTTGACTGCGGTCATTCGCCTGCCGCGAGTTTGAATGTTCCACTCACCAAATGTGGGAGCGGGCTTGCTCGCGAAGAGGGAATGTCAGGCGACATTAACGCTGCCTGACACACCGCGTTCGCGAGCAAGCCCGCTCCCACATGGGTCCTGGGTGGACCGTAGAATCAGCGTTTACGCAGAATCACGCTACCAATCGAATAACCGGCACCGAACGAGCTGAGTACTGCCAGCGAACCAGCCGGCAGGTCGTCCTGATGCTTGTGAAAGGCGATCACGGAACCGGCGGAGCTGGTGTTGGCGTAGGTGTCGAGAATCACCGGAGCTTCCTGTTCGGTGGCATCGCGGCCCAGCAGTTTCTTGACGATCAGGTGGTTCATGCTGAGGTTGGCCTGGTGCAGCCAGAAGCGCTTCACGTCGCTGACATTCAGCTGGTTCTCTTCCAGGTGCTGACCGATCAGCTCCGCCACCATCGGGCAGACTTCCTTGAACACCTTGCGGCCTTCCTGGACGAACAGCTTGTCCTTGGCGCCAATGCCCTCTTCCGCGGCGCGGTTGAGGAAGCCGAAGTTGTTGCGGATGTTGTTGGAGAACTTGGTCAGCAGTTTGGTACTGACGATGTCGAACTGGTACTTGGACGTGGCTTGGTCAGCACGCTCGATGATCACTGCGGTGGCGGCGTCGCCGAAGATGAAGTGACTGTCACGGTCACGGAAGTTCAGGTGACCGGTGCAGACTTCCGGGTTGACCATCAGGATGGCCCGGGCCTGCCCCAGCTGGACGCTGTTGGCAGCGGCCTGGATGCCGAAGGTCGCCGAAGAACAGGCCACGTTCATGTCAAAACCGAAACCCTGGATACCCAGTGCTTCCTGAACCTCGATGGCAATGGCCGGGTAGGCACGCTGCAGGTTGGAACAGGCGACGATCACGCCGTCGATGTCCGCCGCGGTCTTGCCGGCGCGCTGCAAGGCTTGCTCGGCAGCGCCGATGGCCATCTGACAAAGCACCGACCATTCGTCGTTGGAACGTTCCGGCAGGCGCGGAGCCATGCGTTGCGGGTCGAGGATGCCGTCCTTGCCCATGACAAAGCGGCTCTTGATGCCGGAGGCTTTTTCGATGAACGCAGCGCTGGACTCGGTCAACGCTTCAACTTCACCACGAGCGATGGCGTCAGCGTTATCGGCGTTGAATTGCGCCACGTAGGTATTGAAAGACTGCACCAGCTCTTCGTTGGAGATGCTGTTGGCTGGGGTGTAAAGGCCGGTGCCGCTGATGACGACGTTATGCATGGTCGTGTCTCTAATCTGTTCAGGCAGAAAGCATTGGCACCGACGTACCAATACAAAAAGGGTCGATTCCCATCCTGGGGACGCAAAACTGGCAACGTTTTATTCCGTCGCGCTGATCCGGCCGAAGGCTCTGGGACGCGAAACGGGCGGTTATGGTCGCGAAGTTTGCCATAAACCTAATGATTTGGCGCCTTTTTGCAGGGGCAACGGTGATCCCATGTGGGAGCGGGCTTGCTCGCGAAGGCGGTGTGTCAGGCTCCAGAACTGTTGTCTGACACACCGCCTTCGCGAGCAAGCCCGCTCCCACAAGGGGTCATTGAGCAAGCCGCGGGCCTATGGCTCTACCTGGCTCCACTGCTTGCTCAGGCGCTTGTCGGAGATGGGCACCTTGGTCCCCAACTGCTGCGCAAACAACGACACCCGGTACTCTTCCAGCCACCAGCGATACAGCTCCAGCTGCGGATCGCGCTTGCCCTCCTGGGCGTGTTTGCTGGCGCGGGTCTGGTACTGAGTCCAGAGATTGGCCAATTCGCCACTCCAAACCCGATCCTTCTGCACCTGAGATCCAAGCTTTTCAAAACGCTGCTCGATGGCCTTGAGGTAGCGCGGCAACTCCTTGAGCCACTGCATCGGCGTTTCCCGGACAAAGCCCGGGTACACCAGTTGGCTGAGCTGTTGCTTGATGTCATTCAGGGCCACGGCTTGTGCCAGGTCGATCTTGCCCTTGAAGCGCTTTTGCAGGCCATGCCAGAGCTTGAGGATTTCCAGGGTCAGCTTCGCCACGCGTTCGGCGTGCTCGGTCCAGGCGCCGCGCTTGCGTTCGGCCAGCGAGGCAAGCCCCGCGCCGTCGCGGGGCAACGGGTCTTCGCCGTCGAGAATGCAGCTGTCGAGGCTGGCCAGCAGGATGTCTTCCACCAGCGCATCGACGCGCCCCATGTCGCGGTACAGCAGGCCAAGCTCGGTCAGTCCCGGCAGCTTGCCACGCAGGAACTTCGCCGGTTCCGCCAGTTGTTGCATCAGCAAGCGCTGCAAGGCGCGACGGTGCTGGAACTCAGCCTCGGCCGGTGTAGAGAAGCGTCCTTCCTTGACCGTGCCGCCCTCCTCCACCAGCGCCGGATACACCGTCATCGACAGTCCGGCAATCTTCTGCTGGGTTTTCTCCGCCACCGCGGCAAACACCTTGGGCTCTACCGGCTGCTGGCTTTTCGCGGTTTGCGGCACCGCCAATGCGGCTTGGCTGGCTTCGGCGAAACGCGCGGTCAGCTCGGCCAGGTCGCGACCTTCACCGAGGAATTTGCCTTGGCCGTCGACGATTTCCAGATTCATGCGCAGATGGCTTTCCACCTGCTGCGCCGCTTCCGCCCAGGCTTCATCGCTGACCCGTGCGCCGGTCATGCGCAGCAGCTCGCGGCCCAGCGCCTGGGGCAACGAACCCTCGGCGAAGGTCATGCGCTGCAAGGCGGCCTTGACGAAGTCCGGCACCGGCACGAAGTTCTTGCGCAAGGCCTTGGGCAGGTTGCGCACCAGGGCAATGCACTTGGCTTCGATGACTCCCGGCACGAGCCATTCCAGGCGTTCCGGTGGCAGCATCGGCAGCAAGGGCGCCGGCACACGCAAGGTCACGCCATCGCGCGGATGGTTAGGCTCGAAGTGGTAACTCAGAGCCAATTCCAGATCACCGATGTGCAGGGTGTCCGGGTAATGCTGGGCGGTGACTTCGCTGGCCTCGCGCGCCAGCACGTCTTCTTCGCGCATGATCAGCAGCTGCGGGTCTTTCTGGCTGTTGACCCGATACCAGCTGTCGAAGGTGGCGGTCTGGTGAATCTCCGCCGGCAACCGCGCGTCGTAAAAGGCGAACAACGTTTCTTCGTCGGCGAGAATGTCACGTCGACGAGCCTTGGCCTCCAGTTCGTCGAGCTGCTCCAGCAACCGCGCATTGGCCGCCAGGCACTTGGCTTTCGACTGGATTTCGCCGCGCACCAGCCCTTCGCGGATAAACAACTCGCGGGACACCACCGGGTCGACCGGACCGTAATGCACGGGCCGGCGCCCGACCACAATCAGCCCGAACAAGGTGATCTGTTCGTAGGCCACCACCTGGCCGCGCTTCTTCTCCCAATGGGGCTCGAAGTGGTTTTTCTTGATCAGGTGCCCGGCCAGCGGCTCGATCCAGTCGGCATCGATCTTGGCCACCATACGCGCGTAGAGCTTGGTGGTTTCCACCAGTTCGGCGGTCATCAGCCATTGCGGGCGCTTCTTGCCGATGCCCGACGAAGGGTGAATCCAGAAACGCCGCTGACGGGCGCCCAGGTAATCGCCGTCTTCGGTTTTCTGGCCGATCTGGCTGAGCAGCCCCACCAGCACCGCCTTGTGCAGTTTCGGATAATCCGCCGGTTCTTTGTTGAGGCTCAGCTGCATGTCACGACAGATCAGGCTCAACTGGCGATGGGAGTCACGCCATTCGCGCAGGCGCAGGTAATTGAGGAAATTCTTGCGGCACCAGTTGCGCAGCGGATTGGCGGTCAGCGCCTGGCGCTGCTCTTCGAAGCCACGCCACAGATTGACCAGCCCGGCGAAGTCCGAGTCGGCGTCTTTCCATTGCGCGTGGGCCTGATCCGCCGCTTGCTGGCGCTCCGGCGGACGCTCGCGGGGGTCCTGGATCGACATGGCGCTGGCGACGATCAGCACTTCCTGCAAGCTGCCCAGCTTCGCCGCTTCCAGCAACATGCGACCCATGCGCGGGTCCACCGGCAGGCGCGCCAGTTGCCGGCCAAGGGGGGTCAACTGGCTGTTGCGATCCACCGCCGACAGTTCTTGCAGCAGGTTGTAACCGTCGCTGATGGCTTTGCCATCCGGCGGCTCGATGAACGGAAACGCGGTGACCTCACCCAGGCGCAGATGCAGCATCTGCAAGATAACGGCCGCCAGGTTGGTGCGCAGGATTTCCGGATCGGTGAATTCGGGGCGACCGAGGAAATCTTCTTCGCTGTACAACCGCACGCAAATGCCCGGCTCGACCCGCCCGCAACGGCCCTTACGCTGGTTGGCGCTGGCCTGGGAAATCGCTTCAATGGGCAAGCGCTGAACCTTGGCGCGGTAGCTATAGCGACTGATACGCGCGGTACCGCTGTCGATCACGTAGCGAATGCCCGGCACCGTCAGCGAGGTTTCCGCGACGTTGGTCGCCAGCACCACACGCCGCCCTGGATGCGACTGGAAAATCCGCTGCTGTTCGGCCGGCGACAACCGGGCGTACAACGGCAAGATCTCGGTGTGCTTGAGCTGAGCCTTGCGCAACATGTCGGCGGCGTCGCGAATCTCTCGCTCACCGGGCAGGAACACCAACACGTCACCGGGGCTGCGGCGTTCGCTGCGCTCGTACGCGGCGATTTCGTCAAGGGTGGCGAGAATCGCCTGATCCACCGTCAGGTCGTCCTCGACGCGGTTGCCCTCTTCATCCTGCTCCAGGGTCAGCGGGCGGTACCAGGTTTCCACCGGGAAGGTTCGGCCAGAGACTTCGACAATCGGCGCGTCATCGAAGTGTTTGGAGAAACGCTCCAGGTCGATGGTCGCCGAGGTAATGATGACTTTCAGGTCCGGACGCCGCGGCAGCAGGGTTTTCAGGTAACCGAGCAGGAAGTCGATGTTGAGGCTGCGTTCGTGGGCTTCGTCGACGATGATCGTGTCGTAGCGTTCGAGGTAGCGGTCATTCTGGGTTTCCGCCAGCAGGATGCCGTCGGTCATCAACTTGATCAGGGTGTTAGCGTCGCTCTGATCCTCGAAGCGCACCTGATAGCCGACCAGCGCGCCCAACGGCGTGCCCAGCTCCTCGGCGACGCGGCTGGCCACGCTGCGCGCAGCAATACGCCGTGGCTGGGTATGGCCGATCAGGCCATGCTGACCGCGACCGATTTCCAGGCAGATCTTCGGCAACTGCGTGGTTTTACCCGAGCCGGTTTCGCCGGCGATGATCAGCACCTGATGCTTTTCCAGCGCCTTTTTGATCTCGTCGCGCTTGGCGGCGATGGGCAGGCTGTCGTCATAACGAATCACCGGCAGGCTGGCCTTTCGCGCCAGCACCTGATCGCAGGACGCCTGCATCCGCGCCACCCATTGGGCCAGCTTGGCCTCGTCGGGCTTCTTGCGCAGCTCAAGCAACTGCCGCCGCAACCGGTGACGGTCGGCCAGCATGGCGTGATCGAGGTTTTTCAGCAGTTTGTCGATGGAGGGCGATTCGTCGGTCATCGGGTACGCAATTCGGTCGTGTAGTGGTGCAGGGGGGCGATTGTCGCAGATTTGGAGCATTGAGCACGAATGTGGCGCGCATTTGTGGCCAGGACGTTCTTTGTGCAGAGAACACTTTTTGTGGCGAGGGAGCTTGCTCCC
>DATMUG010000125.1:0-3795 GCA_035563915.1 Pseudomonas sp. | reverse complement strand
GCAGGGAGTGAATGTTGTAGTGTGTCCCCTTCGTCTAGTGGCCTAGGACACCGCCCTTTCACGGCGGTAACAGGGGTTCGAGTCCCCTAGGGGACGCCAATGCGGGAATAGCTCAGTTGGTAGAGCACGACCTTGCCAAGGTCGGGGTCGCGAGTTCGAGTCTCGTTTCCCGCTCCAATTTTAAACAGCGTTGCTTTCGGGCAGGGCTGAGTGAAACCAGAACCAAGTCTTCGGATGCGGATCTGGACACCGAAACACACACCATGTGTTCCGGGTAGCGTGTCCCCTTCGTCTAGTGGCCTAGGACACCGCCCTTTCACGGCGGTAACAGGGGTTCGAGTCCCCTAGGGGACGCCATTTGCGGGAATAGCTCAGTTGGTAGAGCACGACCTTGCCAAGGTCGGGGTCGCGAGTTCGAGTCTCGTTTCCCGCTCCAAATTTAACGAAAACGCCGCTCATTGAGCGGCGTTTTTGTTTGTCTGCGATATATGCCCGATGCAGAAGAAAGGCCCGCCAGTCTGACTGGGCGGGCCTTTTTGCGTTTCACATGGACAGAATCAAGCGACCTGCAAACAGAATCAGGATCACGCCCATGGTGCGTTCAAACCAGTGTCCCATGCGCAGAAACAGCACGCGCACCCGGTTGCTTGAAAAGAACACCGCAACGATCACAAACCACAGAGCGTTCACACAGCACATCCATAGGCCGTACAGCGCTTGAATCTGCAGGGGTGTCGTGGCGCTGATCAAGGTGGTGAAGATCGCCAGAAAAAACAACGTGGCCTTGGGGTTGGTGGCGTTGGTGAGAAAGCCAGTGGTGAATGCCTTGAGCAGGGATTGCTCCATCAATGGTTCGTGCGCTGATTTTTCACCGTCAAGCACGGATTTTGGCTGGCTGCGCAACAGGCTGATGCCCAGGTACAGAATGTAGGCACCGCCAATCACCTTGGCTACGGTCAGCAGCCAGGGAATCGTATGCATCAGCGCCCCCACGCCGAGCAGGGTGTACAGCACATGCACGGAAATGCCGGCGCCGATGCCCAGTGCCGTGCAGATACCGATCCACCGGCCAAAACGCACGCTCTGGCGGATCGTTACGGCAAAGTCCGGCCCGGGGGCGACCACGGCCAGAAAGTGGACGGTCGCCAGCGCCAGAAACTCGCCCAGGTAATTCGAAAATTGCATCTCAGCTCCAAAACGTAAGAGGGGCCGCGTTGCCGCGGTAGCCGACAAAGAATGAAAGGCTCAACCGCGGATCCACCACCCCCGGCGTCACCGAGTGCATGCGACGCGAGTTGAACATGACGAAATCGCCCGGTTCGGGGCGAATCTCCAGGGACGGAGGTCCTAACAGGGCGGGGTCGATGCCATAACTGTCTTTGCGCATTTCGTCGAACTGATCCGGCGATATGTCGTGGTCCCACATCTGCAAGGTGCCGCCTTCGGTGGGCATGTTCAGGTAGACGTTGCAGGCGAATTGCGCTTTCAGGCTTCTGGCTTGAAAACTGTCCGGCGCGTCCTTGGCGAAAATGTCGTGATGGGCGAGAAAACACACACCGGGTTTCACCACACGGGACAGCCCGACATACATCTTGCGACCGTAAAGGGTTTCCAGGTGCGCGCCTGCCGGCCAGGACTCGTCGAGCATGCAACGCAGGGTATCGACCGGCGAAGCGTAGGGGGCACAACGGTTGCGCAGTTCGGCGATGTTGCCAGTGGCGCGTTCGAAATAGTCCTCGATCAGCAGCGGCCGGTTCTCTGCTTCGTAAAACGCCATGCCGATGCGACCAATGCTCGGTGTGTTGATGTAACCCTCAAAACCCGGTGCGAGGATCTTGTCTCCGATCTTCATCGCCAATGGCGGGGGTAGCCAGGCCTTGATGCGGATGGCGAGAACTTCTTCATTGGCCAGCTTTTTTATGCACGTCTCATCGAGACATTTAACGTCAAGCATCATGTCCAGGGTCCATCCGGCAACGTGTCAACGAAGTCTGCGAACATCCATCGTCGGGCGATGCCGGTAAATGGCATCGTCCCGCAACTCAGTCCACGTGATAGTGGACCGACAGGATCCCTTTCTTGTGCGAAAGGGATTCGATCTTGATCGTGCCCAAATCCTTCAGGCTACGTACGTGAGTGCCACCGCAACCGTAGGCAGGCAGCTCACCGAAACCAATTTCCCGGGTCCCTTCGCGCGATGAGGTCAAGCGCGGCAGGTCGTGGGCGATCCACTGTGCGAGGCCGTTCTGCAGCGTCTGCACATCAACGTCCTGTGCGCATTCCGCCGCCTTGAACTGCACTCTTGCTTCACCCGGCCAGTGATGTGCCTTGGTCGGCATCCAGCCCAGTGCCTGGATGAAGTGACCGATCAGGTGACCGGCCGAGTGCATGCGCGTATTGAACTGACGACGCTGCTCGTCGATACGGATCTGCGTCATGCCAATGTTCACCGCACGATCGACGAAATGGATGATCCGCTCGGGATCCTGCATCACGCGCGATACCCGGCTTTCGCCAATCCAGCCGGTGTCGCAGGGTTGCCCGCCGCCCTGGGGGTGGAACAGTGTGGCGCGCAACACCACGGCAAACTCGTGCTCGTGGGGCGTGCATTCCAGGATTTCCACGTTGGCCTTGAGGTCATCACTGTGGAAAAAGAGGCGAAGCGTCATAAACCAGGCTCACAAAAATGTTTCTAATTTTTATTATATGGACCGTGCTGGTGCGTGATAATCCGGTCAAACATCAAAGGACTGTTGCGTCGTGAGCATAAATCTTCCGCTGCCCTTGCTGGGTGAAATGGCGATTTTCGTCAAGGTTGTCGAGACCGGCAGCTTCTCCGAAGCGGCTCGTCAATTGGGCTCTTCACCTTCAGCCGTCAGTCGTAGCATTTCACGACTGGAGAAGGCTCTGGCCATACGGTTGCTGCAACGCACTACCCGCAAATTGCGCCTGAGTGACGGTGGCGAGGAAGTATTCAAGCGTTGCCAGGACATGGTCAGTGCTGCCCGTTCGGTGATGGAAATCAGTGGCCAGTTCACCGAAGAGCCTGAGGGCGTGGTGCGAATCAGCGTACCGAAAGCGGTTGGCCGAATCGTCATTCACCCGCATATGCCGGAGTTCCTGCGCCGCTACCCCAAGGTGGATGTGGAGATGTTGCTTGAGGATCGTCAGGTGGATCTGATCGACGATCAAGTCGACCTGGCGATTCGCATCACCGATCGCCCGCCAGCGGGGCTGGTGGGGCGGCAATTGCTGACCATCGATCATTTGCTCTGCGCGACACCGCAGTATCTGGCCGAGCACGGAACGCCGACTCATCCCCATGACTTGCTCAATCACAGTTGCATCTACCTGGGTGAAACCCCGGGCGATGCGCGCTGGAAGTTCAAGAAAGGCAACAAATCCGTCACCGTGGGGGTGCGCGGGCGATATGCCGCCAATCATACGGGCGTACGTTTCGGCGCCGTCTTGCAACACCTCGGTATTGGCAGCCTGCCGTATTTCACAGCGCGCCGTGCCCTGGAAAAGGGCTTGATGGTGCAAGTGCTGCCGGACTGGACCTTTCTGGCGTCCTACCACGGAGGCGCCTGGTTGCTGCATTCGCCAACCCGATACCTGCCACCCAAGATACGGGTATTGATCGATTATCTGGTGGAGTGTCTGGAGAAAGAGCCGACGTTGGGCCGGCCGGGCAAGTCAGGGCGTACAAATATTGCCGTTTCTGAATATGAGTTGCCCGAGAGTGACGGGTTGTTCTGAGGGAGAATCAAAAAGATCGCAGCCTGCGGCAGCTCC
>DATMUG010000124.1:0-21836 GCA_035563915.1 Pseudomonas sp. | reverse complement strand
GCTGCCTGACACACTGCCTTCGCGAGCAAGCCCGCTCCCACAATGGACAGTATGTTCACCAATATCGTCATATCGACCAATAAATTAGCAAAACGACGACACTTTGCGTCTTATTAACGTATTCCACGCTCTCTAGAATGGCCCGCATCTTTTCCTATACTCAGACGCGCCCCCGCGTCCGGATGCCAGTAAGGTCAGCCATGAACAAGAACAATCGCCACCCTGCAGACGGTAAGAAACCAGTCACCATTTTCGGTCCGGACTTTCCTTTCGCTTTCGACGACTGGATCGAACACCCGGCCGGCCTGGGCAGCATTCCCGAGCACCATCACGGTGCCGAAGTGGCGATTGTCGGTGCCGGCATCGCCGGTTTGGTGGCCGCTTACGAACTGATGAAGCTCGGCCTCAAGCCTGTCGTTTACGAAGCCTCGAAATTGGGCGGCCGCCTGCGCTCCCAGACGTTCAACGGCACCGACGGCATCGTCGCCGAGCTTGGCGGCATGCGTTTTCCGGTGTCGTCCACCGCGTTCTATCACTACGTCGACAAGCTCGGTCTCGAAACCAAGCCTTTCCCCAACCCGCTGACCCCTGCCTCCGGCAGCACCGTGATCGACCTGGAAGGCCAGACCCATTACGCACAGAAACTGGCGGATCTTCCTGCACTGTTCCAGGAAGTGGCTGACGCCTGGGCCGATGCGCTTGAAGACGGCTCGCGCTTTGGCGAGATCCAGCAAGCCATCCGCGACCGCGATGTGCCGCGCCTCAAGGAGCTGTGGAACACCCTCGTGCCGCTGTGGGACGACCGCACGTTCTATGACTTCGTCGCCACCTCCAAAGCCTTCGCCAAACTGTCGTTCCATCACCGCGAAGTGTTCGGCCAGGTAGGGTTCGGTACCGGCGGCTGGGACTCGGACTTCCCCAACTCGATGCTGGAAATCTTCCGGGTGGTGATGACCAACTGCGACGATCACCAACACCTGGTGGTCGGCGGTGTGGAACAAGTGCCACAAGGCATCTGGCGCCATGTGCCGGAGCGTTGCGTGCATTGGCCACAAGGCACCAGCCTCAAGTCGCTGCACCGAGGCGCCCCACGCTCGGGCGTGAAAAAAATCGCCCACGCACCCGGTGGCCGTTTTGCCGTCACCGACAACAATGGCGACACTCGCGAATACGCCGCCGTGCTCACCACCTGCCAGAGCTGGCTGCTGACCACCCAGATCGAATGCGAAGAAACCCTGTTCTCGCAAAAGATGTGGATGGCCCTGGACCGCACCCGCTACATGCAATCGTCGAAAACCTTCGTGATGGTCGACCGCCCGTTCTGGAAGGACAAAGACCCGGAAACCGGCCGCGACCTGATGAGCATGACCCTCACTGATCGCCTGACCCGAGGCACCTACCTGTTCGACAACGGTGACGATAAGCCAGGGGTGATCTGCCTGTCCTACTCGTGGATGAGCGACGCATTGAAAATGCTCCCGCACCCGGTGGAAAAACGCGTGAAGCTGGCGCTGGATGCCTTGAAGAAGATCTACCCGAAAGTCGACATTGCCGCGCGCATCATCGGCGATCCGATCACCGTGTCCTGGGAAGCCGACCCGCACTTCCTCGGTGCCTTCAAAGGCGCCCTGCCGGGTCACTATCGCTATAACCAGCGCATGTACGCGCATTTCATGCAGGACGACATGCCGCCCGAGCAGCGCGGGATCTTCATCGCCGGCGACGACGTTTCGTGGACGCCGGCCTGGGTCGAAGGGGCGGTGCAGACGTCGCTCAACGCGGTGTGGGGCATCATGAAACACTTCGGCGGTGCGACACATAAAGAGAACCCGGGCCCGGGTGATGTGTTCAAAGACATAGGCCCTATCGCCCTGCCCGAGTAAGAGGAATCCCCGATGCGCGTAGCCCTTTACCAATGTCCGCCGCTGCCCCTGGACGTCGCCGGCAATCTGCAACGCCTGCAGCAGTTGGCGCAGGAAGCCAAAGGCGCCGACTTGCTGGTGCTGCCGGAGATGTTCCTGACCGGTTACAACATCGGCCTGGACGCCGTCAGCGTGCTAGCCGAAGTGCACAACGGTGAGTCGGCACAACAGGTCGCGCGCATTGCCCGGTCCGCCGGGATCGCCATCTTGTATGGCTATCCCGAACGCACCGAGGACGGGCAGATCTACAACGCTGTGCAATTGATCGATGCCCAGGGCGAGCGTGTCTGCAATTACCGCAAGACGCATTTGTTCGGTGACCTGGACCGCTCGATGTTCAGCCCCGGCACCAACGAGTTTCCCGTCGTCGAACTCAATGGCTGGAAACTCGGCTTCCTGATCTGCTACGACCTGGAATTCCCGGAAAACGCCCGACGCCTGGCTATCGAAGGCGCCGAGCTGATTCTGGTGCCGACGGCGAACATGATCCCCTTCGATTTCATCGCCGACGTGACGGTGCGGTCCCGCGCCTTCGAAAACCAGTGTTACGTGGCCTACGCCAACTACTGCGGACAGGAAGGCGATATCCACTACTGCGGCCAGAGCAGCATCGCCGCCCCGGATGGCAGTCGCATTGCCCAGGCAAGCCTCGATGAAGCGCTGATTGTCGGTGAGCTGGATCGGTCATTGATGGACAAATCCCGCAGCGCCAATCGCTACCTCATCGACCGCCGCCCCGAGCTTTACGCCGCGCTGAACAGGCGCTAATCCGCTAGCATTGGCACTTCACTGTTCTGGAAGTGCCCATGCCTGCGCCCAATCCCCCTCGCCCCCACACTGAAACCCTGGCCAACGGTCTGCGGGTGACACTGCGCCACGCGCCCGATCTGAAACGTGCCGCCGCAGCGTTGCGGGTCGCCGCCGGTAGCCATGATGCTCCACTGGCGTGGCCGGGGCTGGCGCACTTTCTTGAGCATCTGTTGTTTCTGGGGACCGAGCGCTTTCCCGCGAGTCAGGGGCTGATGGCCTACGTTCAGGGTCATGCCGGGCAGCTCAACGCGCAGACCCGTGAACGCACCACCGACTACTTTTTCGAATTGCCGGTTCAGGCCTTCAGTGAAGGGCTGGAGCGTCTGTCAGACATGCTCGCCCATCCGCGTATGAATCCGGACGATCAGCAACGTGAACGGGAGGTGCTGCACGCAGAGTTTGTCGCCTGGTCACAGGATGCGGCAGCCCAGCAGCGACTGGCGTTGTTCGAAGGCCTTTCTGACGCTCATCCACTGAGAGGGTTTCATGCGGGAAACCGCGACAGCCTGGCCGTGGAACAGGATGAATTTCAGCAGGCATTGAAGGACTTCCACCAGCGGTTCTATCAATCCGGGCAGATGACGCTGAGCCTGACCGGCCCTCAATCGCTGGAAGAACTGAAAGTGCTGGCCCAGTCCTTTGCCGATGCCCTCCCCCTGGGCAGCAGAGTCTCGCAACCAGCACCGGCGCCGTTGATGACCACGGCGCAGAACAGTTATCAACAGATGAACGAGCGTCGCCTGGACCTGCTGTTCGCCCTCGAAGCGCTGCCCGATTCAGCCCCTGAAGCGTTGGCGTTCCTCGGCCATTGGCTCAATACCGCGAAACCCGGCGGGCTGCTGGCGCAATTGCGCGGCAGCGGTTGGGCCGACAGCCTCAGAGCGGAAGTGTTATATGAGTTCGGCGCTCAGGCCTTGCTGCACCTTGAGTTCACCCTGAATGCCAACGGGCAACCCGCCGCAATCCGTGAGCTGTTGCTGGATTGGCTGGGTTTCTTCGCCCGACAAGACTGGAACGGTTTGCGCGACGAATATGCCGCCGTGCTCCAGCGCCAAGAGCAAGTGAGCAGCCCCTTGCAACTGGCTCGACTGGACAGCGAACAACGGGAAACCGGGCTATCTGAACAGGGGGTGAGCGCCCTCAAGGCCATCCTGCAACAACTCGGTGCCGTGGATAACGTTGCCGGCCAATGGCAACTGCCGGCGCCCAATCCGTTTTTGCGCAGCGCGGCGCCAGCGCCCAATGCGGGTTTGATTCGTGGCCAGACCAGCGCCCACCGTGGCCTGCGCACGTTCGCTCAGGATCGCTCCCGCAGCCGTCGCGAACGCTCGCCGATGCAATTCAGCCAGGCATTGCCGGATAACCGTCCCGAAGGCGCCTTGTATGTACGCTGGCGTCTGGACTCGGCACCGGAAACCAGCCTGCAGTCACGACTGGAAAACAGCCTGCAGCCGCTGTGCGAAGAAGCCCGGCAGGCGGGCGTGGAGCTTTCGTTCAGTGCTTCGGGCAACGAATGGCTGCTAAAGATGACCGGACTACAGGAACCCATGCCCAGCGTTCTTGAACATGCGCTGAAAACGCTGGCAGATCCTCAAGCCCAATTCCCGCAGGACACGCCGGCATTGATGCCGATCCGGCAACTGCTCAAGGCCTTGCCGACCCACATACTGCAGCGCACCACTGAGTCAGATGACCTGCCACAACTCTGGTCGAGCGCGCGCTGGGATGGCCTGGGAGTCGGCCTGTCGTCTCAGACCCAGGCGGCCATGGGCCTGGCACTGAGCCGCATCCCCGGCACCCCGGACAATCAACTGCCACCACCGCCGTCAATCCATGGGCAACGCCTGTGGAACACGCTGCATACCGGCTCCAGCGAACACGCACTGTTGTTGTTCTGTCCGACGGCCTCCAGCGACATTGCCGACGAAGCCGCGTGGCGCTTGCTGGCGCACCTGTGCCAGACGCCGCTCTATCAGCGCTTGCGAGTGGAGTTGCAACTGGGCTACGTGGTCTTCAGCGCACTGCGCCAGTTGCACGGGCAGACCGGGGTGCTGTTCGGCGTGCAATCACCCAGCGCCGATCCCATGGTGCTGCTGCAACACATCGAGCAATTTCTGAGCGAATTACCGCAATACCTGCGCGACATCGACGACACGCATTTCATCCCCCTGCGCCGGGCCTTGGCCGATCAGTTCACCAGCAGCGCATTGCCCACAACCCTGGCTGCCGAATGGCTGTGGCAAAGCAAGCTGGCCGGCCGCTCGTCGGATTATCTTGAGCAACTGCCAGGGATGATTCTGTCGCTGGATCGAACCGAACTGATCAGCACCGCCCAACGTCTGATTCAAGCCGAAGGCGGTTGGCGCTGCCTGTCCAGTGGGGTATGCCCAGGTTCACCTTGGCAAGCGACGAGATGAGCAATTTCCGAACCACCGTTAACCATTTAGAACATTTTCAGCCCTTAGCGAGAAATTTTGAGTAACATAGCTGCCTAACTATCTGAACATCTCCCGCGGGGGGTGGACTATATGTATAGGCCTCAACTGTCTCATCACCTCAAGGAGTGCTCCCATGGCTTGGACCAAACCTGCTTACACCGACCTGCGTATCGGCTTTGAAGTCACCATGTACTTCGCCAGCCGCTAATCTCTGCTTTGTCAGGCATGCAGTTCAACGCCTCGGTGATCCCGAGGCGTTTTATTTTCTACGTTGCTTTTAATTTCCGCGTTGCAATGATGGAGCCTCCATGTTCGTCCAGATTCTAGGTTCCGCCGCCGGCGGCGGTTTCCCCCAGTGGAACTGCAACTGCGCCAACTGCGCCGGTTTTCGCAACGGCAGCGTGCGGGCCAAGGCGCGGACGCAATCGTCCATCGCGATCTCCGATGACGGCGTGAATTGGGTGCTGTGCAACACGTCCCCGGACATCCGCGCGCAACTCCAGAGCTTCGCCCCGATGCAACCGGGCCGCGCCCTGCGGGATACCGGGATCAGCGCGATCATCCTGATGGACAGCCAGATCGACCACACCACCGGCCTGCTCATGCTGCGCGAAGGTTGCCCGCATCAGGTCTGGTGCACCGACATGGTCCATGAGGACTTGAGCAGCGGTTTTCCGCTGTTCAACATGCTGACCCACTGGAACGGTGGCTTGACCTGGAACCGCATCGAACTGGACCGCAGCTTCAGCATCCCGGCCTGCCCCAACCTGCGCTTCACCCCGCTGCCCTTGCGCAGCGCCGCGCCGCCCTATTCGCCGCACCGCTTCGACCCGCACCCGGGCGACAACATCGGCCTGATCGTCGAAGACCGGAGTACCGGCGGCACCCTGTTCTATGCCCCGGGGCTGGGCAAGGTCGATGCGTCGTTGCTGGAGATCATGGCGAACAGCGATTGCCTGCTGGTGGACGGCACACTATGGGACGACGATGAAATGCAGCGCCGTGGCGTCGGCACCCGCACGGGCCGGGAGATGGGCCACCTGGCCCAGAACGGCCCCGGCGGCATGCTCGAAGTAATGGAAAAACTGCCTCGTCCGCGCAAGGTGCTAATCCACATCAACAACACCAACCCGATCCTCGATGAGGACTCGCCACAGCGGGCTGAGCTGGAGCGGCGCGATGTTGAAGTGGCCTATGACGGCATGAGTATCGTGCTGTAGCGGATGCCCCCTTCGCTGGCAAGCCAGCTCCCACAGGGTTCTGCGGTGTACACAAAACCTGTGAGAGCTGGCTTGCCCGCGATGAGGCCAGACCAGACACCAAAGAATCCACCGGTTGTACCCGGAGAGCAGCAATGACCGACACCCCAATGTCCCCCGCCGAATTCGAGGTCGCCCTGCGCGCCAAGGGCGCCTACTACCACATCCACCACCCCTACCACGTGGCGATGTACGAAGGCCGTGCCACCCGCGAGCAGATCCAGGGCTGGGTCGCCAATCGCTTCTACTACCAGGTGAACATCCCGCTGAAAGACGCCGCGATCCTGGCCAACTGCCCCGACCGCGAGATCCGTCGCGAGTGGATTCAACGTCTGCTGGACCATGACGGCGCCCCCGGCGAAGACGGTGGTATCGAAGCCTGGTTGCGTCTGGGTCAGGCGGTAGGCCTCGACCCGGATCAACTGCGTTCACAGGAACTGGTTCTGCCCGGCGTGCGCTTCGCCGTGGACGCGTACGTCAACTTCGCCCGCCGCGCCAGTTGGCAGGAAGCCGCCAGCAGCTCGCTGACCGAACTGTTCGCGCCGCAGATCCATCAGTCGCGTCTGGACAGCTGGCCGCAGCATTACCCATGGATCGACCCGGCCGGCTACGAGTACTTCCGCACCCGCCTGGGCCAGGCGCGACGGGATGTCGAGCACGGTCTGGCGATTACCTTGCAGCACTACAGGACACGGGCCGGCCAGGAGCGCATGCTGGAGATTCTCCAGTTCAAACTGGACATTCTCTGGAGCATGCTCGATGCCATGACTATGGCCTATGAACTCAAGCGCCCGCCCTATCACAGCGTGACCGGGCAACGGGTCTGGCACAAAGGAATCACCTTATGAGTTTCGATCGCACCAGGACACCGCGCTGGCGGCCCGGTTACCGCTTCCAGTACGAACCGGCGCAGAAAGGCCACGTGCTGCTGTACCCGGAAGGCATGATCAAACTCAATGAAAGCGCCGCGTTGATCGGTGGCCTGATTGATGGTCAGCGCGATGTCGCGGCGATCATCGCCGAGCTCGACAAGCAATTCCCCGGCGTGCCCGAGCTCGGTGACGACATCGAGCAATTCATGGAGGTTGCCCGTGCGCAGCACTGGATCGAACTTGCCTGATGGCCTGTCGGACACGTTACCGCCCAAGCCCGAAATCGGCCTGCCCCTGTGGCTGCTGGCCGAGCTGACCTATCGCTGCCCGCTGCAATGCCCGTACTGTTCCAACCCGCTGGACTTCGCCGCGCAAGGCGAGGAGTTGAGCACCGAACAGTGGATCAAGGTGTTTCGCGAGGCACGGGAAATGGGCGCCGCTCAATTGGGCTTCTCCGGTGGTGAACCCTTGGTGCGCCAGGACCTCGCCGAACTGATCGCCGAAGCGCGAACGCTGGGGTTCTACACCAACCTGATCACCTCCGGCATCGGCCTGACCGAGCAGAAAATCAGCGATTTCAAAAAAGCGGGGCTCGATCATATCCAGATCAGTTTCCAGGCCAGCGATGAACAGGTGAACAACCTGCTCGCCGGTTCGAAAAAGGCCTTCACGCAAAAGCTGGAAATGGCCCGCGCGGTGAAAGCGCATGGCTACCCGATGGTGCTGAACTTTGTCACCCATCGGCACAACATCGACCAGATCGACCGCATCATCGAGTTGTGCATCGCCCTTGAGGCAGACTTCGTCGAACTCGCCACCTGCCAGTTCTACGGTTGGGCCCAGCTCAATCGCGTCGGGCTGTTACCGACCCGGGAACAGCTGGTTCGTGCAGAGCGCATTACCAATGAATACCGCGCCAGACTCGAAGCCCAAGGGCACCCATGCAAGTTGATTTTTGTGACGCCGGACTATTATGAAGAACGTCCCAAAGCCTGCATGAACGGTTGGGGCAGTATTTTTCTGACCGTCACGCCGGACGGAACCGCACTGCCCTGTCATGGCGCCCGCCAGATGCCCGTGCAGTTTCCCAACGTGCGTGACCACAGCATGCAGCACATCTGGTACGACTCGTTTGGTTTCAACCGTTTCCGGGGTTACGACTGGATGCCTGAACCCTGTCGCTCCTGCGACGAGAAGGAAAAAGACTTCGGCGGCTGCCGCTGCCAGGCCTTCATGCTCACGGGGGACGCGAGCAACGCTGACCCGGTGTGCAGCAAATCGCACCACCACGACGTGATCCTCAAGGCTCGCGAAGAAGCCCGGCACGCCACCCAGTCCATCGAACAACTGGCCTTTCGCAATGAACGAAACTCACGCCTCATCGCCAAAAGCTGAACCCTTCAGTGCCGCCAGCGCCGTGGCTGCCGGCATTGATTTTGCCGAGTTGCAGGTGGGTCCGAAGGGCCTGTTCTGGAACGAATATCGACCTCAGGACGCAGCCTGCCGTATCTGGCATTGGCACCAAGGCGCCGCGATTTGTCTGACGCCGCTTGGATATAGCGTGCGCAGTCGGGTGTACGAATATGGCGGTGGCGCGTTTTGTCTGACGGACGACGGGGTGGTTTTCGTCAACGAAGCCGACCAGCAGCTCTATCGGCAATCGCTCCAAGGCCAAACGCCTCAAGTGCTGACAACCGGTGTGTGCCGGTACGGTGACTTGCAGTTCTGCAATGACCTGGTACTGGCAGTCGAAGAAAACCGCGACCGCCATCGCCTGGTGGCAATCGACCTGGCCGACGGCAAGCGCCATTTGCTGGTCGAAGGCGCCGACTTCTACGCCGCCCCGACCCTCAGTCCAGACGCGCGACGTCTGGCCTGGATCGAGTGGAGTCGCCCGGATCAACCCTGGACCGCCACCCGTTTGATGGTGGCCGAACGTCAGGGCGATGGCGGCTTCGGTGCGGCTCGCTGCGTGGCCGGCGATAAAGCGCAGGAGTCGCTGCAACAACCCCGCTTTGACAGCAGCGGCCAGCTGTTTTGCCTGACCGATCGTGACGGTTACTGGCATCCCTGGGTGGAATCGGCAACCGGCCTGAGCCCTCTGCCGAGCGCGGCGGCCGATCATGGACCCGCGCCTTGGCAACTCGGTGGCTGCACCTGGCTGCCGCTGAGTGAAAACCGCTATCTGGCCAGTTGGACCGACGAGGGTTTTGGTCGATTGGGGATCTGTGGCGCCACCTGTGAAGAGTTCTCGGGCGACTTCAGCCGCTTCCGGAGCCTCGCCCTGGATGAGCAGTTCATTTATTGCATCGCCGCCTCGCCGGTCACTTCTTCGGCCGTCATCGCCATCGACCGCCAGACCCGGCAGGTCAAGGTCCTGGCCGGGGGCATTACGCCGTTACCCGCCGAACAGATCAGCCGTCCGCAGACCTTGCGTTATTCAAGCGGCTCAGGTGAGGCCCATGGTTTCTTCTACCCGGCCATGACCGCAGCAGCGAAACCGCCCCTGGTGGTGTTCATCCACGGCGGCCCGACCTCGGCCTGCTATCCGGTGCTCGATCCACGCATTCAGTACTGGGCGCACCGGGGGTTCGCTGTCGCCGACCTCAACTACCGAGGCAGCAGTGGCTATGGTCGCGACTATCGACAGGCGCTGCACTTGAGTTGGGGAGAGGTCGATGTCGAAGACGCTTGCGCGGCGGTCAGGCATCTCGCTGAACGCGGTCTGATCGACGGTGACAAGGCCTTCATTCGCGGCGGCAGCGCCGGGGGTTACACCACGTTGTGTGCGCTGGCTTTCCACAATGTCTTCCGTGCCGGCGCCAGCCTTTATGGCGTCAGCGATCCCATTGCACTGGGCCGCGCCACCCACAAATTCGAGAGCGATTACCTCGACTGGCTGATTGGCGATCCCGTGAAGGATGCCGAGCGCTACGCCGCCCGCACGCCTTTGCTGCACGCGGGCAACATCCGCGTGCCGGTGATTTTCTTTCAAGGGGAGCTGGACGCGGTGGTCGTGCCACAGCAAACCCGCGATATGGTCGAGGCCTTGCAGAGCAGAGGCATTCTGGTCGAGGCGCATTACTACGCGCAGGAACGCCACGGCTTCCGCCAGGCCGGCAATCAGGCCCATGCGCTGGAGCAGGAGTGGTTGTTTTATCGGCGGGTGATGGATCAGGGGGATTGATGCCTGCGCTCAATACAGAAACTGTGGCGCCCCATTCGCGAGCAAGCCCGCTCCCACATTTGGATATCCAGTGAACACAGCATTTGTATTCGACAACGATCCAATGTGGGAGCGGGCTTGCTCGCGAAAGCGATCTAACAGACAACAATGATCTCAACGCTTGGCGATGATATACACCGCATGCACGATCCCCGGGATGTAGCCGCACAACGTCAAGAGAATATTCAGCCAGAACGCTCCGCCAAACCCCACTTGCAGAAACACACCCAACGGGGGCAAAAGAATGGCGATGATGATGCGAATGAAATCCATGGGCTCAGCTCCTGATTGAAAATCGGCTCATGCGAGCCACAAGCAATCGACCTGTGCCGGGGGTCAGGGTTCACATCAATCCTTCCGGGCACCGTCAGACCAAGGGAAATCTTGCAGGTAAAAAAACGCCCCACGCCAAAAGAATCAGGCATGGGGCGTGCGTTATACCGCGAGACGGTTCGAGGATGAGGGCAGGGGCTGTCCGGTCAGACGGCGATGCCCTTGCGGCACTGCACTTGCGCAGTGCGTACGCGGGAGAAGGCGCGGGCCAGGCGCAGGAGCATTTCGTCGATATTGGCCTTGCTGACGGTCAGCGCCGGGGTGAAGCGCAGGCAGTCAGGTTGCGGGGCGTTGAGCAGCAGACCTTCATGCAACGCCGCCTTGACCACTGCGTCGGCGCAATCGTCGGACAGGGTCAGCCCCCAGAGCAGGCCTTGCCCGCGCAATTGGCCATGGCCATAACGATGGGAAAGCCGCAACAACCCTTCACGCAAATGCTGGCCGACTTGTGCGACATGCTGCACAAAGGACCTGTCGAGCACGCTGTCGAGCACGGCCATACCGGCGGCGGTCATCAGCGCGTTGCCATGATGGGTACCGCTCATTTCGCCGGTCTCGAAACAGCAGGCCTTGCCCCGGGCCAGCAGGGCCGCGAGCGGCACGCCACCGCCAAGCCCCTTGCCGAGCACGACGATATCGGACCGGATGCCGTAGGACTGTTCGGCGAGCAAAGTGCCGCAGCGACCGATACCGGTTTGCACTTCATCGAGGATCAGCAGGATGCCCAGTTCGCGACACAGGCGCTCGACACCCTTGAGGTAGTGCGCCGTGGCCGGAATCACCCCGGCTTCACTCTGGATAGGTTCGAGCATGATCGCGACCGTCCGCTCATCCACCGCGGCATGCAGCGCGGGAAGATCGTTGAACGGTACCTGGCTGAACCCTGGAAGCTGCGGCTCGAAGCGGTTGATCTGCGCCGAACTGTCCGAGGCTGAAATCGTCCCCAGAGTACGGCCATGACAGGCATTGCTGGCAACGATGATCCGCGACGCGCCGCCACGCTGCTGCTGACCCCATTTGCGCGCCAGTTTGATCGCCGCTTCGCAGGCCTCGCTGCCGGTATTGAGTAGATACGCCTGATCGCTGCCGGTGCTGACGCACAGCTGCTCGGCGAGGTTGAGCATGCCGCGGTTGTGCAGGCCGAAGCCGGGATTGATCAGCGCCTGGGCCTGCGCGCTGATCGCGTCCACCAGTGCCTTGGGGCTGTGGCCGAGGCTATTGGCCCCGCCACCTTGGGAGAAGTCCAGGTACGCCCGGTCTTCGCTGTCCCACAACCATGAACCCTGGCCGCGGACGAACACCTGTTGCGGCCGTTCGACACTGGGCATCACGCACTCGCTGGAAAACGTGTCGTGCCCGCAGGGAAAGGCAGCATCCGCCACGAGGTCATCGAGACTCGGTGAATGACGACGCAGGCTGAACAGGTTCATGGGTTCAGCCTCCACCGGAGATTTTCTGTCTTGCCTATGCAAACACCATCGAAACAAACGGTATTCATCGTGCTCTATGGCCCTGTAAGCCTTGTGAATACGGTTAGACTAGGCTCAGACAAGGCGTTGAGCCATTTCGATTTACGAGCATTTTCGATAAGTATCACTTATGGATTTCAAGCAGCTTCGCTATTTCGTCGCGGTGTATGAAGAGGGCCACGTAGGCCGCGCCGCCGAACGCCTTTCCATCTCTCAACCGGCGTTGTCCCAGCAGATCCGTCATCTCGAACAGACTCTCGACGTCAGCCTCTTCGAACGTAGCAGCAAACGCCTGTTGCCGACGCTGGCGGCCCATACCCTCTACAACCATGCCCTGCCCTTGCTCGATGGCCTGCAACGGGCCCGCGAAGCACTGGGCAACTTCAAGGGACAGGCGCTGCGCACGCTGGCCATCGGGGTCTTGCAGACCGTGCATACCAGCCTGGTACCGCAAATGCTCGAACGGCTGCGCAAGGAGCAGCCGCATCTGGTGGTACAGATCTATGAACTGTCGGGGCTGGATATCGAGCGCCGGCTGCTCAATGGTTCGCTGGATATCGGCATCAGCTATTTGCCGCCCCGGCAACCGGGGCTGCACGGCGTGATGCTGTACGAAGATGAACTGACTCTTGTCATCCCGGCGGACCACCCGTTGCGGGAATTCAAGAAAGTATCCATGAGCCAGGCCGCCGAGCTGCCGATGCTGCTGTTGGGCGAAGAATTTCAGGTGCGGCAGATCTGGCAGGCGCAGCTGACGAACCTGGGCAGACGGCCGCAAGTTCAAGCCGAACTGAACAACATGGCCGGGATTCTCGGCAGCCTCCCGCACACGCGGCTGGCAACCGTGCTGCCCGGGCGCTCGCAAAAGGCCCACGGCAACAAGGAACTGCTGTGGAAGCCGCTGACTGAGCCACGGGTGCCGCTGAAAGTCGGGTTGGTGTGTCGGGATGTGCAACGTCAACAGGCCTCGCTGGCCTTGCTGCGGACTTTGCTTGAGGAAGTGATGAATGGGCCGGATGACCGCTTTGAATAGCGCCGCTGAGCTGAAAACTTTTTCGCAGGCATAAGAAAACCCCGCCGAAGCGGGGTTTTGCAGACTGTTTCCCTGACATCCTTTTCACTCCGCCGTCCTGGCAGAATCCTACGTGTCCGTGTTGTTGCTTTGCGCTTCCTGCGCTACGTCCATGGGAAGTAGATTAACCGTGGATCCAATTCGCTACTATGGGAGATGAGCAGCACGTCATGTAAGAGAATGCTTACAGGACGTTACATCTTCAGAACTGCGCTGCATCCAGCAAAAACAGCGACTCGCTTCCCGCCTTGACCGATGCGCTCAGCGAGTGAATCCGCGGCAACAAGCGGGCGAAATAGAACCGCGCCGTCCCCAGTTTGCTGGCGTAGAAGTCGTCCTGTGCTTCTTTGCCGAGAGCCGCCTTGGCCATCAACGCCCACATGTAGGCGTAGGCGGTATAGCCGAACACCTGCAGGTACTCCACCGACGCCGCACCAATTTCGTTCGGGTTGGATTTCGCCCGATCCAGCAACCACGCCGTCAATTCGTCGAGGGTGGTCACCGCATCGTTCAAAGGCTTGGTGAACTCGGCCAGATCAGCGCTGGCGGTTGCGGTGAAGTGACGGATCTCGTCGGCAAACAGCTTGTAGAACGCCCCGCCGCTGCCCACCACCTTGCGACCGACCAGGTCCAGCGCCTGAATGCCGTTGGTGCCTTCATAGATCTGGGTGATGCGCACGTCGCGCACCAGTTGCTCCTGGCCCCACTCACGGATGTAGCCGTGGCCGCCGAACACCTGCTGACCGTGCACCGTGGTTTCAAGGCCCAGGTCCGTCAGGAACGCCTTGGCCACCGGGGTCAACAGCGCCACCAGGTCTTCCGCACGCTTGCGGGTCGCCGGGTCTTCGCTGAACTTGGCAGTGTCCAGTTGCATGGCCACGTAAGTGGAGAATGCACGGCCGCCTTCATTCGAGGCTTTCATGGTCAGCAGCATGCGACGCACGTCCGGGTGGACGATGATCGGGTCGGCCACTTTGTCCTTGTTCTGCGCACCGGTCGGCGAACGGCTCTGCAGACGGTCGCGGGCATACTCGATGGCGTTCTGATAGGAGCGCTCGCCGCTGGCCAGGCCCTGAATGCCGACACCCAGACGCTCGTAGTTCATCATGGTGAACATTGCTGCCAGACCTTTGTTCGGCTCGCCCACCAGATAACCCACGGCTTCGTCGAAGTTCATCACGCAGGTCGCGGACGCCTGGATGCCCATCTTGTGCTCGATAGAGCCGCAGTTGGCCGGGTTACGCGCGCCCAGGCTGCCATCGGCATTGACCAGGAACTTCGGCACCAGGAACAGCGAAATGCCTTTCGGCCCCGCCGGTGCGTCCGGCAGTTTGGCCAGTACCAGGTGAATGATGTTTTCGGTCAGGTCGTGCTCACCGCCGGTGATGAAGATCTTGGTGCCGCTGACCTTGTAGGAACCATCGGCCTGAGGTTCGGCCTTGGTACGGATGATCCCCAGGTCAGTGCCGGCGTGCGGCTCGGTCAAGCACATGGACCCGGCCCAGATACCGGCGTACATGTTCGGCAGGTAAGCGGCCTTCAGCTCTTCGCTGGCGTGGGCGTTGATCGACAGGCAGGCACCGGCGGTCAGCATCGGGTACAGACCGAACGACAGACTCGCGGAGTTGACCATCTCTTCGACCTGGGCCGACAGCGCCTTGGGCATGCCCATGCCGCCGTAGGCCGGATCGCCGCCGACACCGACCCAGCCGCCTTCAGCGTAAGTCTGATAAGCCTGTGGGAAACCGGCCGGCGTGGTGACGGCGCCTTCCGCCCAATGGCAACCCTCTTCGTCAGCCGAACGGCTCAAGGGCGCGATGCTTTTGCCAGTGACTTTGCCCGCTTCTTCAAGAATGGCTTCGACGGTTTCAGCATCGACGGTATCGGCCAGCGCCGGCAACTCAGCCCAGAGTTTGGCGACCTCGAATACTTCATTGAGGACGAAGCGCATATCGCGCAGGGGCGCTTTGTAGTCAGCCATGGCAAACCTCGCAAGATCTAGTACAGGTGATTCGTGGGAATGGTTTTGTCGTTGGGGCCGAGTGTACCCCAACAACTTTTGTGACACATAGGGTCAACCGGTGACTGTTTTGTTATTTTTAGTCACTGACATGTGCGAGCAGGGAACAGATGAAACTGTAGGAGCGAGCTTGCTCGCGATGGTCGTGAACGATAACGCGTAAAACCAGGTGCCCAGCGGCGCCCTTTGGTTTTTCGCCAGCAAGCTCGCTCCTACAAGGGGGTAGTGTCAGAGGGCAAACAACTGTGCCGGCAACTGCATCAGGCAGTCACTGCCCGCCTCGATAGCCGCGCGATGAGACGCTGTGCGCGGCAACAGTCGCTTGAAGTAAAACTCGCTGGTCGCCAGTTTGCCTCTGCAGAAATCGGCATCACCGCTGCCATCCTCCAGCTGCGCCTGCGCCACCAGCGCCATGCGCAACCACAGGTAACCGAGGATGATGTAGCCGCTGAACATCAGGTAATCCACCGACGCGGCACCCACCTCGTCCGGATTTTTCATCGCGGCCATGCCGATCGAGGTGGTCAACTCACCCCATTGCCGATTGAGCTCGTTGAGTTGCGCCACGTAAGGGGCCAGTTGCGGGTGACCGGCATTCGCCAGGCAACACTTGTGGACGATTTTGGTGAAGCCCCGCAGCAATTTGCCCTGGCTGCCCAGGACTTTACGTCCGAGCAGGTCCAGCGCCTGGATGCCATTGGTCCCCTCATAGATCGGCGCGATACGGCAATCGCGAACCAGTTGCTCCATGCCCCACTCACGAATGAAACCGTGGCCGCCAAACACCTGCATGCCGTGGTTCGTCACTTCCAGGCCGGTTTCGGTCATGAAGGCCTTGCAGATCGGCGTGAGGAACGCCAACAGGTCTTCGGCATCCTGGCGCGCCGTTTCATCCGTACTCAGGTGCGCGACATCCAACAGCTGTGCGGTGAAATAAGTCAGGGCGCGGTTGCCTTCGTTAAAGGCTTTCATGGTCAGCAACATCCGGCGCACATCGGGATGAACGATGATCGGATCGGCGGCTTTTTCCGGCGCTTTCGGACCGGTCAGCGCACGCATCTGCAAGCGCTCGTTGGCGTACTTGATCGCCCCCTGGAAGCTCGCCTCACCCAGACACAACCCCTGCATGCCGGTGCCCAGTCGCGCGTGGTTCATCATGGTGAACATGCAGTTCAGGCCTTTGTTTGCCTCACCAATCAGGAAGCCCTTGGCGCCGTCGAAGTTCAACACGCAGGTGGCCGACGCCTTGATGCCCATTTTGTGCTCGATGGACCCGCAGGACACGCCATTGCGCTCCCCGGCTTCGCCCGTGGCATCGGGCAGGAACTTGGGCACGATGAACAGTGAAATGCCCTTGGTGCCGGCCGGCGCATCCGGCAATTTCGCCAACACCAAATGAATGATGTTGTCGCTCATGTCGTGCTCACCGGCGGAGATGAAAATCTTGCTGCCGGAGATCGCGTAACTGCCGTCGGCCTGGGGCACGGCACGGGTCTTGATGATGCCCAGATCGGTGCCGCAATGGGCTTCGGTCAGGCACATGGTGCCGGTCCATTGACCGGCAGTGAGCTTGTTCAGATACGTCTGTTTCTGTGCTTCGGTGCCGTGGGCGTGAATCGCCGACATGGCGCCATGGGTCAGGCCGGGGTACATGCCCCATGAAGTGTTGCTGGAAGCGACCATTTCGCTGATCACCAGCCCCAGAGAGCTCGGCAGCCCCTGGCCACCGTAAGCCGGATCGGCCGCCAGCCCATGCCAGCCGCCCTCCACGTACTGTGCAAAAGCCTGCTTGAAGCCTGTTGGCGTCGTCACCACGCCGTTGTCGAAATGGCAGCCTTCCTCGTCGCCGCTGCGGTTAAGGGGCGACAACACGTTCTCACAGAATTTCGCCCCCTCTTCGAGGATCGCATTGATCATGTCCGGGCTGGCGTCGCTGGCCCCCAGCGCCGCGTAGTTGCCGTGAAAGTCGAAGACGTGGTCGATCAGAAAGCGCATGTCGCGCAGGGGGGCTTTGTACTGGGGCATGGTCGTTTCTCCGTCAGCAGATTTTTCCAACCTACTGCCGCCGACCACGCCTCACAATCACAGTCCAGACGCTGAATGCGCCATCATCACTCAACTGTAGCGGCATCCGTGCGCACGGCGCCGCGCCGCGTCTGACCGAAGGCGACCACGCAGTTACGCCCGGCGCCCTTTGCACTGTAGAGCGCCTGGTCGGCAGACTTGAGCACCTCTTCAGGGCTACGCTGCTCGACCCGTTCGGCGACACCGATACTGACGGTGACCGACACACTCGACGCACCGGACCCGCTACGACGCTGACGCCCCTGATTATCATCCTGCGGGCGGTTTTCCTGATTGCGCAGGTGAATGAGATAGTTGGCGATGGATTCGCGGATCACCTCCAGATGAGGCATGCACTCTTCAAGGGTCTTGCCGGCAAACACCATGGCGAACTCTTCACCGCCATAGCGATACGCCTTGCCGCCGCCACCGATTTTCGACAGCTTGCTGGCCACCAGTCGCAACACCTGGTCGCCAACATCGTGGCCATGGGTATCGTTGAATTTCTTGAAGTGGTCGACGTCGCTCATGGCCAGCACATAAGTACGTCCCAGGCGCTGCATGCGTTCGTTCAAGGCACGACGGCCCGGAATGCCGGTAAGTTCATCGCGGAAGGCCATCTGATAGGCCTCATGGGCGACGGCGGCAGCGATCATCAGCATCACTTGGCTGCACATGATGTTCAGGGTGAACGGCAGAATGAAGGTTTTCGGCAACATCCAGAACAGCCCGAGCAGCCCTACCAGTTGCGCGGCGTGAAGCGGTCGGGGATTGCGCCAGTACTGCCAGGCCAGCAGCACAAAAGACGCGATGAACACCGGATACGACAGCTGAATCAGGCTCATCCAGGCACCGTGCAAGGCCGGCCAGCGAATCTCCGACAACCACATCAGCAACGCCTGTGGGTAACTTTGCTCCAACCCCAGCGCCACGCTACCCACAGCCAGCAGCACCGCGAAACGCGCCACCATGTCCTGGAACAGGTGGGTTCGCTCTTGCCAGGCCGCGAACACGCCGAACAGCAGCGGCAACAGTAGACAGCACAAATGAAAAACCACCGCGGCGTCATCGCGCACTTTGCCGTTGTCGCGGTAATAGTCGGTCTGGGTGTCGAGCAGGAAGTAGGCGGTGTACACCGTGACCATCAGAAACAACTCGCGCTGGCGTCGGTAAACCGCGCAATAAGCGCCGCCGAGCAACAGGACCAGGGTCGGCAGTACGTTGAAAAGCGAGGTGAAGAAAACGTTCAGATCCTTGACATACGCAGCGGCAAGCCCCGCCAGTAACAACAGCAATGACGGTAGGAAATGACTGAAACGTACAGCGGAAGAACGCGGCAAGGGTAAAGCTCCGGCCCGTCAGATCGATAGATGGCAATGTGCCAACTACTGTAACGGCAGACACCGGAAATTGCTGAGTGAATTACTGAGGCATTTGTGAAAAAAAACGTCGCTGGCGGCCATCGACCGCCAGTGACACAAGGGAAATTACTGTGGCAGGTCGTTATTGAACGGTAGCAGTGGCCCCTCCAGCGCAGGGCGGCCTTCGGCGCCGATGGGTTTGAGCTGGAACTCGGCGTCCTGCGCTTGCCGGGTGGTGATCTTCGGACTGGCCGGCTTTTGCCCGACGGAGTTTTCATCGCCCTTCGCGCCTTGGGCGAGCACCAGCGACGGGTGATCGAACGGGGCACGCTCCCACGCGACTCGCGGATCGGTCAGGCCGACCTCCATGAATTTGACCAGGGCATCCACTTCCTCCTGAGTCAGGTTCAGCGCCGTCATGTCGGGATCAAGGTTCGAGCCGTTGTGCTGATTGACCGCCGGGTGCTCGAAACCACTGGTATTGCTCGCGTCTTCACCACGCCGGTCGCCGCCGCGGTTGTAGAACTCCATGACCTGTTGCAGCGTGGCACGGCTGCCGTTGTGGAAGTACGGGCCGGTCAGCGCGATGTTGCGCAGCGTCGGTGTCTTGAACGCTCCATCGACCGAGTCACGGAAGTTGACGTTGGGCTTGAGCGTCGCATCGCAAGGGATCGCTGCGCTCAACGGCGCCTCGAAGGTGCAGACATCGACGTCCAGCGGGTCGGGAATATTCCCGCCTTGCAGCTGGGTGTTGTACTCACGGGTGAACGACAGCGGGTTGCCCCAGGCATCCGAACCACCGACCGCCAGGTCTTCCGAGGTCGGGCGCACGCCGGTGTTGTAGAAACCGTTGTCATAAAGCGTGGTCAGGCCATCCGCCATGACCATGCGCTCGATGCGCTCGCGCGGGTGGACCAGCAAGCGACTGGCGGCATTGGTCAGTTCCGGACCGCCATGGCAATTGACGCACTTGCCCTTGCCCAGGAACAGATTCATGCCCTGCACCTGTTGAGCGTTCATGGCCGTGTGATCACCATTCAGATAAGCATCCAGCGGTGCCTGGTCGGACACCAGCGTGGCTTCATACATCTGAATCGCCAGACCGAAGAACAGCGGGAAGTTGGCCTCCATCTGGGTGTAGGGCGCGCCGCCCACCGACACCTGTTGCGTGGCGTTCCACAGCCGTGGCTGGAACGCATTCTTGATCAGTTCGCGGTAGGTCGGCCGACGGGCACCGGACACCGGGCCCAACACCGAGTCGGTGGACGAGATCCGCTGTTGCTTGAGCATCAAAGTGTCGAGCATCCGCCGGCCGATGTCAGCGAAGGTGCGCCCGCCACAAGACATTTCCACGGCGCTGCCGGGAGGTCCGACCGCTTGCGAGGCGGCGGAAGCATCCTTGAGCGCCAGCCGCACCTTCGTTGCTACGCCGCTGGCGTCCTTGGTCACGTAAATCCCGGCATCCGGGTCGCGGTTACCGAAGGGCGAGAAGCCGTTGAACACGTTGTTGGCCCGGCCATCCCAGAAGTTGCGCACGTTGAACGCAGCATTGATCACCGACGGCGCATTGCGCCCGGTGCTGCGCCGTACATTGATGCCACCGACCTGGAAGATCCCGTCCGGTTGCTGGATGCACTTGTCAAAACGCGCCTGATTGGGCTTGACGAAGTTGGCGTCGAAGACACCTTGGGAACCGACCACGTCGTCGGTCGAATAGACGATTGGCGAATTGCGGTCCAGCGGATTGGACAGCACGTGGGTCGGGAAGTCAGCTTTTTTCAGCAGGTAGTTCGGGCCGCCTTTACCGCCGGATTTGGTGGTGTAGGACGGCACATCACCGGGAATGTCAGAGGCCGTGAAGGGCTTGTTGAAAATGGAGGCGACGTTGGCGTTGGTGTTGGCCTGACCCGGGTTGATCTGGTTGGTGGTGCGGTGATCCACCCCGGCGTGATAGTGGCAGGACGCGCAAGCGGTGGAGCCATCACTGCCGACTTCCATGTCCCAGAACAAGGCCTTGCCCAAGAGGATCGCCGCCGAGCGGTTAAGGACATAGTCGGTCATCAAATCGACCTTGCGCCCGCCTTCAGTGCCCGAAGGGTCAGGAGGGCTCATGCCACGCAGCGATTGCAGGATCGGCACATCCAGTACGGGCGGAGCAGACCCGACCGGGTCAGCCGCCCAGGCGCTCATGACAGGCAGCCCGATGCCGGACAGCGTCATTGCCAACGCACAGGCCAATGGATAGGTTCGAAAGTTACTCAAGTACTTAACCATGATGACGCTCTCGATTCAGCACGGAGTAGCCAGGCTCCGTAATTATCCTGTTGCGAGATGAACTCACCGCCATGGATCTTGCTGTTTGCACGAACAATGACACCGACGCGGTATTGTTCAGGCAAGGCGAGGTCTAACAGGCAAAGTACTCTCTTGGCTCAGGCTTGGTTGATCACTGCTCTGTCGCACCGGGGGTGCGCTTGACCAAACTTTAGCTGTTACAAAAGATTTCAACATCTAGAAAAAACATTTTTTTTCTAATTGAGAATGCAATTTAAAACCGTCGTGAAAACACCCACTCACTTTGGGTGAACTTGCCCCACTATTGGGTGAATATACCCAAATTTGTATCGATATCGCCCTACACAAAGCACATAACCTCATGTAATTTAAGAAAAATAATCAAATTTACTGTTCATTTGGCAACCTGGCAGGGCAATTGCTAAATAGCCAACAAGTATCGATTGTTATTGGAAAGATCACCCGCACTTAAATCGACCAACAACTGAACCCCCTCATAAAAGCCATACTTGTCGCGTGCATTAGTTGCACTGCGCGAGCTATGGCTTTTCTTATTTACCGAAGAAAAAATACTTACGACTATCACTCAATTAAAATTTTTATTGCAATCACGTATCGCCCAGAGTACATATAGGCAACCTTTCTCATTTAGTACTCAGAACGATAAAAACCCAGCGACCACATTAACTTCCTCC
>DATMUG010000123.1:0-8298 GCA_035563915.1 Pseudomonas sp. | reverse complement strand
GACGTTATCATTCGCGTCGATTTCTTTTCCGGACAGTCCCATGAATCAAGAACCTAGCACCCTCTATGCCAAGCTGCTTGGTGAAACCGCATCTATTTCATGGAAGGAACTGGAGCCGTTCTTCGCCAAGGGTGCCCTATTGTGGGTCGACCCAACCCTCGATTTGATCGCCGCCGCAGAGGCCGTGGCGACCGATGAGGGCGAGAAAGTGGCCGCCTGGCTGGCCGCCGACAAGGTCGCCAAGCTCTCTGAAACGCGGGCGCTGGATCTTTTCGAGCGTGATCCAGAGCTGTGGGCGGTGGTTGTTTCGCCGTGGATCATGATCCAGGAAAGAGCAAGGGATTGAATGTGCGCACCTTCATGGTGCGTGCTGTCGGCGGCTAAAAGTGTGTAGCCGAGTAGCGTGATGGCACCTTGCCGTAGAGAAAGGCCACAGCCTCACGGTGACGTAAACGTAACGAGAACAGTTGGAAGGGCAGCCTGAGGGCTGCTCAATTGTTTCTTGATGGTGTGCCGTCAGATAAAAACATGCTGAATTCAAGGTCCCCTTCGCGAGCAAGCCCGCTCCCACATTTAGTCCGGCTTCCTTCAGGAGGAATGCGGTCGAAAGGTGGGAGCGGGCTTGCTCGCGAACGGTGCTACTCCGTGCGTACGGGCGTTAGAACGTCTTGCCCGTATGGTTATTCAAAGAAATAACCTTGGTCTTGCCAATGCGATGACGGTAAATCTCGCGCAGGTATTTGATCGCCTTCTTCACGCAATCCCGGGACAGGCGGATGTCGTTGATCGAGACGAACTTCTCCTTGTCGTTGATCAGCTCGCGGTATTTCTTCTCGTACATCGGTTTGATCGCGTACCAGTTGGTATCGAGGATCTTCGCCGGGTTCTCGAATTCGTTGAGCAGATCGTCGATGCGCTCTTCGTCGAATTCTTCACTGATGATGAAGTCCAGGATCGAATGGTCCAGGGTGTCATCGAAGCGGTACGGGTTGCGGGCAAAGCAGCGCTTGATGAAGGCCACGATCAGGGTCAGGAAATCATCCGACAGGCACGGGCTCTTGGCGATCAGGGTGGTCAGCGACAGGTTGGCCGAGGCACCGATCACCAATGCATAGCGCTTGAGCGTGGTGTTGGGGAACAGGCTGTTGAGATGGGTCTTCAGACGGTTCAGGTCCATGTAGGACAGCTTGTAGTCCTTGGGCAGGGACACGATCGACACCACCGACGAGCAGTTCTTGAAGAAGTGCAGGTCGTGCAGGGCGGCGGCGTCATAACCGGAATTCTTGTACTGCTCCAGCGATGCGCGATAGCGTTTGGACTCGATCGGCAGCAGGCTGATGCCTTCGATGGCCTGGGTCACTTTGTTGAAGTGCGGCAGATCAATGGAGCGGAAGAACAGGTCGTCGATGTTCAGACGCTGCTGCTCTTTCTCGAACACCTTGAACTTGTCGCTGGTTGGCGCCGGGGTTTCCGGGACCACGGACTCGGCGTAGGCAATTGCCACCGGGCCGGCCAGACTCATGAACAGGTCGTTGGCGTCCAGGCGAATGGTTTCGCCGATGTCGATGCCGGCGCGGCGGAAATAGTTCTGGTCGTAGTCGGTCGTGACCGCCTGCGCCGTCAGAATGTTGAAGATCTGCTGCGAGATGTACTGGTTGGCATGCTTCTCCATGGCATTGACATCAATGTTCTGGATGTTGCCGTCATCGTTTTCTTCGGCGTAACGCATGATGTCGTTAGAGATCAGCATCATCGCGTTCCATGGGCGGATACGGCCCATGACACTGGCTTCACTGCTGTCTTCGTTGGCGAAGTTGTAGGAGAAGTCCCATTCTTCCGACAGGTATTTACACAGTAAGCGACCGGCGTTGATGTGCAGCGCTTCGGACATTTCGCTGCGGTGGTCGGAAATGTTCGGCAGCACGCAAATGCCGCTGGTGAAGATCGGTTCGAAGACGAAGGAATGACCGCTCTTGCTGTCGTGCTCATCCATCGGCTTGGTGTCGAACGTCTTGTTCATGTAGGAGTGCTGCTGGGCCAACCCGAACTCCGAAGCCATGCCCGAACCGGTACCGCCCCCGGCGCTGAAGATCGAGAAGTACAGGCGCGACTGGTTGGCCTTGATGCCGCAGCTGTCGATCAGGTACGAGTGAATCATCTTCCAGTCGGGACTGGAGAAACGCTGGGTGTCCTTGTTCAGGATGATCTTGGCCAGGTACTGGCCAAGAATCGGCGCGTTACCGGCACCACCGGCGTGGACTTCCGACAAGTCCATGATTTTCATTTTGCTGTAGTCGCGCAGGAAACCGCTCTTTTCGCCCTTGCGCGAGAAACGGATGCGGCCGGCAATGTCTTTGTCCAGATCGCCCAGCATGACCAGCGGCTCGACCAGGAACACCGGCTTGGTGGCCTTGTTCGGCATCAGGCGCAGGTTGTTGCGGATCCACTGCGCCGGGCTGTAGCCCTTTTCGGCGAAGCGTTTGTCCGGCGACAGGCGGTCTTCGCTGTTGAATTCGTTGAGGTAGAACTTGCGCGCGTTGTACACCAGTTCCGCGACGTCCAGCGCGATGTTCGAACCGCAGCGTCCCAGGCCGATCAGGCACACCGACGGGAATTCCTGGTCGTTGTGCTGTTCGTTGTCGCCTTCCAGATGCGGTGGGCGCGGGAACACCATGTCGCGCAGGCCGTCGAGGTTGTCGAGGATGCGATCGGTGTTGGTTTCGGTGAAGTAGAGGTACTGCTGGGTGGCCAGCGGGCGTGACGGGAGCAATGGCTTGGGCGAGACAGGGGTGTTTGCCGCGGGGCTCAAGGTCAGGTCGGAAACCGCAGTGGCCGGATTATTTTTGGAAGTCATTGTTCGCCATCTACCTGGGCTGTTGGGGTCGAACGACAGGTTGTCGTCGAACCGTCACGGAATGAGAACTCGCGTCTTTTATCAGCGCGCATTGGGTCCAAGCGTCAGGGATACGGCCTGGGCATCGCTCGGGGGAATCCTTTCCTAGTCATGTTGAATCGGCCAGTATTCGGCGATCTTTAATCAAAAAGAGGCGAAATGATGTCAACGCTACCTTCGTTGGGGTTTGCCGGAATCGGCTTGATGGGGCTGCCGATGTGCCGGCGTCTGCTGGCGGCGGGTTATCCGCTGACGGTGTGGAACCGAAATCCGGCCAAGTGTGCGGCATTGGTCGAGGCCGGTGCCCGCCAGGTGGCCAGCCCGGCAGAGCTGTGTCAGCACGCTGACCTGGTAATGCTGTGCCTGGCGGACACCTCGGTGGTGCGGGAGGTGGTGTTTGGCGCGGCCGGGATTGCAGAGGGCGCAAAAAGCGGCCAGCTGCTGGTGGATTTCTCCAGCCTTGAACCCACCGCTACCCGGGACATGGCGGCAGAGCTACGCGGCAAAACCGGCATGGGTTGGCTCGATGCGCCGGTGTCCGGTGGCGTGGTGGGGGCCGAGGCGGGCAGTCTGGCAATCATGGTCGGCGGCGATGCGCTGGATCTTGAGCGAGTGAAGCCTGTTCTGTTGAGCCTGGGCCAGCGCGTGACGCACATGGGGGCCGTCGGGGCAGGGCAGGTGACCAAGGCCTGCAATCAGATGATCGTGGCCTGCAACGCGCTGGTGATTGCCGAAGTGGTAGCGCTGGCGGAACGCTCCGGCGTCGATGCCAGCCTGATCGCCGAGGCGCTGGCCGGTGGCTTTGCCGATTCCAAACCCTTGCAGATTCTCGCCCCGCAGATGGCCGAGAGTCGTTTCGAACCGGTGAAATGGCACGTGCGGACCTTGCTCAAGGATCTGGATACGGCGGTGAAATTTTCCCGCGAACAAGGTTCGGCGACGCCGATCAGTGGCCTGGCGGCGCAGTTGATGCGATTGCACGGCGCCCAGGGAAATCTGGAAAAAGACCCTTCTACATTAGTGCAGATGTACCGCGAACCAGGCTCAGTGAAATAGGGGTGTAGCGGTTTTTGCGCTGGTTGATTTCGTTCAGTACCGGACGCAGTTCCGCCAGCGGCACAGGGCGGCTGAGCAGGTAGCCTTGGGCGAAATCACAGTCGTGGCTTTCGAGAAACTGGTATTGCTCGAAGGTTTCCACACCTTCGGTCACCACTTGCAGGTGCAGGGTGTGGGCCATGGCAATGATTGCCTGGACGATCTCCATGTCCTGGGTCGACTTGGGAATGTCCTGAATGAACGACCGGTCGATTTTCAATGTATTGAGCGGCAGGCGCTTGAGGTAGGCCAGGGACGAGTATCCCGTACCGAAGTCATCGATCGATAGCGCCACACCCAGGGCACGAATCTGTCGCAGCAGCTCCAGGGTGTCGGCGATGTTGCCCATCAGTGCGTTTTCGGTCACTTCCAGTTCCAGCCGTTGCGGTGCAACTCCGGCGCTGCGCAATGCTTGCTCGATTTGACCGGACAGTTCTTCCCGGGCCAGGCTCAGGGGCGAGCAGTTCACGGCGACTTTCAAGGTTTCGCAACCCTGGCGCGACAATTCCCCCAGGTCTTCGCAGGCCCGGCGCAGGACCCAGTTGTCCAGTTCGGTGATCAGGCCATTGGCTTCGGCGAGGGGGATGAAACGGTCCGGCGCGAGGAAACCGTGTACCGGGTGTTGCCAGCGAATCAACGCTTCAAGCTTGCTGACTTCGCCGGTTTTGAGGTCGTAGATCGGCTGGTAATAGAGCATCAGGCCAGCGTCTTCGTGCAGGGCATGGCGCAGTTCTTCCTCCAATTGCAGCTCCAGCGTGGCGCGGGTCTTGAGGTTGGCGCTGAAGAAATTCAGGCCGTTACGACCGCTGCCCTTGGATTGATACAGGGCCAGGTCGGCATTTTTCAGCAGTTCATCGCACGTCTTGCCGTCTTCGGGGAACACGCTGATGCCGATGCTGGTGGTCATGACCATACGCCGCCCGGCCAGCTCGATGGGCTCCTTCATTTTCAGCATGATGTTCTGGGCCAATTGACGCGCTTCTTCGCGATCCTGCAGGTTGATCAGCATGCAGAATTCGTCGCCACCAAAACGCGCCACTACATCCTCATGGCTGCGCATCGAGCTTTTGATGTGGCCGGCGAGCACTTTGAGCAGCTCGTCGCCGGCGTCGTGACCGAGGCTGTCGTTGATGCGTTTGAAATGGTCGATGTCGAGGAACAGCACGGCCAGCCTGCCGCCGGTATGGGTTTTCTCGATGAGCTTTTCGGCGAAGAGCTGGTTGAAGCCACGGCGGTTGGTCAGGTTGGTCAGCGGATCGAAGTGGGCCACCTGCTGCAGTGAGGCGCGAGCCTGATCAAGTTGACTGAGCAATGAATTGACCCGCTGCAGGTCGTTCTCTTTATGTTGCAGCTTCTTGTCTGCCAGTGCCGCACTGATGCTGCTGCCAATGATCAGCAGCGTGATGACCGCCACTGTCACGCCCAATTGAAAGTGATTGTTTTCCCCGGGTTGCGTCAGGACGCTGCCCGATGGCAGTACCAGATCGAAGGCCGCCATGCCGGTG
The DNA here is from genome assembly GCA_035563915.1 of Pseudomonas sp. Taxonomy (GTDB): domain Bacteria; phylum Pseudomonadota; class Gammaproteobacteria; order Pseudomonadales; family Pseudomonadaceae; genus Aquipseudomonas. The sequence goes on along the minus strand of DATMUG010000123.1, from coordinate 2,805 downwards.
AAGTGCATGCTGACAATACCGGTGCCGAGTACCAGGCTGGCGCAGTACTTGAGCAATTGATGAAACATGCCGATGCCGTTGCGCAAGTAGCTCGACAGCAGCAATGCCGCCAGGCTGGCGCCAATCGCTATCACGATAGACAGGGCGAACAAGGTGGGTTGGTAGTAGACAACTGCCTGCGAGCGCAGGGCAGACATGCCAACGTAGTGCATGCTGGCGATGCCCAGGCCGACCCAGATCGACGCTTTGAGGCAGTGCCAGATACTCAGTACCGGGCGGCTGAGGACTTGCATCGCCAGCCGTGAAGCAAGCAGGGCGATGAACAGGGAGGCAAGGGTGACGGGAAGTTGGTAGTGCACATTGATCGGCGCCTGGAAGGCCAGCATGCCGATGAAATGCATGGCCCAGATGCCACCGGCCAGACACCCTGCACCGACCCAGCACCAGAGTCGACGGGATGCGGGTTTTTCCGCATGGGCGACTCGCTCGGCCATGTCCAGCGTTGCGAAGCTGCCGGCACAGGCCACCAGAAAAGCCAGTAGCACCAGAAAGGGCTCATGTACGCAATTGAGTATGACCTGCCCGCCCTCTGGCAGCCCGGCAATGAAATGCAGACCCAGCCACTCCATAACATGCCCCGTGTTATTGCCCTGACCGGCGCAAGGACACCGGAGAATGTGATGGAGTATAGAGGGCATGCACGGGGTGCAAGGGATGATGGCACTTTAGCGGCAATATTTTTTTTGAACCCATAGTGATGGGTGCCAAGCGTCAGTCAGCAGTGCTGGTCAATGTGCCGTAGGTTCCAGTGGTGGCAGGCCGAATGCCGCGCGCGCCGCGTCGCAGTCGGTGTTGACCTGGCCATCGACCCAGGACGCCTCGAACTCCCGGCAAGGGGTTGAGCGCTGTTCGTAAATCGTACATTTCACTTCGCTGCCCACTTCCCCCTCCAGGCTGACGCAGCGTGGGGTTTTGCAGTTGGTGCCCAGCATCGCGACCCGGCTGGGGGTGATTTGTTCGACAAGCTCATCGGGCACTGTCCCGCCAGACGAAGCGCATTCACCCCAAAAAAATGACACGCGAAAGAAGGAACAGCAGGCACCGCAATTCAGACACGGACTGACATCGGACATGGGTAATTATCTAAGGAAGAGTGGGGAGGCCGGGGGAGGGCTGACAAGGTCGCTATTCTAGGCTTCGCCAGCGGCTTGGAAAGGGGGGCACGGAGGTATTTTTCAGCGGCTGGACGTGCGGTCACAGCCATTGCCCCGGACAGGTGACGATCGGGCCTGCAGCGTGTGCCAGGGCGAGAGCTCGCCATGGGTTGGTATCAGCCTTACGAATAATTACAGACAGTTGTGCCGGGCCTGTCTAGATTGCAGTTTCCGGGGAAACGACGCCCCAATAACAATAAAAGAGACGGACCCATGCAGAACTCGACCCAAGCGGCGAATGCCTGGCGCATTCTGTTCCTGTTGTTCCTGGCCAATCTGTTCAACTTCTTCGACCGCACCATCCCCGCCATCATCATCGAGCCCATCCGCATGGAATGGCACCTCAGCGACTTTCAGCTGGGGATCATCGGTACGGCTTTTACCCTTGTCTACGCAATCGCCGGCCTGCCTTTGGGGCGGATGGCCGATACCGGCTCGCGCAGCAAGTTGATGGGCTGGGGGCTGGCGGCCTGGAGCGGGCTGACCGCCGTCAATGGCATGGTGGGCAGTTTCTGGAGCTTCCTGATCGTGCGCATGGGCATTGGCATCGGTGAAGCCAGCTACGCGCCGGCCGCCAACTCATTGATCGGCGATCTGTTTCCGGCTCATCGCCGGGCGCGGGCCATGGGGATTTTCATGCTCGGGCTGCCGCTGGGACTGTTGCTCGCGTTTTTCACCATCGGCGCGATGGTCAAGGCGTTCGACAGCTGGCGTGCACCGTTCTTCATTGCCGCCGTGCCGGGGCTGATCCTGGCGATCTTCATGTTCTACATCAAGGAACCCAAGCGCGGTGCCGCCGAAAGCGTGCAAGTGTCGCAGGAGAAGGTCGACCGGCCGATCCGCCGTGTCCTGGCGGTGCCGACGTTCCTGTGGCTGGTGCTGGCCGGGTTGTGCTTCAACTTCGCCACCTATGCCTGCAATTCATTCATGGTGCCGATGCTGCAGCGCTATTTCCTGTTGCCGTTGCAGGAGGCTGCGGTCGCAACCGGCGTCATCGTCGGTATCACCGGCCTGGTGGGCCTGACGCTGGGTGGATGGGTCGCGGACAAGATTCACCAGCGTATTGCCAATGGTCGTCTGCTGTTCGCAGCATTCAGCCTGATCATTTCCACCCTGTGCACGGCTTGGGCGCTGCATTCGGGGCGGATCGAGATTGGTGTGTTCGTTGCGGTGTTCAGTGTGGGCTGGCTGTTTGCCTATAACTTCTACACCTGCGTTTACACCGCGATCCAGGACGTGGTCGAGCCGCGCCTGCGGGCGACGGCCATGGCGTTGTTCTTCGCCGGGTTGTACCTGTTGGGTGGCGGCCTGGGGCCTGTGGTGGTGGGTGCCTTGTCCGATCATTTCGCGCACACCGCCATGCTGTCGGCGGGTGCCGAGCAGATGACCGAAGCATTCAAGGCGGTCGGCCTGCATGATGCGATGTACCTGATTCCGGTGGCGCTGTTTTTCACCATGGTTTTTCTGGTGCTGGCGTCGAGGTGTTTTGTGCGGGATGCCAAGCGGATGAAGGATGGGTTGGTGGCTGTGGTTGAGCCAGCAGGTTCTGCGGCGACTGCTTAAGAGCAAAAGATCGCAGCCTTCGGCAGCT
>DATMUG010000122.1:0-3535 GCA_035563915.1 Pseudomonas sp. | reverse complement strand
GGGGCTTCAGTACCACACAGGCTCTGGTGATCCTGGCCCGCAAGCTTGCCCGCGTCGTATTCGCCCTGCTGAAAGGGCAAAGCGAATACCAACCAAAAGCAGGTTGAGGGCTTCCCCTCAACCATAGAATCTCCCACAGGGTCGATCACCAGCCGTGAAATAGGGGTCAGAATGGATACGGCTGTTTCCAGTGTTCGAAAATCGGTTTCAACTCGCCGCTTTTCACCAGTTTTTCCATGCGCTCATCGAACAAGGCCATCAATGTACGGGCCTGGGGGGTGTTGGCGAAGCACAGGTAAAGAGGCAGTTCGGCAATATGGGTGCGACGGAACTGGGAGGGATCCTTGGCTCGATTGAGGACGAAATCGACTTCGGTCAGGGCATCGATGTAGTAGTCGACGCGCTTGTAGGTCAGCATCGAAATAATCCCCGTGCGGCGGATCACTTCATCGTAGTGGCGTACGTTGGGCAGGTAGTCCTGGTAATCGTAGCCACGCACCCAGGCCAGTCGATAATCACCCAGGGTCTGTGGCGTCGGCACCGGGCTGCTGGCCAGACCCAGGGCATAGATGTGATCGGTATCGAAATTCCAGTGCGGATAGAGCAGTTTCTGCGACTCGTCGCGATAGGAGCCGACACAGGCATCCACTTCGCCACGCTCGGCCAGGCCGATTGAACGCAGGTAAGGCTCGGTGCGGATATCCAGCTTGACGCCCGCCGGCTCGTATACCTTGCGCAACACATCCCAGCCCAATCCCTGGCCATCGGCGGCGGTGTAGTCTTCCCACTCCTCGCTGGCCAGGTGGATCACGGATGGTGTCCCAGCGTCCTCCTCTGCCTGGACGAATGAGCAGAACAAAGCCAGCACCATCACCATCAAACCGCGTAGAGCCATCCTTGATTCTCCCAGTTAAAAATCTCCCGGTTACCGCCTCATAACCTCTCTGGTCAGGCGAACATCCATACCAGGCCCTGCATGGCCAGCCAGGCAAACACCCCCGCCAGCACGTCATCGAGCATGATCCCTACGCCACCGTGGACATGCCGGTCAATCCAGCGTATCGGCCAGGGCTTGAGAATATCGAAGAAACGGAACATCAAGAACCCCGCCAGCAGCCACTGCCAGCCTTCCGGCACCAGCCACAGGGTGATCCACATCCCGACCATCTCGTCCCAGACGATGCCTTCGTGGTCGTGCACGCGCAAATCGTCGGCCACCTTGCCGCACAGCCAGAAGCCGAACAGCATGGTGATGCCCAACATCAGCCAGTAGCCCCAATCAGGCAACATTTGCCATAACGGGATGAAGGGTAGCGCAACAAGCGAACCCCAGGTGCCCGGAGCCTTTGGCAGCGTACCCGAGCCGAAGCCAAACGCCAGGAAATGCCATGGATTGCGCCAGACCGAAGGCGGTACGAATTCCGCCGGGACTTGCTTGGGATGGTCTGTCACGGTGTCTCCCGAAAATGTTGATAGCCCCGGGTTTGCGGGGTGATGTCTTGCCCGTCTGCATCCAGTAGCGTCACGCCCTGCCCGCTTACCACGCGGCCAATCACATGAATTGGCCAGCCGTCGGCCAGCAACGACGGCAACTCGACTGGCGGTAGGCTGAAGGCCAGCACGTAATCGTCACCGCCACTGAGTGCGGCGTTTTGCGCATCCGTCTGCCCCAGAAAAGCCCTCAGCGCAGCCGACAGCGGCAAGCGCTCGAGCTCGACCTGCAGGCCGACGTTCGACGCCAGGGCGATGTGCCCGCAATCGGCGAGCAGGCCGTCGGAGATGTCCAGCGCCGAGGTCGCCTTGCCACGCAGCGCCATACCCAATCCAAGCTGCGGTTGCGGCGACCAGTAATGCGCCAGCAGCGGCTCGGCGATGGCCGTATCGGCGGTGCGCTGACCCAGCACCAGCGGCAAGGCCCCGGCCGCATTACCCAACTCGCCCCCCACACACAGCAGATCACCGGGTTGCGCGCCACTACGGGTCAACGCCAGGCCGCCCGGCACCCGACCGAACACGGTCATGGTCAGGCTCAAGGGGCCGCGCGTGGTATCGCCACCCACCAGCGCTACGCCGCAGCTCTGCGCCATGTGGTTCAAACCACGGGCATAGGCTTGCAGCCAGTCGGTGGTCACCGCCGGCAAGGTCAGGGCAAGGGTAAAGGCGACGGGGGTGGCGCCCATGGCGGCCAGGTCGCTGACGGCTACAGCCAGCGAGCGCTGGCCGAGCTGAAACGGGTCGCAGGGGTCTGCGAAATGCACACCGGCCACGAGGGTGTCGGTGGAAATCGCCAACTGTTCTCCCGAGGGAACAGCCAGCAAGGCGCAGTCATCGCCAATCCCGAGGGCAACGCCTTCGCCGCCCTGCGCACAAGGCGCGGCGGCGAAGAAATTGCGGATCAGCTCAAACTCGCCCATGGCCTGGTGTCGACACTCCAAGCGCCGATCAGCGCTTGAACGCCTTCACTTCAGCTTCACGCAGACGCGGAGCCAGCTTGTCGAGCACACCGTTGACGAACTTGTGGCCGTCGGTGGAACCGAAGACCTTGGCCAGTTCGATACCTTCGTTGATCACAACGCGGTACGGCACGTCGACGCGCTTGAGCAGTTCCCAGGTGGACAGGCGCAGTACCGCCAGTTCAACCGGGTCCAGCTCTTCGATGGTCAAGTCCAGGCATGGCTTGAGCGCGTTGTCGATTTCGGTCTTGAACTGCGGAACCCCGTGCAGGATTTCGCGGAAGTAGGCGCCATCGACATCGGTGAAATCGTTATCGACCCGGAACTGCGCTTCGATCTCGTTCAGCGACTGCTTGGCCATGTGCCACTGGTACAGCGCCTGGGTCGCGAGCTGACGGGCTTCGCGACGCTTGGCGCTTTTCGATGGCTTGCCGGCATCCGCAGGCTTTGGATCGCGCGGGTTGAAACGATCGCTTTCGTCGCTAATCACTTGGCCTCCAACTGCGCCAGCAGGCTGACCATTTCCAGAGCGGACAGGGCAGCTTCAGCACCTTTGTTACCGGCCTTGGTGCCGGAACGTTCAATGGCTTGCTCGATGGAATCAACGGTCAGGACGCCGAAAGCGACCGGAACGCCGAACTCCATGGACACCTGGGCCAGGCCCTTGGTGCACTCACCCGCCACGTATTCGAAGTGCGGAGTACCGCCACGAATGACCGCGCCCAAGGCGATGATGGCCGCGAACTCTTGCTTCTGAGCGACTTTCTGCGCAACCAGCGGGATTTCGAAGGCGCCAGGGGCACGGATGATGGTGATGTCGCTTTCGCTCACGCCATGGCGAACCAGGGCATCAACTGCACCGCTGACCAGGCTTTCAACGACGAAGCTGTTGAAACGGCCCACTACCAGAGCGTAGCGGCCTTTAGGGGCGATGAAGGTACCTTCGATGGTCTTCAGGGTCATTCGATAGATCTCTTAAAGAGCCGGGACGCATCTCGTACGCGCCCCTCAATGATATTAGCCACGAATACAAAGCCGGAAAATTCCGCCATGCCGTTCACAACGTTGTGGCGAGGGAGCTT
>DATMUG010000121.1:0-2170 GCA_035563915.1 Pseudomonas sp. | reverse complement strand
GTAAGCGTCCTTGAGCGGAGCAATGTCCTTGCCCACGGACGGGCCTTGGCCACCGACATTGGAAGTGGTGAAAAACACCGGCTCGATAAGATCGAAATCCTGCTCTTCCAGCATCCGCTGCATGAGCACGGAACCGACCATACCGCGCCAACCGATCAGACCTACACGTTTCATCGCAACTACACCTTCTTGAAAAGTGGGCCGCTGCCTTCGGGGGTGAATTGGGCAGCGGGCCCGAGAGATTACAGATTCCGCAGCGCGGCGACTACTGCGTCACCCATTTCCTGCGTACCGACTTTAGTGCAACCGTTCGACCAGATGTCACCCGTGCGCAAGCCCTGATCCAGCACCAGGCTGACCGCTTTCTCGATGGCATCGGCCGCAGTCTGCTGATTGAAGCTGTAACGCAGCATCATGGAGACCGACAGAATGGTCGCCAGCGGGTTGGCGATGCCTTTGCCCGCGATGTCCGGCGCCGAACCATGGCAAGGCTCGTACATGCCTTTGTTGTTGGTGTCCAGGGACGCCGACGGCAGCATGCCGATGGAGCCGGTGAGCATCGAGGCCTGGTCGGAGAGGATGTCGCCGAACATGTTGTCGGTGACGATCACGTCGAATTGCTTCGGCGCGCGCACCAGTTGCATGGCGGCGTTGTCGACGTACATGTGGCTCAGTTCGACCTGTGGGTAATCCTTGGCCACTTCCTCGACGATCTCACGCCACAGCTGGCTGGACGCCAGAACGTTGGCCTTATCCACCGAGCACAGCTTCTTGTTACGCACCATGGCCATGTCGAAACCGACACGGGCGATGCGACGGATCTCGCTTTCGCTGTACGGCAGGGTGTCGTAGGACTGACGCTCGCCGTTGTCCAGGGTGCGGGTGCCGCGTGGCGCGCCGAAATAGATACCGCCGGTCAGTTCACGAACGATCAGGATGTCCAGGCCGGACACGATTTCCGGCTTCAGGCTGGAAGCCTCGGCCAGTTGCGGATACAGAATCGCCGGACGCAGGTTGCCAAACAGGCCCAGTTGCGCACGAATCTTCAGCAGGCCCCGTTCCGGGCGGATGTCACGCTCGATGGTGTCCCATTTCGGGCCGCCCACGGCGCCCAGCAGCACGGCATCGGCGGCGCGGGCGCGCTCCAGGGTTTCATCGGCCAGTGGCACGCCGTGCTTGTCGATGGCCGCGCCACCGATCACGTCGTGGCTCAGCTCGAAGCCCAGGGCGAACTTGTCGTTGGCCACGTCCAGCACCTTGACCGCTTCGGCCATGATTTCCGGGCCAATACCGTCGCCTGGGAGAATCAGAATCTGCTTGCTCATGCTTTCCTCATGTCATCAGTCGGCGCGCCCTTGGGCGCACCCGGAAAAAGTGTTTCGTTCGGGGCTTATCTTTCGGCGAACAGCACCAACACATCGGTACTGAACGAACCATCGGCCTCGATTTCAAAATATTCGCGCACTTCGTTACCCATCGACCGCTGCAGCTCCCGGATCGCCGCGCGCATCACCTCTGGCGTGCGCATGCGCTCGACCCAGGAGTTGTACTCCAGATGCAGCCGCTGACGAGCGGTCGTGCGGGTGTGCAGCCCCGCCTCACTGACCTGACGCAACCACTCACCCGCTGAATAGTCGCGCACATGACTGGTGTCACGCAGCACTTCAACGCTTTGCAGGTAAGTGTCGAACAACGGGCTGCCCGGTGACAACACATCGATGAACGCCGCCACGCCGCCAGGCTTTAACACCCGACGCACTTCCCGCAAAGCCGCGCCGAGATCGCTCCAGTGGTGTGCCGAATAACGGCTGAATACGAAGTCGAACTCGCCATCGGAGAACGGCAAGCGCTCAGCGGCGCCGTTGACCGTGGTCACATTGCTTAAACCACGATCGACCGCCGCTGCGGCAACCACATCGAGCATTTGTTGCGAGAGGTCGTAAGCCACCACCTCTTTCACCCGCGAGGCTACGTGAAAACTCACGTGGCCGGCGCCGCAGCCCAGGTCCAGTACCCGCGCATCACCCTGCCCCGCCAGCTCGGCCTGTAGCAGTGCGAATTCGGTGCCTTGAGCGTGGACGGCGCTGCTCAGATAGGCCGCGGCCTGTTCACCGAATTGTTTCTGGACTACCTGACTGTGCTGGGCGGTGCTGGTCATGGGGACTTCCTT
>DATMUG010000120.1:0-4016 GCA_035563915.1 Pseudomonas sp. | reverse complement strand
CTGTAGGAGCTGCCGCAGGCTGCGATCTTTTGATTTTCAAGGCAAAGTCAAAGATCGCAGCCTGCGGCAGCTCCTACAGGGGGAGAGTCAAGATCGCGGGGCGTAGGCAAAAACGTCGGCGCGCATCTGATGAGCATCCATCCCCGCCTCGACCAGCGCATCCAGCGTGCCATAGACCATCGCCGGCGAGCCGCTGGCGTATACGTGCAAGGCCTTGAGATCGGGAAAGTCTTCGCACACCGCTTCGTGCAACATGCCGAAACGCCCCTGCCAGCCGCATTGATCGCTGACAACTTTGTGCAAAAACAGGTTCGGCAGTTTCAGCCACTCATCCCAGTGTTCGACTTCGTAAAAGTCTTCCGGACGACGCACGCCCCAATACAAATGCACCGGGTGCTTGAAACCCTCGGCTCGGCAATGCTCGATCAGGCCATGGATCTGGCCCATGCCGGTGCCTGCTGCGATCAGCACCAGCGGACCGTCCGGCAACTCGGCCAAGTGAGCATCGCCAAAGGGCATGTCGATGCGCGCCATCGAGTCGCGCTGCAATTGCTTGATCAAACTCAATGCACTGGCTTCACGCGCCAGCACATGGATTTCCAGATCCCGACCGGCGGAAGGTGCCGAGGCCAGGGAAAAGGACGATTTGTCGCCGTTGTCCCGATGAATCATCAGGTACTGGCCCGCGTGATAACGCGGTGGCTTGCCCGCCGGCGCCCGCAGTCGCACGCGCCAGGTATCACCGCCGACCTCGGTGCAACTGGTGACCTGACACGACAGGGTGCGCACCGGTAATTCTCCCAGCGCGAGCACGCCATCCCACAGCACGATGCAGTCTTCCAGCGGCTCTGCTATGCAAGTGTAGAACTCGCCATGGTCACGCACGAGGCCGGCCTGTTCGACCCGCCCTTCCACCAATAGCGCGGCGCAGACATGGCAATTGCCGTTGCGGCAGCTTTGCGGGCATTCATAGCCCAGGCGGCGTGCGCCATCGAGAATCCGCTCGCCGGGCTGAATCTCCAGCACTGCTCCGGAGGGCTGCAAGGTTACACGCATCAATCTATTCCTAACTGATTCCAGATGGCATCGATCCGCTGGGTCACGGCGTCGTCCTTGACGATCACACGGCCCCACTCGCGCGTGGTTTCCCCTGGCCATTTATGGGTGGCATCCAGGCCCATCTTCGAGCCCAGGCCGGACACCGGCGAGGCGAAGTCCAGGTAGTCGATCGGCGTGTTTTCAATCATCACCGTGTCGCGCTTGGGGTCCATGCGCGTGGTGATGGCCCAGATCACGTCGTTCCAGTCCCGCGCGTTGATATCGTCGTCAGTGACGATAACGAACTTGGTGTACATGAACTGTCGCAAAAACGACCAGACACCGAGCATTACTCGCTTGGCGTGGCCTGGGTACGACTTCTTCATGGTCACGACGGCCATACGGTACGAACAGCCTTCGGGCGGCAGGTAGAAATCGGTGATTTCCGGGAACTGCTTCTGCAGGATCGGCACGAACACTTCGTTTAGCGCCACGCCGAGAATCGCCGGCTCATCCGGCGGACGGCCGGTGTAGGTGCTGTGATAGATCGGTTTGGTGCGATGGGTGATGCGCTCGACGGTGAACACCGGGAAGCTGTCGACTTCGTTGTAATAACCGGTGTGGTCACCGTACGGCCCTTCATCGGCCATCTCACCCGGATGGATCACGCCTTCCAGGATGATTTCGGCAGTGGCGGGCACTTGCAGGTCGTTGCCGCGGCATTTCACCAGCTCCGTACGGTTGCCTCGCAGCAGGCCGGCGAAGGCGTACTCGGAGAGGCTATCGGGCACCGGGGTCACGGCGCCGAGAATGGTCGCGGGGTCGGCGCCCAGTGCAACGGAGACCGGGAACGGTTGACCCGGATGCTTCTCGCACCACTCGCGATAGTCCAGCGCGCCACCACGGTGGCTCAACCAGCGCATGATGACCTTGTTGCGGCCAATCACCTGCTGACGGTAGATGCCGAGGTTCTGCCGGTCCTTATTCGGACCTTTGGTGACCGTCAGGCCCCAGGTGATCAATGGCGCGACATCGCCCGGCCAGCAGGTCTGCACCGGCAACTTGCCGAGGTCGACGTCGTTGCCTTCGATCACCACTTCCTGACAGATCGCGTCTTTGACGACCTTTGGCGCCATCGAGATGATCTTGCGGAAGATTGGCAGCTTGGACCAGGCGTCTTTCAAACCCTTCGGTGGCTCAGGTTCCTTGAGGAACGCCAGCAACTTGCCGATCTCGCGCAGTTCACTGACCGCTTCGGCCCCCATGCCCAGCGCGACGCGCTCGGGGGTGCCGAACAGGTTGCCGAGAACGGGAATGTCGAAACCGGTCGGTTTCTCGAAAAGCAGGGCCGGGCCCTTGGCGCGCAAGGTGCGGTCGCAGACCTCGGTCATTTCGAGCACTGGGGACACCGGAACCTGGATGCGCTTGAGTTCACCGCGCTGTTCCAGCCCGCTGATAAAGTCGCGCAAGTCGCGATACTGCATGCGTGAGCCTCGTGTTGGCCGTGGCGTTCGGGGGCAGGCAGTTTAGCGCCGAACCTGACGCATCAGAACCACGAACTGCCTGTTGATCAAAAATCAGATAGCAAAAAGCCGGGTTTCCCCGGCTTTTTGCGGTCCAGTCGACTTACTTGCGTTTCATCGACAGGAAGAACTCATCGTTGGTCTTGGTCGTTTTCAGCTTGTCGACCAGGAACTCGATGGCAGCCACTTCGTCCATCGGGTGCAGCAGCTTGCGCAGAATCCACATGCGCTGCAGCTCGTCGTCGGCGGTCAGCAACTCTTCGCGGCGAGTACCGGAACGGTTGATGTTGATGGCCGGGAAGACACGCTTTTCAGCAATGCGACGGTCCAGAGGCAGCTCCATGTTGCCGGTGCCTTTGAATTCCTCGTAGATCACTTCGTCCATCTTCGAGCCGGTTTCAACCAGCGCGGTGGCGATAATGGTCAGCGAGCCGCCTTCTTCGATGTTGCGCGCAGCGCCGAAGAAACGTTTCGGTTTCTCCAGGGCGTGGGCATCGACACCCCCGGTCAGCACCTTGCCGGAGCTCGGGATCACGGTGTTGTAGGCGCGAGCCAGTCGGGTGATGGAGTCGAGCAGGATCACTACGTCTTTCTTGTGCTCGACCAGGCGCTTGGCCTTCTCGATCACCATTTCGGCAACCTGCACGTGACGGGTTGGCGGCTCGTCGAACGTCGAGGCAACCACTTCGCCGCGCACGGTGCGCTGCATTTCGGTTACTTCTTCCGGACGCTCGTCGATCAGCAGCACGATCAGATGAACTTCAGGGTTGTTACGCGCAATGTTCGCGGCGATGTTCTGCAGCATGATCGTCTTGCCCGCTTTCGGCGGTGCAACGATCAGACCGCGCTGGCCTTTACCGATCGGGGCGCACAGGTCGATGACTCGACCGGTCAAGTCTTCGGTGGAGCCGTTACCGGCTTCCATCTTCATGCGCACAGTCGGGAACAGCGGGGTCAGGTTCTCGAAGAGAATCTTGTTTTTCGCGTTTTCCGGACGGTCGAAGTTGATCGTGTCGACCTTGAGCAGCGCGAAATAACGCTCACCTTCCTTTGGAGGGCGGATCTTGCCAACGATGGTGTCACCGGTGCGCAAGTTGAAGCGACGGATCTGGCTCGGCGAGACGTAGATATCGTCCGGGCCGGCGAGATAGGAGGCGTCTGCAGAGCGGAGGAAGCCGAAGCCGTCCTGGAGAATCTCCAGCACGCCATCACCGGAGATTTCCTCACCGCTTTTCGCGTGCTTCTTGAGCAGGGAGAAAATCACGTCCTGCTTGCGCGAACGGGCCATATTTTCTATGCCCATCTGTTCGGCCAATTCGAGCAGTTCGGTAATCGGCTTTTGCTTGAGTTCAGTCAGATTCATATAGGAATGACGTAATCATTTATGGAGGGGGGAAATTAAGCTTTTGGCTTAATGAGGCCGCGCCGCGGAGAAGGCGACAGGATCGCGTACTT
>DATMUG010000119.1:0-2926 GCA_035563915.1 Pseudomonas sp. | reverse complement strand
GGCGAAATCTCCCACGGATCTGTACTGCGCCAACAGTCAGAATCGGGCTTTGTCCCTACTCCTCCCTTCAGGTTCCAGCATACAAGCGGGCTTGCTCGCGAAGGCCACACCGCGGTCTTGAATTGAAAAGCGTCCAAGCGTTAATCCCTTCTTAACCCACCCCGCGTCTATTCCCCTCGAACCCCTCCACAGCGCCAGGCTCTCAAAGATCAGGGCCAGCGTGTAGACTGGCGGGCAATCGATATCTTGAAGGGAAACGCGATGAGCGAGGAAACACTGCGGTTGGGGCGTGAACGGCGCTATCTGGTATTGCTGGGGATCATCTGCCTGGCGCTGATCGGCGGCGCGCTGTACATGCAAATCGTGCTCGGCGAGGCACCTTGCCCGCTCTGTATCCTGCAACGCTACGCCTTGCTGCTGATCGCGATCTTCGCCTTCATCGGCGCGGCCATGCGCAGCCGTCGCAGCATCACAATCTTCGAAACCCTGGTGGTGATTTGTGCACTGGCGGGCGTCGGCGTGGCCGGGCATCACGTGTACACGCAGTTCTACCCGGCCGTCAGCTGCGGCATCGATGTGCTGCAACCGATTGTCGATGATTTGCCGCTGGCCAAGATCTTCCCGCTGGGCTTCCAGGTCGACGGTTTCTGCTCCACGCCGTACCCGCCGATCCTTGGTTTGTCCCTGGCGCAGTGGGCGCTGGTGGCCTTCGTGCTGGTGGTGATCCTGGTGCCGCTGCTCACCGTGCGCAACCGCAAAAACCTGCGCTGAGATCGTCGACGGCAACGTCGCGCCCTACGGAAAAACGCTCCGGTCCTTGAAAGAGGGCCGGGGCGTTTTTGCATTGTCAGAGGCGGCGTTAAAACATCGTGATGTGCGGCAATCCAGGGTGCGACACGTGTGCGACATGTTGTCACATCTTTTGTGGCGCAGTGTCTTTCAAGGGTGCGAATTGGTGCGCGGGGATGCAACGAAATTGGCCTGGTTTTCAGTCCCGCCCTTTCGCAGCCATCAGGCTTGAACAGGCAGTTTTAACAGGCTCTGGCAATTTGCCAGAGCCCCCGTCATATGGGGGCTTTGCCGGCATCGAGAAGGACGATCGGGTGCTTGATACTGTCTGAAATGCGGGTCGGTAGACCTACTAATTTTGGTGTTTTTGTTGAGAATCAATTTCGATACCATGCCGCACTTTTACGAGTTCCGTGAAGAATTGTTGCGGCTCGGGATATAAATTATTTCGGGATGAGACATGGTTTAAAAAACACGAAATATCTACAATCGCCCGCACTGAATCCCCGGCGCTGCTCACCCTCACCAGGTCATTGAGCAGGGAAGGGTGTCGAGAGGCCGGGTGGCTTCATGCGACTCCCAGGTGTCGGTGCCTCCAACTATCCGCACCAAATGGAATTGGTCTGTAACAAGGCCTTTGACCACGTATCGAATAAGAACTCGATGCTAGCCCAGGATTTGTCGAAACGCGTCTGACGCACGACGGGCCAGCCCTTATTCAATCCAAGAAAAAATGCCAACCCTTGGCAGGGTGAAGTGTTGGCGATCAAAACCCAACTGCATGGCGCAAGCTGCTTTAGAGGTCGTGAGATGATTAAAAACAGGTACCCCAGACTACTAGGCTTATTGCCCCTGATCGGCGCGTTGCTGCTGTCAGGCTGCAACATGACCTTGCTCAACCCCAAGGGCCAGGTGGGTCTGGATGAGCGAAACCTGATCATCACCGCAACGCTGCTGATGCTGTTGGTTGTGGTTCCGGTGATCGTGATGACGTTCCTGTTCGCCTGGAAATATCGCGCCTCCAACACCAGCGCCACCTACACGCCGAAGTGGAACCACTCCACCAAGATCGAGATCGCGGTGTGGGCTGTGCCAATCATGATCATCATTGCCCTGGGTTACGTGACCTACAAGTCGACCCACGCACTGGATCCTTATCGTCCGCTGGAATCCGACGTGAAGCCGGTCACCATCGAAGTGGTCGCGCTGGACTGGAAATGGCTGTTCATCTACCCGGAACAAGGCATTGCCACGGTCAACAAGATCGTGTTCCCGGCGCACACGCCGATCAACTTCCGCATTACCTCTGATGCTGTGATGAACTCGTTCTTCATCCCTGCGCTGGGCGGCCAGATCTACGCGATGGCGGGCATGCAGACCAAACTGCACCTGATCGCCAACGAGAACGCTGAAATGGAAGGCATCTCCGCCAACTACAGCGGTGCCGGTTTCACCGGTATGAAGTTCAAAGCGACCGCAACCACTCAGGAAGAATTCGACGCCTGGGTCAGTGAAGTCAAAAAGGCACCTAAGAAGCTTGAACAGGCTGAATACGCAGCTCTTGCCAAGCAGAGCCAGAACAACCCAGTCGAGCTCTACTCTTCGGTCACCCCGAACCTGTTCCAGACCATCGTCGACAAGTACGAAGGCATGAAACCAGGTCCTAAGGTGCACCACGAGAAGAAAGAGAAAGAAGTGGCCGCTACGGACATGAACTCGCATTCAGCTGCCGGGGCAGAGGAGTAAACGATGTTTGGTAAATTAAGTTGGGAAGCAGTTCCTTTCCACGAGCCGATCGTGATGGTGACCATCGCCATGATCGCGCTCGGCGGTGTGGCACTGTTCGCGGGTATCACCTACTTCAAGAAGTGGACCTACCTCTGGACCGAGTGGCTGACGTCGGTCGACCACAAAAAAATCGGCGTGATGTACATCGTCGTCGCCATGGTCATGCTGCTGCGTGGCTTTGCCGACGCCATCATGATGCGTTCCCAGTTGGCCATGGCCACCGAGGGTTCGCCTGGCTACCTGCCACCTGAACACTATGACCAGATCTTCACCGCTCACGGTGTGATCATGATCATCTTCATGGCGATGCCATTCTTCACCGGCCTGATGAACCTTGCAGTGCCGCTGC
>DATMUG010000118.1:0-9449 GCA_035563915.1 Pseudomonas sp. | reverse complement strand
GTAAACGCGGACAATTTGTTTCTTTCTGAAAGAGCGTATTCTCAGGTTTCAGGGCCGCTGCGCAGCCCAGCGCGAGCAAGCTCGCTCGCCACAGGGATTTGTGCGGGTCAGACCGGCAGGTGAATCCCGAACGTATTCATCCCATGGTCACTGCGCACAAACACATCCCCGCCATGCATCAACGCAATCGCCTTGACGATCGCCAGCCCCAGGCCATGGTTGTGGCCGCTGTTGCTGCGCGAGGCATCGACCCGGTAGAAGCGTTCGAACAAGCGTGACAGGTGTTCGCGAGCAATCGGCGAACCCGGATTGGCGACGCCGATACTGACCTGATGCTCCCCGGCTTCGATACTCACCTGAATCACCTGACCGGGCTCGGTGTGCTGCACCGCATTGTTCAGCAGATTGATCAGCGCCCGACGCAGGTGCGCGATTTCGATCTGCACCTGGGCATCGCCACTGACCTGTACCCGAACCTGAGCATCCTCAAGAATGAAGTCCAGATACTCCAGGGTCGTTGCTACCTCATCGGCCAGGGATGTTGAGGTGAGTTTGGTGGCCTTGCTGCCCTGATCCGCGCTGGCGAGGAACAGCATGTCGTTGATGATCGAACGCAGGCGTTCCAGCTCTTCGAGGTTCGATTGCAGAACCTCGAAATAGTGCTCCGCCGAGCGCCCACGTGTCAGCGCCACCTGGGTCTGGCCAATCAGGTTGGTCAGTGGCGAGCGCAGTTCATGGGCGACGTCGGCGTTGAAGGACTCCAGTCGTGAGTAGGCCTGTTCGACCCGCTCAAGGGTGGCGTTGAACGAGTTGACGAACTGATTCAGCTCCGGCGGCAGGGGTGAGAGTCGCAGGCGCCCGGAACGCAACGGCGGTGCCAGGCGCTGGGCTTCCTGGGACAGTTTGATCAGCGGCTTGAGGCCGATTCGCGCCACCCAGTAACCCAGTGCCGAGGCCAGCAGTACACCAATCACCGCGAGGCTGATCAGGGCAATCAGCAACTGATGTTGAGTGTGAAAGAACGTCTCGGTATCGATGCCAATCATGAAGCGCAGCGGTGGCCGTTGATCCTTGGCCGGGAACTGGCTGACCAGCACTTTCAGCGGATAGGGATGGTCCGGCAACTGCAAGTCGCGCATGCCCAACGGACCTTCGGCAAAGGTGCGGATCTGCGCTGTCAGGTTGCCGTACTCGTAGTGTGGGTCGCCGCTGGTGATCCAGAAGCTGATGCGTTTGTCTTCTTCGCCCAGCAGCTTGAGCTTGTTGTTGATCTTCACCCAATGTTCCGGCGTGCCGTAACGGCCGACCGTGGATTCGAGCACGCTGTAGCGCGCATCCAACTCCGCTTCAGGCAGCAGACCCAAGCCTTTATCGACCTGTTGGTACAGCGCCCAGCCGATCAACAGGAACACCACAAGCGCCACCAGTGTGAACATCCCGCTCAGGCGCAGGGCAATCGAGTTACTGGACACCACGGCTCTCCAGCACATACCCCATGCCACGGATCGTGTGCAGCAGTTTTTCATCGAACGGCCCGTCGAGCTTGGCTCGCAGGCGCTTGATCGCGACTTCGACGACGTTGGCGTCACTGTCGAAATTGATGTCCCAGACCATTTCGGCAATCGCCGTTTTCGAGAGGATTTCGCCCTGACGGCGGGCCAGCACGCTGAGCAGTGAAAATTCCTTCGCGGTCAGGTCCAGACGAGTGCCGCCCCGGGTGGCCTTGCGGCTGATCAAATCTATCCACAGGTCGGCGATGCTCACTTGCACCGGTTCGTGACCGCCGCTACGGCGTGTCAGCGCCTGCAGGCGGGCCACCAGTTCAAGGAAGGAAAAGGGTTTGCCCAGGTAATCGTCGGCACCGTCGCGCAGGCCCTTGATGCGGTCTTCGACCCGCTCGCGGGCGGTGAGCATGATCACCGGCGTTTGCTTGCGCGCACGCAGGGCCCGCAGTACACCGAAACCATCGAGGCCCGGCAACATGACGTCGAGGACGATCACCGCGTAGTCACTTTCCAGTGCCAGGTGCAGACCTTCCACGCCGTCGCGGGCCAGGTCCACGGTGTACCCCTGTTCCGTCAGGCCGCGGTGCAGGTAGTCCGCGGTTTTTTCCTCGTCTTCGATAATCAGGACGCGCATGACCCCGCCTCAGTCTGTGGTCGCCAGCGCCTGCAGCGGCGTTGGTTTGGGCCGATGAAATAGCCGCTCAAGCCATAAGTATATGACCGGCGTGGTGAACAACGTCAGCATCTGGCTCACCAGCAGGCCGCCAACCACCGCGATTCCCAGGGGTTGGCGCAGCTCGGCGCCGGTGCCGTAGCCGAGCATCAAAGGCAGGGCGCCGAGGAGGGCGGCGAGGGTGGTCATGATGATCGGCCGGAACCGCGTGAGGCAGGCCTGGAAAATCGCTTCTTCCGGCGGCAAGCCGCCTTTGCGCTGCGCTTCCAGGGCGAAGTCGATCATCAGGATGCCGTTCTTCTTGACGATACCGATCAGCAGCACCAGGCCGATCAGCGCCATGATCGAAAAGTCCTGGCCGCAGGCCCACAACATGATCACTGCCCCAAGCCCCGCCGCCGGCAGGGTGGAAATGATGGTCAGCGGATGCACGAAGCTCTCATAGAGCACGCCCAGGATGATGTACACCGCCACCAGCGCCGCAAGGATCAGCCAGGGTTGGCTGGCCAGCGAACTCTGGAACGCCTGGGCCGCGCCCTGGAAATTGCCGCTGATCGCCACCGGCATGCCGATATCGGCCTTGGCCTGATCGAGCATGATCACCGCATCGCCCAACGCCACGCCGGGCGCCAGGTTGAACGACAGGTTGGCGGCCGGGAACATGCCGTCATGGGCGATGGACAGCGGGCCGACGGTGGGGGCATCGAACCGCGCCAGCGCCGACAGTGGCGCCATCTCGCCGCTCAGGGGCGAGCGCAGGTAGAAGTAATTGAGGCTTTCCGCCTTGCCGCGTTGTTGGGTGTCCAGCTCCAGGATCACGTTGTACTGGTTGACCTGGGTCTGGAATTCGTTGATCTGGCGCTGGCCGAAGGCATCGTACAGCGCTTCGTCGACATCGCTGGCCGTCAGGCCAAAGCGTGCCGCGGCGCTGCGGTCGATGCTGATGTGGGTGATGCTGCCACCCAATTGCAAATCGTTGGACACGTCACGGAAGGCCGGGTTGCCGCGCAGTTTTTCCGTCAGGCGCTGGGTCCAGGTGCTCAGCACGGCGCCGTCGTTGCTCTTGAGCACGTACTGGTACTGGGCACGGCTCGGGCCAGAACTGAGGTTGATGTCCTGGCCGGCGCGCAAGTACAGAACGATGCCCGGGATTTTCATCAGTTGCGGGCGAATCCGGTCGATGAACTCACTGGCGGACACATCGCGGTCGCCACGTTTTTTCAAGGCGATCCAGAAACGGCCGTTGGCGATGGTCTGGTTGCTGCCCGACACCCCGACCGAGTGCGAGAACGCCTGGACCGCAGGGTCGGCGGCGACGATTTCGGCCATCGCCAGGTGTTTTTTCACCATGTCGCCGTAGGAAATATCTGCGGCCGCTTCGGTCGTACCGAGGACAAAACCGGTGTCCTGCACCGGGAAGAAGCCTTTGGGGATGAACACGTAGCCACCAACGGCCAGCGCCACCGACAGGGCAAAGATGCCCAGCATCAGCTTCTGGTGGGCGAGGGCACGGCGCAGACCTTTCTCATAGAGGTCCAGCAGGCGCTCGCCGAAACCTTTTTTGCCATGGGCATCATGCACCGGGGCGCGCATGAACAGCGCCGCCAGGGTTGGCGCCAGAGTCAGCGAGACCACCACCGAAATCAGGATGGTCGAGGTGGCCGTCAGGGCGAACTCCTTGAACAACCGGCCGACCACACCGCCCATGAACAGCAGCGGAATAAACGCCGCCACCAGCGAGAAACTGATCGACACCACGGTAAAGCCGATTTCCCCGGCGCCCTTGATCGCGGCCTCGCGCATGCCGTCGCCGGCCTCCAGATGCCGGTGAATGTTCTCCACCACCACAATCGCATCGTCGACCACGAACCCCACGGCGACCACGATCGCCACCAGCGTCAGGTTGTTCAGGCTGAAGCCCATGACGTACATCAGGGCGAAACTGGCGACCAGCGAAACACCAAGCACCGCCGAGACAATCAGGGTCGCCGACAACTGGCGCAGGAACAGGGCCATCACCGCCACCACCAGCATGATCGCGATCAGCAGGGTGATTTCCACTTCATGCAGCGAGGCGCGGATGGTCTGGGTGCGGTCGATCAGCGTCTTGACCTGCACCGAGGCGGGCAGCATCGCCTCAAGGCCCGGCAGCGCCGCCTGGATGCGGTCCACGGTCTCGACGATGTTGGCCCCCGGCTGGCGGAAGATCACCAGGTTGACCCCCGGCTGGGTGCCCGCCCAGGCCTGGACGTAGGCATCTTCCGAACCGTTGACCACTTTCGCCACGTCCTTGAGATGGACCGGTGCACCGTCCTTGTAGGAAACGATCAGCTGGCTGTAATCCTCGGGATGGAACAGTTGATCGTTGGTCGATAGCGTCGAGATGCTCGACTCCCCGTACAGCGCACCCTTGGCGAGGTTAAGGCTGGTCTGCTGAATCGCCAGACGAATGTCCGCCAGGGTCAGGCCGATGGCCGCCAGTTTGTCCGCCGAGACCTGAACGCGAATCGCCGGACGTTGCTGACCGGTGATGTTGACCTGGCCTACACCGTCGATCTGACTGATCTGACGCGACAGCAGGGTTTCCGTCAGGTCACTGAGTTCGGGGCCGGGCATCAGCGACGAGTTGACACTGAGGATCAACACCGGACTGTCGGCCGGGTTGACCTTGCGCCAGGTCGGCAGGTTCGGCATGTCCTTGGGCAGCTTGCCGGCGGCGGTGTTGATCGCCGCCTGCACTTCCTGGGCAGCGGTGTCGATGCTCTTGTCGAGGGTGAATTGCAGGGTCAGGTTGGTCGAGCCCAGGGCGCTGCTCGACGTCATCTGGGTCACGCCGGGGATGGCGCTGAACTGCACCTCAAGGGGCGTGGCCACCGAAGACGCCATGGTTTCCGGGCTGGCGCCGGGCAGTTGCGCCGCCACCTGGATGGTCGGGAATTCCGCTTCGGGCAAGGGCGCCACCGGCAGGCGTGGGAAGGCGATGACGCCCAGCAGCACCAGGGCAAATGTCAGCAGTACCGTGGCCACCGGATGGTCGATGCACCAGGCGGATACCGAACCGTGGCCCTTCATTGCGCAGCCTCCGATTGCACCACTTGTGCGGGCTCGGTCAGCACCTGCACGGTCGAGCCGGGCTTGAGCCGCGACTGACCGTCGCTGACCAGTACATCACCCGGTTTCACGCCCTTGATGATGTTCTGGCCGCTGATTTGGTAAACCATCTCGACCGGAACGGTTTCCACCTTATCGCCCTGGACCCGGTAAACGAAAGGCTGATCCAGGCCACGCTGTACGACGGTGGGCGGAACGACCAGCGCATCCTTATCCAGGGCCGTCTGAATCTTTACCGTCACCAGCAGACCCGGCCAGAGTTTCTGCCCGGGGTTGTCGAATTCGGCCTTGGCGCGGATGGTGCCGGTGTTGGCGTTGATCTGGTTGTCGATCAGGGTCAGGTGGCCTTCGCCCAGCAGGTTGCCGGTTTCACCGTCGGTGTCGGCGCCGATGTAGGCCTTGACCCTGGCGTGTTGCGGGTCGTTGATCAGGCCTTGCAGGGTCGGCAGCATGTGTTGCGGCAGGGAGAACTCCACGGCGATCGGGTCGATCTGGGTGACTGTGAACAGGCCTTGGGTGTCAGTCATGCGCAGGAAGTTGCCTTCATCCACGGTGCGAATGCCGACGCGACCGCTGACTGGGGAGCGAATCTGCGTGTAGGAAAGTTGTACTTGAGCCGCGTCAATCGAGGCCTGATTGCCCTGGGCAGTGGCCTTGAGCTGGTTGACCAGTGCCTGTTGCTGGTCATAGGTCTGTTTCGAAACACCGTCGTCGACGCTCAACAGCTTGTAGCGTTTGAGATTGACCAGCGCCACCTGCAGCTGCGCCTGGCTTTCACCCAACTGCGCCCGGGCCAGATCGAGGCTGGCGCGGATCGAACGGTCGTCGATGGTGGCCAGCAGGTCGCCCTTGTTCACCAATTGACCTTCCTTGACCAGGATTTTGGTGAGAATGCCGTCGATTTGCGGACGCACCACGACGCTGTGCAGCGACAGCACCGAACCGATGCCGCTGACGTAGCGGGGCACGTCTTTTTCGGTGACGGCTACGACGCGTACGGGGATGGCACTGGGCGCCGCGAGCCGGGCCTTGGCGGGTTTGGTGGCATACCACAGGCCCAGCGCTGCCAGGAAAATCAGAAGGGCGACGAGCAGGACGGGTTTTTGCTGGATTCGCATGCGAGTGAGGCGCCAGGGCAGGGTGATCGACAGGTTGGGATGTTCCTTTATAAACCTGTTTGGCGGTCAGGAAGGTGACTGCTAACTGACGGCGCTGTCAGTTTCACTACGCTTTGGCGACCTGACAGCCGATCTGACTTTTACGGATGCGCCAAATCCCTGTGGGAGCGGGCTTGCTCGCGAAGGCGGCCTGCCTGCTTGCACAGATGTGGAATGTGAAAATGCCTTCGCGAGCAAGCCCGCTCCCACAAAGGCTCAGGTGATCAATTCGCCATTCGAGCCCCGGCCAGGCTGCCACTGAGTTCATAAGCCGCCAACTCCGCCTGATGCGCCGCCAGCAGCTCCGGCAACGATCCACGCAGATACTCCACCCACGTCTTGATCTTCGCATCCAGGTATTGCCGCGATGGGTAGATCGCGTACAGGTTCAGCTCCTGCGAGCGGTACTTGGGCATCATCCGTACCAGCGATCCGTTGCGAAGGCCCTCGATCGCGGCGTACAGCGGCAGCACGCCAACACCCATGCCGCTGATGATCGCGGTTTTCATGGCATCGGCGGAGTTCACCAGGAAGGGCGAGCTGTTGATGGTGACCATTTCCTGGCCATCGGGGCCGTCGAAGGCCCATTTTTCCAGGGGGATGACCGGGCTGACCAGGCGCAGGCAGGCGTGGTTGAGCAGGTCGCTGGGCTTTTGTGCGCAGCCGTTGGCTTTGACGTAGGCCGGGGAGGCGCAAACGATGCTGTAGGTAATGCCCAGGCGCTGGGAAACGAAGCCCGAGTCGGGCAGTTCGCTGGCCAGCACAATGGACACGTCGTAGCCCTCGTCCAGCAGGTCCGGGACGCGGTTGGCCAGGGTCAGGTCGAAGGTCACGTCCGGGTGGGTCTTGCGGTAACCGGCGATGGCATCGATGACGAAGTGCTGGCCGATTCCGGTCATGGTGTGCACTTTCAGTTGTCCGGCGGGGCGGGCGTGGGCATCGCTGGCTTCGGCTTCCGCCTCTTCGACGTAGGCCAGGATCTGTTCGCAGCGCAGCAGATAGCGCTTGCCGGCTTCGGTCAGGGCGATGCGTCGGGTCGTTCGGTTGAGCAGACGGGTTTGCAGGTGGGCTTCCAGGTTGGAGACCGCGCGCGAGACGTTGGCGGTGGTGGTGTCCAGTTGCAGGGCGGCGGCGGTGAAACTGCCGGCCTCGGCCACGTAACTGAAGGCGCGCATGTTTTGCAATGTGTCCATGGGGTGCTCTCGGGTTCGATGGCAAATTGTGACACGAAGTTTCAGGGCCTGAGACCCAGACTTAAGGATTATCGCGTTAACGGTAACAAAGATTCACAGGAATCCCAGCTTATCGCCTTCAAAGCCCACCCCTAGAATTGCGCCCACCTCTGTAGGCGCTGTTGAGTGCAACGAGGCTGCGATCGTTTGATTTTTAGAAGCAAGATCAAAAGATCGCAGCCTGCGGCAGCTCCTACACAGGGTATTTCCACCACCTCAGGAATTTTCAGCAGTGCCGCGTCGCATCAGCAGAGCGCTCGAGTCGCTCAGTGTTTTGGCTTTAACCCTGGCAATCAGCGGCTGCATCGGAACCGGAGGTATTGCCCCGCAGGGCGAGGCGCTGGAGGCCAATTCACTGGTCACTGACGAAGCCATCCAGAGCGCAGCCCGGGATGCGCACTGGCCCACCGCTCAATGGTGGCAGGCCTATGGCGACCCACAACTGAACCGCTGGATCGACCTCGCGGTACAGGGCAGCCCAACCCTGGCCATGGCTGCCGCCCGGGTGCGTCAGGCCAAGGCCATGGCGGGCGTTGCCGAATCCGCCGAGTCGCTGCAGATCAACGGCGAGTCCACCCTCAAGCGCCACAACTGGCCCACCGATCAGTTCTACGGCCCCGGTGATCTGGCCAACAGCACCACCTGGGACAACAACGCGGCGCTGGGCTTCAGTTACGCCCTCGACCTCTGGGGTCGCGAAAGCAACAACACCGAGCGCGCGGTGGACATGGCTCATATGACCGTCGCCGAAGCGCGACAGGCCCAGCTCGAATTGCAGAACAACATCGTGCGCGTCTACATCGAACTCTCGTTGCATTACGCGCAGCGCGACATTGTTGAAGCGACGCTCAAGCAGCAACAGCAAATCCTCGATCTGGCGCAGAAGCGTCTGAACGGCGGTATCGGGACCCATTTCGAAGTCAGCCAGGCCGAGACGCCGCTGCCGGAAACCCATCGACAGATCGATGCCCTGGACGAAGAAATCGCCCTGAGCCGCAATCAATTGGCCGCGCTGGCAGGCAAAGGCCCGGGTGAGGGCGCGCCATTGCAGCGGCCGACGCTGTCGCTGGGCGCGCCGCTGAAACTGCCCTCGTCGTTGCCCGCGCAATTGCTCGGCCAGCGCCCGGACGTGGTCGCCAGTCGCTGGCAAGTGGCGGCGCAGGCTCGCGGCATCGATGTGGCCCATGCCGGTTTCTACCCCAACGTCGATCTGGTGGGGAGCCTGGGCTACATGGCGACCGGCGGCGGGGCGCTGGAGTTCCTGACGGGCAAAAAACTCAACTACAGCGTGGGCCCGGCGATTTCCCTGCCGATTTTCGACGGCGGCCGCTTGCGCGCCGAACTGGGTGAAGCCTCGGCCGGGTATGACATCGCCGTGGCCAAGTACAACCAGACCCTGGTCAATGCGCTGAAGAACATCTCCGATCAGTTGATTCGCCGCGAATCGATGGACAAGCAACAAGCGTTCGCCGCCGAGTCGGTGGCCACGGCGCAGAAGACCTACGACATCGCGATGATCGCCTACCAGCGGGGGCTCACCGATTACCTCAACGTGCTCAATGCGCAGACCCTGCTGTTCAAGCAGCAGCAAGTGCAGCAGCAGGTGCAGGCGGCGCGCTTGAGTGCCCATGCGGAACTGGTGACGGCATTGGGCGGCGGCCTTGGTGCGGGTAAAGACGTCCCGACTTTTGAGCAGACCGCCGCACCGAAAACCCCGGCCCTCCTGCGTTGAACACACAACCCCTGTGGGAGCGGGCTTGCTCGCGAAGAG
>DATMUG010000117.1:0-10856 GCA_035563915.1 Pseudomonas sp. | reverse complement strand
ACCCTCTGAAGCAAGCGCCGCTGCTGATGGCGCGCGCTTCGCATGATATTCACCGGCCTAACTTACTACATTACCTACGACTCTGGCAGGCGCCGTCTGTAACCCTTTGTGAAACACTTTCTACACAATATTCGCTTATGCCTGCAGAGCGAAATATGAAAAACCTATCGCCCTGCCGAAAAACCTCGTTTTACGCATCACCGCCACGATAACCCCAGGCCAGCATGTACTGCTCACGGGAGCTGCCACGGGAAGAGTCCGGCTTGATCATCTGGATCTTGTCGAACTTTTTCCGAGCATCCTTCAGGTAGACATCAAAACCTTCGCCCTGAAAAATCTTGATGAGAAAATTACCTCCCGGCTTGAGTATCCGATCCGCCAAATCAAGAGCCAGTTCGCAAAGAAACATGGCTTTTGGCATGTCCACGGCAGGCGTACCACTCATATTGGGGGCCATATCGGAAATCACAAGGTCCACCTGCGAATTACCCACGGCTTCAAGTATCCGAGCAAGGACTTCATCCTGGGTGAAGTCACCCTGGATGAAAGTCACGTCCGGAATGCTGTCCATTTCCAGGATGTCCGAGGCGATCAGACGTCCCTGGCCACCGATCAACCGACTAGTGACCTGCGACCAGCCGCCAGGCGCCGCGCCGAGGTCGACGACGCTCATGCCCGGACGGATCAGTTTGTATTTCTCCTGGACCTCCAGAAGCTTGTAACTCGCACGCGAGCGGTAGCCATCCTTTTGCGCCTGCTTCACATAAGGATCATTGACATGTCTTTTCAGCCAACCAAGGCTTGTCTTGGAACGCGCCATTGGGCACCTCGTTGATAAGGGTCGTGATTAGTTGGGCGGATCCACGAGCCCTCGGGTAAAATGGCCGCCATTTTACAGAATCCAGACGAAAGGGTCAGATTATGCCGCTCACTCAAGAGCAGAAGAAACAATACAAATCCATTGGCCACCATCTAAAACCAGTTTTGATCGTGGCTGACAACGGTTTGACTGAGGGTGTTTTAGCCGAACTTGAACGCGCCTTGGCAGATCACGAGCTGATCAAAATCAAGCTCAACATCCTGGATCGCGAATCGCGCCTGGCTTCCATTTCAGAGCTGTGCAAGGTCGGCAAGGCGGATCTGGTTCAGGTCATCGGCAAGATGGCACTGATTTACCGCAAGAACTTCAGCGTCAACAAACAGCTGTCGAACGTCCACCGCTTCAAGTGATGGCAAGGGTCAAGGGTGTGCTTCGCGCACCCTCCCACTCTCTCCCGGCACCGACTGCAACACCAGCAGCAACCCGGAAAAACCCAGCACTAGATAGCTGAATATCTGCCAACGTCCCGCTTCCGGCCAGCCGATATGCACTGCGAAGTACATCGCACACGCATACAGAACCATCAATAGCAGTTGCCCGCGAATATCCCGCCATAGACTGTCAGGCCCCTCGGCCCGTATCAGCACCAGAACCTGAAAAATTGCGCACACCGCAGCAATCCCCACGGTCACGACATACATAATTTATGCAATCTCGTCGACCAACAGTGGCGCCAGACCAATTCGCCCCAGCACCAGCAGCAAGCCGAGCTGCAACAACCACAAGCCGCCGACCCAGAGCGCCTGAGCCAGCTGCCAAAGCAAGACGCCCGCACGAAGCGGGCGCTGGCCTTCAGATGTGGCGAACTTCAACAATCTCGTACTCGATCACGCCACTCGGCGTTTTAACCGAGACCACATCACCTTCCTCCTTGGCAATCAAGGCACGGGCAATAGGAGAACCGACAGAAATTTTGCCGAGCTTGATGTCTGCTTCGTCCTCACCAACGATCTGGTAAGTCACGCTTTCATCTGTTTCGACGTTGGCGATTTCGACGGTCGTACCGAAAATCACCTTGCCAGTATGAGGAATGGAAGTGACATCGATAACAACAGCGTTCTGCATACGGCCTTCAATGTCACGGATCCGCGCCTCGACCATGCCCTGCTCTTCACGAGCGGCATGGTATTCAGCGTTCTCCTTGAGGTCGCCCAGCTCCCGCGCCTCGCCAATAGCCTGGCTCAAGCGTGGGCGCTCGACCTTGCTCAGGTACGTCAACTCTTCTTCCAGGGCGCGAGCGCCCTGAACGGTCATTGGGTACTTGGTTATGCTCATGCCTTCAATCCTGCGTGTAGATCCTGCAAGCGGCGTACGGTCTTCTCGGGACCGAACTTCAGCGCTTCGCAGATTGCTTCGCCAGCAGCAATGGTGGTGGTGCAGTAAATCTTGTGCTGCAAGGCATTGCGACGAATGGAATAAGAGTCGGCGATCGACTGACGACCTTCGGTGGTGTTGATGATCAGGGTGACTTCGTCATTCTTGATCATGTCGACTACGTGCGGACGGCCTTCGGTCACCTTGTTCACGCGGCGCACTTTCAGACCTGCGGCTTCGATCAGCTTGGCAGTACCGGCAGTGGCAACCACTTCAAAGCCCAAGTTGATCAAATCACGGGCCACGCCAGCAACCAGTGGCTTGTCGTCATCACGCACGCTGATGAATGCGGTACCGCCGGTCGGCAGCACTTCGCTAGCACCCATCTGAGCCTTAGCGAAAGCTTCGCCGAAGGTGTCACCCACGCCCATGACTTCACCGGTGGATTTCATCTCTGGACCGAGGATCGGGTCGACACCCGGGAATTTGGCGAACGGGAATACCGCCTCTTTCACGCTGTAGAAGTTCGGGATGATTTCCTTGGTGAATCCCAGTTCCTTCAGGGTTTTACCGGCCATTACGCGCGCCGCGATCATCGCCAAGGAAACACCGATGCACTTGGAGACGAACGGCACGGTCCGCGAAGCACGCGGGTTGACTTCGATGACGTAGATGTCTTCGCCTTGCAGCGCCAGCTGTACGTTCATCAGGCCGATCACACCCAGCTCCAGGGCCATTTTCTTGACCTGTTCGCGCATCTCGTCCTGGATGTGCGCCGGCAGAGAGTACGGCGGCAGGGAGCAAGCCGAATCACCGGAGTGAACGCCAGCTTGCTCGATGTGCTGCATGATCGCGCCGATCACAACATCCTTGCCGTCGCTGACGGCATCCACGTCCATTTCGATGGCGCAGTTGAGGAAGTGATCCAGCAGCACCGGACTATCGTTGGACACCTGCACTGCTTCGCGCAGATAGCGCTTGAGTTCCTCTTCCTTGTAGACGATTTCCATCGCCCGACCGCCCAATACGTAGGACGGACGCACCACCAGTGGATAACCGATCTTGGTGGCAGCGCGTACAGCTTCGTCTTCGCTGCGAACGGTGGCGTTTGGCGGCTGACGCAGGTTCAGACGCTGGACCATCTGCTGGAAGCGCTCACGGTCTTCGGCGCGGTCAATGGCGTCTGGGCTAGTGCCGATAATTGGCACACCAGCAGCTTCCAGGGCACGGGCCAGCTTCAACGGAGTCTGGCCGCCGTACTGGACGATCACACCTTTTGGTTTCTCGACGCGAACGATTTCCAGCACATCTTCCAGGGTCACTGGTTCGAAGTACAGACGATCGGAGGTGTCGTAATCAGTGGATACGGTTTCCGGGTTGCAGTTGACCATGATGGTCTCGTAACCGTCATCGCGCAGGGCCAGTGCAGCGTGTACGCAGCAGTAGTCAAACTCGATGCCCTGACCGATACGGTTCGGACCGCCGCCCAGGATCATGATCTTGTCGCGGCCCGATGGCGCGGCTTCGCACTCTTCTTCGTACGTGGAGTACAGGTACGCGGTGTCAGTGGCAAACTCGGCTGCGCACGTATCGACGCGCTTGTAAACCGGGAACACTTCCAGTTTGTGGCGATGAGCACGCAGGCTCTTCTCGGTCACACCCAGCAGCTTGGCCAGGCGCTGGTCGGAGAAGCCCTTGCGCTTGAGGCGGAACATCAGATCGCGGTCGATGCTGGTAAGGCCCAGGGTCTTGACCCGCTCTTCGTCCTTGATCAGATCTTCCATCTGCACCAGGAACCAAGGATCGATCATGGTCATGCCAAAGATATCTTCAACACTCATGCCCGCGCGCATTGCATCAGCCACGTACCAGATACGCTCGGCGCCCGGCACTGTCAGCTCGCGCTTGAGAACACCCATGCTATCCGGGTTGCTCAGATCTACCTTCTCGTCCAGACCACAAACACCGACTTCCAGACCGCGCAGGGCTTTCTGCAGGGATTCCTGGAAGGTACGGCCAATGGCCATTACTTCGCCGACCGACTTCATTTGCGTGGTCAGGCGTGCGTCAGCCTTGGCGAACTTCTCGAAGGCGAAACGCGGCAGCTTGGTGACAACGTAGTCGATCGACGGCTCGAAAGACGCCGGGGTACGGCCACCGGTGATATCGTTTTGCAGTTCGTCCAGGGTGTAGCCGACAGCCAGCTTGGCAGCGATCTTGGCAATCGGGAAACCGGTGGCTTTCGAAGCCAGTGCCGAAGACCGGGACACGCGCGGGTTCATCTCGATGACGACCATGCGGCCTGTGTCCGGGCAGATACCGAACTGAACGTTGGAACCGCCAGTTTCAACTCCGATCTCGCGCAGTACCGCCAGGGAGGCGTTACGCAGGATCTGGTATTCCTTGTCGGTCAGGGTTTGCGCTGGCGCCACGGTGATCGAGTCACCGGTGTGCACACCCATCGGGTCAAAGTTTTCGATGGAGCAGACGATGATGCAGTTGTCCTTCTTATCGCGGACAACTTCCATTTCGTATTCTTTCCAGCCGATCAGGGATTCGTCGATCAGCAGCTCTTTGGTAGGCGAAAGGTCCAGACCGCGAGCACAGATTTCTTCGAACTCTTCACGGTTGTAAGCAATACCGCCACCAGTACCGCCCATCGTGAAGGACGGACGGATGATGCACGGGAAGCCCAGCTTCTCGAGAACAGCATTGGCCTCTTCCATGCTATGGGCGATACCGGAACGCGGGCATTCCAGGCCGATAGCCTTCATGGCCTTGTCGAAACGCGAGCGGTCTTCAGCCTTGTCGATGGTATCGGCATTGGCGCCGATCATTTCCACGCCGAATTTTTCCAGAACGCCTTCGCGTTCCAGATCCAGCGCGCAGTTAAGAGCGGTCTGGCCGCCCATGGTCGGCAGCAGCGCGTCCGGACGCTCTTTCTCGATGATCTTGGCAACGGTCTGCCACTTGATCGGCTCGATGTAGGTTGCGTCGGCCATCGCCGGGTCGGTCATGATGGTGGCCGGGTTGGAGTTCACCAGGATGACGCGGTAACCCTCTTCGCGCAGGGCTTTACAGGCCTGGGCGCCGGAGTAATCGAATTCGCAGGCCTGGCCGATTACGATCGGGCCAGCGCCGAGAATCAGGATGCTTTTAATGTCTGTACGTTTTGGCATGGGTTTGTCACTCAAATCCGCAGGTCAGTCGGCAAGCCGTCTTGTTCAATCTCTGAAAACTTGAAGGGAGCCCCAGTGTCGGGCCCGCCCTCAAGCTTTGCTACATCAGGGCGAGCGATCAGCGTCGCTTGGCCATCTCATTGATGAAGCGATCAAACAGTGGCGCTACGTCGTTCGGGCCAGGGCTGGCTTCAGGGTGACCCTGGAAGCTGAAGGCGCTCTTGTCGGTACGCTCGATCCCCTGCAGGGTGCCGTCGAACAGCCATTTGTGGATCGCGCGGACATTAGCTGGCAGGGTTTCTTCGTCAACCGCAAAACCGTGGTTCTGGCTGGTGATCATCACAACACCGGTATCCAGATCCTGGACCGGGTGGTTGGCACCGTGGTGGCCGTGACCCATTTTCAGGGTCTTGGCGCCGGACGCCAGCGCCAGCAGTTGGTGACCGAGGCAGATACCGAATACCGGAATTTCGGTTTCCAGCACATCCTTGATCGCCTGGATGGCATAGTCGCAAGGCTCCGGATCGCCAGGGCCGTTGGACAGGAACACGCCGTCCGGATTCATTGCCAACACATCCGCAGCAGGCGTTTGCGCAGGCACTACGGTCACACGGCAACCGCGCTCGACCAACATGCGCAGGATGTTCACCTTGACGCCGTAGTCGTAAGCCACGACGTGGTATGGCAGATCGGCGGCCTCGATGGTCGCGTGACTGTCAGTCTTCAGGTCCCAGACCGTCGAACGCCACTCGTAGGTATCCTTGGTGCTGACGACTTTTGCCAGGTCCATGCCCTTAAGACCAGGGAAACCCTGGGCTGCGGCGATGGCAGCTTCTTCGGAAATGTTGTCACCGGCCATGATGCAGCCGTTCTGCGCGCCTTTCTCACGCAGGATGCGCGTCAGGCGACGGGTGTCGATACCGGCAATGGCTACAACATTGTTGGCCTTGAGGTAATCGGACAGGGACATCGTGTTACGCCAGTTGCTCGCAACCAGTGGCAGGTCACGAATAACCAGGCCAGCGGACCATACACGATTCGACTCGGCGTCTTCCGGTGTGGTGCCGGTGTTACCGATGTGCGGGTAAGTCAGGGTAACGATCTGTTGGGCGTAGGAAGGATCGGTAAGGATTTCCTGATAGCCGGTCATTGCGGTGTTGAACACGACCTCACCAACGGTCTGACCGTCGGCTCCAATGGCTTCGCCGCGAAAAATGCTGCCATCAGCAAGGGCGAGTATGGCTGGCTTAGTCAAGAAGACCTCCCGTAAATAAAGCCTGAAAGGGCGATCGCAGGTTGTAAAAAAGCGGAGTGACGTATGGACACGTCACCCCGCTTCTTCACTGAATTATTCTGCGCGCTTTTAGTGGACACACTAAAGCTGTAGCTTACAGAAAAAGGCATTTTTGGTCTACCGCCAATGAGCCCGAAAGGCTAGAGAATGCGACAGGTCGTCGCTTGGCGGTACAAAATCGGGCTCAAACCTTGGGTTCGAGCCCGCTTTCAGGCAGATCTTAACGCAGGTCGAGCACGTCCTGCATATCGTACAGACCAGGCTCGCGTCCATCCAGCCACAACGCTGCACGCACGGCCCCCTTGGCGAAAGTCATGCGGCTTGACGCTTTGTGAGTAATCTCAACTCGCTCACCATCCGCGGCGAACAGCACAGTATGATCGCCCACGATGTCACCGGCACGCACAGTAGCAAAACCGATCGTTTCGCGATCACGCGCACCCGTCTGCCCCTCGCGACCGTAAACCGCCACCTTCTTCAGGTCGCGACCCAACGCATCGGCAATCACCTCCCCCATACGCACCGCAGTTCCGGACGGCGCATCGACTTTATGCCGATGGTGAGCTTCGGTAATTTCGATATCGACATCATCGCCCAGCACCCGGGCCGCAGTATCGAGCAGCTTCAGACACAGATTCACACCGACGCTGAAATTGGCCGCAAAGACGATCGAGATGTCCTTGCCGGCTTCCGCCAGCAACTGTTTCTCTTCAACACTGAAACCGGTGGTACCGATGATCATCGCCTTGCCGTGCTTACGGCAGAAGGCGAGATTCTTAAGGGTCACTGTCGGGTGCGTGAAGTCGATCAGCACATCGAACTCGTCAACGACACGCTCCAGATCACCTGACAATGGCACACCAATGCGACCCAGCGCGGCCAATTCACCCGCATCAGCTCCGACCAGCGTGCTGTCGGGACGATCCACTGCCGCCGTCAATCCAGCGCCAGGGGCTTGATGCACAGCCTCAATCAGGGTCTTGCCCATGCGCCCGGCGGCGCCCATCACAGCAATACGTCGCATGCCCGTCTCCTTACAAATCGCCGAAGAAGCGCTTCACGCCTTCGAACCAGCCCGTGGTTTTCGGTGAATGACTGTTGTCGTCCGCCAGCGAATTACGGAACTCTTCCAGCATTTCTCGCTGACGACGGCTCAGATTGACCGGAGTCTCGACTGCGACACGGCACATCAAATCACCGGCTCCGCCGCCACGCACAGGCGCGACACCCTTGCCACGCACGCGGAATTGCTTGCCGGTTTGAGTCCCTTCAGGGATCTTCAGCTTGACCCGACCATCAAGGGTCGGAATCTCCAGCTCGCCCCCCAAAGCCGCATCGACGAAGCTGATCGGCACTTCGCAGAACAGATGCTTGCCGTCACGCTGGAAGATCGAGTGCTCACGCACATTGATCACTACGTACAGGTCGCCAGTCGGGCCGCCCTGAGCACCCGCCTCGCCCTCGCCTGATAAACGAATACGGTCTCCGGTATCAACACCCGCCGGCACTTTCACCGACAGCGTCTTGTATTCTTCGACGCGACCTTCGCCATGGCAGGAATCGCACGGATCGGAAATGATTTTTCCCTGACCATGGCAACGCGGACAGGTTTGCTGAACCGAGAAGAATCCCTGCTGCATCCGCACCTGGCCAATACCGCCACACGTCGGGCAAGTGACAGGCGAAGAGCCTTTCTTGGCGCCCGAACCGTCACACGGCTTGCAGTTGACCAATGTTGGAACGCGGATATTCACGGTCGTGCCGCGCACCGCCTCTTCCAGATCCAGCTCCAGGGTGTAACGCAAATCACTGCCGCGCTGAGCACCGCCACGGGAACCACCGCGACCGCCCCCGAAGAAGTCACTGAAGACATCACCAAAGATGTCAGAGAAGTTCTGGCCGCCGAAGCCGGCACCGCCACCACCCATGCTCGGGTCAACGCCAGCGTGTCCATACTGATCGTAGGCCGCACGTTTGCTGGAATCAGACAGCACTTCGTAGGCCTCGTTGGCCTCCTTGAATTTCTCTTCCGACGCCTTGTCATCGGGATTACGGTCCGGGTGGTGCTTCATCGCCAGGCGACGGTAAGCCTTTTTCAGGTCCGCCTCGCTGGAGCCTCGCTCAACACCCAATACTTCGTAATAGTCACGCTTTGCCATATGTCTTCTGCACTCTTGAGGACGTTCGGCCAACCTCTCCTGAGCTTCGCCAAACTCGTTGAGCCCCAATACAGGCCCGGACCCAACTCACGTCGATTCAACGATCCTGGTCTTTGGTTCATTGCGGTACTTTCGGCTCGAAAAGCAGGAGCATTTTCGGCCATACCACCAGCATCCAAGCGTTGTTGCATGCTGTAAAAATTCGTGTACTCCAGACACGCCAACGCGGGAGCAGGCTCCCGCGCGGCGACATCCTACCAGTCACCGCCCAAAGGCAGTCAACCGGCCGACCAACAACTTACTTGTGGTCTTTAACTTCTTCGAACTCAGCATCGACAACGTCATCAGCCTTTTCAGCCGACTCAGCGTGCGGTGCAGCACCTTCAGCTGGCTGAGCCTGTTCGGCGTACATCTTCTGAGCCACTGGCGCGGAGACCTTGGACAGCTCTTCGACCTTGGCCTCGATAGCAGCCTTGTCGTCGCCTTTGACGGCAGTTTCCAGGGCAACTACGGCAGCTTCGATTGCAGCCTTCTCTTCAGCACTCACCTTGTCGCCAGCATCAGCGACCATTTTGCGAGTCGAGTGAACCAGCGCATCACCCTGGTTACGAGCAGCGGCCAGCTCTTCGAACTTGCGGTCTTCCTCGGCGTTGGCCTCGGCATCACGGACCATGCGCTCGATTTCTTCGTCGGACAGACCGGAGTTGGCCTTGATCACGATCGACTGAGTCTTGCCGGTGGCCTTGTCCTTGGCGCCTACGTGCAGAATGCCGTTAGCGTCGATGTCGAAGGTCACTTCGATTTGTGGCACGCCACGTGGTGCTGGTGGAATCTCGGCCAGGTCGAACTTGCCAAGGGACTTGTTCTGAGCCGCTTGCTTACGCTCACCTTGCAGCACGTGAATAGTCACGGCGCCCTGGTTGTCATCAGCAGTCGAGAACACTTGCGATTTCTTGGTAGGAATCGTGGTGTTTTTCTCGATCAGCGCAGTCATCACGCCACCCATGGTTTCGATACCCAGGGTCAGCGGGCTAACGTCCAGCAGCAGAACGTCTTTAACGTCACCTGCCAGAACGGCGCCCTGAATAGCGGCACCCACGGCAACAGCTTCGTCCGGGTTCACGTCTTTACGAGGCTCTTTACCGAAGAACTCGGTGACCAGCTTCTGAACCAGCGGCATACGAGTCTGACCGCCGACCAGGATCACGTCGTTGATCTTGCCCACATCGATACCGGCATCTTTCATGGCGATACGGCAAGGCTCGATGGTGCGCTGAACCAGGTCTTCCACCAGAGCTTCCAGCTTGGCACGGGAGATCTTCACGTTCAGGTGCTTAGGACCGGTGGCGTCTGCAGTGATGTACGGCAGGTTCACGTCGGTCGACTGAGCGGAAGACAGCTCGATCTTGGCTTTTTCAGCGGCTTCTTTCAGACGCTGCATCGCCAGCGGGTCACCCTTGAGGTTCATGCCGCTTTCTTTCTTGAACTCGTCAACGAGGTAGTCGATCAGACGAATGTCAAAGTCTTCACCACCCAGGAAGGTGTCGCCGTTGGTGGCCAACACTTCGAACTGGTGCTCACCATCGACTTCAGCGATCTCGATCACGGATACGTCGAAAGTACCGCCACCCAGGTCATAAACGATGACAGTGTGGTCGCCCTTGGCCTTGTCCATACCGTAAGCGAGAGCAGCGGCGGTCGGCTCGTTGATGATACGTTTTACGTCCAGACCCGCGATGCGACCGGCGTCTTTAGTAGCTTGGCGTTGACTGTCGTTGAAGTAAGCCGGAACGGTAATCACCGCCTCAGTTACAGGCTCGCCGAGGTAGTCTTCGGCAGTCTTCTTCATTTTCTTCAGAATTTCAGCCGAGATTTGTGGCGGGGCCATTTTCTGGCCGTTCACTTCAACCCAGGCGTCATTGTTGTCAGCCTTGACGATCTTGTAAGGGACCATCTGGATGTCTTTCTGTACGACTTCTTCGTCGAAACGACGACCGATCAGACGCTTCACCGCGTACAGGGTGTTGTGC
>DATMUG010000116.1:0-6860 GCA_035563915.1 Pseudomonas sp. | reverse complement strand
ATTATTCGGAGGGCACGTATTCTACAACTTCCAGATCGAAACCGGATATCGCATTGAACTTCATCGGCGCCGACATCAGGCGCATTTTGCGCACGCCCAGGTCACGCAGGATCTGCGAACCGGCACCGACCGTGCTGTAGGTGGTCGGCTTTTTCACGGCCGGGTGCTCGCTGTTTTCACGGATGTGTGCCAGCAACACGTCGCCATCGAGCGGGTGACCGAGCAACAGCACCACCCCGCTGCCGGCCTCGGCCACCGCGGCCATGGCGGCGCGCAGGCTCCAGCGGCC
Source organism: Pseudomonas sp. (assembly GCA_035563915.1). Taxonomy (GTDB): domain Bacteria; phylum Pseudomonadota; class Gammaproteobacteria; order Pseudomonadales; family Pseudomonadaceae; genus Aquipseudomonas. The sequence goes on along the minus strand of DATMUG010000116.1, from coordinate 6,571 downwards.
GGGTTGCTTGACCATCAGCAGGTCACGCAGCGGATCCATGTTATGCACACGCACCAGGGTCGGTTCTTCGGCGCAGACATTGCCCAGGGTCAGGGCCATGTGCACGTCGCCTTCCACCGAATCACGATAGGTCACCAGGTTGAATTGGCCCAGTTCGCTGTCCAGAGGCTGCTCGGCAATCCGCTGAACGGTACGTTCGTGGATCATCCGGTAGTGAATCAGGTCGGCGATGGTGCCGATCTTGATGCCGTGTTCGGCGGCGAACGTTTCCAGTTCCGCACGACGGGACATGGTGCCGTCGTCGTTCATCACTTCGCAGATCACGCCGCTCGGCTCGAAACCGGCCATGCGCGCCAGGTCGCAGGCCGCCTCGGTGTGGCCGGCACGGGCCAGGGTGCCACCAGCCTGAGCCATCAGCGGGAAGATGTGGCCGGGGCTGACGATGTCTTCAGCCTTGGCGTCTTTGGCAGCAGCCGCCTGCACGGTACGGGCACGGTCGGCGGCGGAAATGCCGGTGGTCACGCCGGTGGCCGCTTCGATCGATACAGTGAACTTGGTGCCGAAACCGGAACCGTTACGCGGCGCCATCAGCGGCAGCTTGAGCAGCTCGCAGCGCTCGCGGGTCATCGGCATGCAGATCAGGCCACGGGCGTGCTTGGCCATGAAGTTGATGTGCTCGGGCTTGCAGCACTCGGCGGCCATGATCAGGTCGCCTTCGTTCTCGCGGTCTTCGTCATCCATGAGGATGACCATCTTGCCTAGGCGGATGTCTTCAACCAGTTCTTCGATGCTATTGAGCGCCACAAGGCACCCCCCTTCTTTCGAAATTAGTGCTCAGGATTTGAGATAGCCGTTGGCGGCCAGAAAGCTTTCAGTGATGTTGCTGGAGGTAGGCTCTGCGGCCTTGTCGCCCAAAAGCAGACGTTCCAGGTAACGGGCCAGCAAATCCACTTCCAGATTCACCCGACGACCTGGCTGGTACGACGCCATGATGGTTTCGGTGAGGGTGTGCGGAATGATGGTCAGCAAGAACTCGGCGCCATCGACCGCGTTTACGGTCAGGCTGGTGCCGTCGACGGTGATCGAGCCTTTATGGGCGATGTACTTGGCCAGTTCTTTCGGGGCGCGGATGCGGAACTCCACGGCCCGTGCGTTCTCGGTGCGGGCAACCACTTCGCCCACGCCATCGACATGGCCACTGACCAGATGCCCGCCCAGGCGAGTGGTCGGGGTCAGGGCTTTTTCCAGGTTGACCGGGCTGCCGTTTTTCAGGTCGTTCATGGCGGTGCAGTCGAGGGTTTCACGGCTGACATCCGCCGCAAAGCCATTGCCCGGCAGTTCAACCGCCGTCAGGCAGACGCCGTTGACCGCGATGCTGTCGCCCAGCTTGACGTCGCTCAGGTCGAGCTTGCCGGTTTCTACGTGGACCCGTACATCGCCGCCTTTTGGGGTCAATGCACGGATACTGCCGATGGATTCGATGATGCCGGTGAACATGGGGTTCTCCTCGAGAACAGAGCCAGCGCTTGTAGCGATGGCCGAAAATTATACGCTCGTCGCTGGCAAAGGAATGGCAGTGACTCGCCAGTCATCGCCCACCGCGCGAACTTCAGTGATTTTGAGCTGCGGTGCATCCTTCATTTGTGCGAGTGGCCAGTCCAGCAACGGCCGGGCCGTCGAGCCCAGGAACTTGCCAGCCATGAAAATCTGAAACTCATCCACCAGCCCGAGCTGAGCAAAAGCACCCGCCAGCCGTGGACCGGCCTCGACCAACACCTCGTTGATGCCACGATTGGCCAGCTCGACCAGCAACTGACGCAAATCGACCTGGCCATCATCGCCGGGCACGATCAGGCATTCCGGGCCATTGGCGTGTTGCTCCTCCACCGCCATGGACGTGGCCACCAGCGCCGGCCCCGCCTTGAAGAACGGCGCATCCGGCGGTACCCGCAGGCGACCGTCGACCAGCACCCGCAACGGCGGCCGGCTCATGGCCTGCGCCGTTTGTTCGGCATCCAGGCCCAGCTCATCGGCGCGTACGGTCAGGCGGGCATTGTCCGCGAGGACGGTATCGGCGCCGGTCAGCACCGCACTGGCCTGGGCGCGCAGGCGTTGGACCGCCGAGCGCGCAGCCGGGCCGGTAATCCATTGGCTTTCGCCGCTTTCCATCGCCGTACGGCCGTCCAGACTCATGGCCAGCTTGACCCGCACAAAGGGCAAGCCGTGCTCCATGCGTTTGAGGAAGCCTTCATTGAGCTTGCGTGCCTCGCCTTCCAGCACACCGCTGTCGGTGGCGATGCCGGCCTGTTCCAGGCGCTGAAGACCGCAACCGGCGACTTGCGGGTTCGGGTCCTGCATCGCCGCCACGACTCGCGCCACGCCGGCCTTCACCAGTGCATCGGCGCAAGGCGGCGTGCGGCCATGATGGCTGCAAGGTTCAAGGGTCACATAGGCGGTCGCGCCTCGGGCCCGTTCACCGGCGGCGCGCAGGGCGTGGACTTCAGCGTGGGGTTCGCCGGCGCGAACGTGCCAGCCTTCGCCGACAACCGCCCCGTCACGCACAATCACGCAACCGACCCGCGGGTTGGGGTGGGTTGTGTAATGGCCGTGGCGCGCCAGCTCCAGCGCGCGAGCCATGTAGTGGGCGTCGAGAATGGCGAGCTCTGCAGGTGTGGTCATTCTTTCTCCGGCTCACGGGCCAGGCGATCGATCTCTTCGCGGAACTCGTTGAGGTCCTGGAAGCGGCGATACACCGAAGCGAAGCGGATGTAGGCGACTTCGTCGAGTTTTTTCAGCTCGGTCATCACCAGCTCGCCGACCACGAGGGACTTGACCTCGCGCTCGCCGGTGGCGCGCAGCTTGTGTTTGATGTGCACCAGCGACGATTCGAGGCGCTCGACACTCACCGGGCGCTTCTCCAGCGCGCGCTGCATGCCGGCACGGAGTTTTTCTTCGTCGAACGGCTGGCGACTGCCGTCGGTTTTGATCAGGCGCGGCAACACCAATTCAGCGGTTTCGAACGTCGTGAAACGCTCGCCGCAGGCCAGGCATTCACGCCGGCGGCGCACCTGTTCGCCCTCGGCGACCAGACGCGAGTCGATGACCTTGGTGTCGTTGGCACCGCAGAAGGGACAGTGCATGGTGGCAGGCAACAAAAAAAGGGAGGGCCATGGTAGCGCATCCCGGTGGCAAGACAAGCCATAGGGTTTGCGGTATACAGACTGGCTATATATGGACTACACCTTGCTGGAGCCGTAAATGTCCCCAAGACCGCTCATTTTGCTCAGTCTTTTCAGCCTGTTGGTGGCCTGCGGCAGCGATGCACCCAAGCCCCAGCCGCCGACGCCAGGCCCTGCGCCGCAAATGGCGCAGAAAAAAGCCAGGGAGTCGATCAACCTCGGCCCGTTGCCTGCGTATCAGCGTGAACTGAGTGGCACGTTGCAAGGCGTGCCAGCCGGCGCCGAAGTCGAATTGGCCCTGCTGGTGATCGACGAAAAGGACCGCCCGCAACAATTGCTCGCCAGTTCGAATCTGATCGGCACCAATCAGGCGTTGCCGTTTCAACTGCGTTTTAACCCGGACGCCTTTCCGGCGAACGCTCGGGTTGAACTGCGTGGCCGCGCCAGCCAGTCCGGCCAGTTGATCCTGCACCTGCCGTCGCAATTGATTACCCAGCCCACCACCCAGGCGCTGGGCCAACTGCAATTCGTCAAAGCCCCATGAGTGCACCGCTTGACCTGCAACAGGCCCTGAACGAACTGTTGGGCGATGCGCGACTGGTCGCCTGCGCCTTGCCGGACACCGAGCTCAAGCTGTGGCTGATCGACGGCGACAACATGGACCGCGCCTTCAGCCCGGAAGAAACCCGACGCATCCTGCATGAGCCGCCCTACTGGAGTTTCTGCTGGGCCAGCGGCCTGGCGATGGCCCGCTACCTCGCCGAATTCCCCGAGTGGGTGGAAGGCAAGCGGGTGCTGGATTTCGGTGCCGGCTCCGGCGTGGCCGGCATTGCCGCGGTGAAGGCCGGGGCGCTGGAGGTGGTGGCCTGTGACCTGGACCCACTGGCGATTGCGGCCTGTCGAGCCAATGCCGAACTCAATGATGTACAGCTGCACTACTCGACGGATTTTTTCGCCGAGGCCGACCGCTTCGATCTGATCCTGGTGGCGGATGTACTGTACGACCGGGCAAACCTGCCGCTGCTCGACGAGTTTCTCAGCCGTGGCCGCGAAGCACTGGTGGCGGATTCGCGGGTACGGGATTTTCGCCATCCGTTGTATCGGCGCATTGAAATGCTCGAAGCCATGACCCTGCCGGATCTGTGTGAGCCTGAAGAATTTCGGCATGTGAGCCTGTACCACGCCGTCCGTTAAAAGATCGCAGCCTTCGCCAGCGCCTGCATCGACCGTGTGCAAACCGGAATCTGTAGGAGCTGGCGAAGGCTGCGATCTTTTTCGCCAACCCTTATAGTGGGCAAATTCACGCTCCCAAGAGATCCCCCATGAGTCAGCAAACGCCGTACATCTTCGACGCCACGACTGCCGATTTCGACCAGTCGGTGATCGAGAACTCTTTCCACAAACCGGTTCTGGTGGATTTCTGGGCCGAATGGTGTGCGCCATGCAAAGTGCTGATGCCGATGCTGCAGACCATCGCCGAGAGCTATCAGGGCGAGCTGCTGCTGGCCAAGGTCAACTGCGACGTCGAGCAAGACATCGTTGCCCGCTTCGGCATCCGCAGCCTGCCGACGGTGGTGCTGTTCAAGGACGGCCAGCCCGTCGATGGCTTTGCCGGTGCACAGCCCGAGTCCGCCGTTCGCGCCCTGCTCGAACCCCACGTCCAGATGCCACCGCCGGCGGCTGCCGATCCGTTCGAACAGGCTCAGGCGCTGTTCGATGACAGCCGCTTCGCCGACGCCGAAGCGATCCTCAAAGTCCTGCTGGGCGAGGACAACACCAACGCCAAGGCACTTATCCTGTATGCGCGCTGCCTCACCGAACGCGGTGAACTGGGCGAAGCACAAGCCGTGCTCGACGCGGTCAAGACCGATGAGCACAAGGCTGCCCTGGCGGGCGCGAAGGCACAGATCAAGTTTCTTGGCCAGGCCAAGGATTTGCCCGACGCCGCCGACCTGAAGGCGCGTCTGGCGAAAAACCCGCTAGACGATGAAGCGGTCTACCAACTGGCGGTTCAGCAACTGGCCCGCCAGCAGTACGAAGCAGCGCTGGACGGCCTGCTCAAGCTGTTCATGCGCAATCGCGGCTACAGCGAAGGTTTGCCGCACAAGACCTTGCTGCAGGTATTCGAACTGCTGGGCAATGATCACCCACTGGTGACCACCTACCGTCGCAAGTTATTCGCCGCGCTTTATTAAGATCAAAACATCGCAGCCTCGCTTCGCTCGACAGCTCCTACAGGTACACATTTCCCCTGTAGGAGCTGTCGAACGAAGCGAGGCTGCGATCTTCTACGGTTTATTCGATCCAGCGGTAAATCGGCGTGTCCGCGCCACTCTCCACCTTCACCTCCGGACTATGGCGCAAACGCACCAGCAGTCGCTTGCCCGACACCGCGCTACCACTCAACGCTTCCAGTTGATCCAGCAAATCCGGCCCACTCAATTGCCCGGCCTTGCGCAACAGGTCCCGGGCGATCTGCCATAGCGCATCATCCTGAGTCGGCGATTTGACCGGTGCGGCACTGACTTCGGTCTTCTCCACCTGCAACTGCGCGCCGAGCCGTGCCCAATCGGCGTCATCCATCTCCAGCGTCAAATCCACCGGCCACTGGCCGATGCTTCCGCGAATTCGCAACATGGGTCTGCTCCCGCAAATTTCTTCGCTGCATGCTCCCATGGGACTTGTGCAACGCCAAGCAGGCAGTCAAACTCTCCACGCTTACGTTATAAGATTACATAACATTTCTTTCATTTTACTTTCCGGAGACTCACCATGCGTCGTCTGCTGCTCGCTTTGCCGTTTGCCTTGTTGCCGCTGGCTGTCACACACGCGGCCGACGAGCATGATCATGACCACGACCATGAGCACGGCAGCCTGGGCGCCCATGAACACGGCGTCGGGCGTTTGAACGCGGCGCTGGATGGCCAGACTCTGGAGCTGGAACTGGAAAGCCCGGCGATGAACCTGGTGGGCTTCGAACATGCCGCCACGACCGATGCCGACAAGGCCAAGGTCGTCGCCGCCCGCACTGAGCTGGAAAATCCGCTGGCGCTGTTTAACCTGCCTAAAGCCGCGGGATGCGTGGTAGCCAGTCAGGAGCTGAAGAGCCCGCTGTTCGGCGACAAACCGGACGCCGATAATGACGATCACGACGAAGACGCCAAGGACGAACATCACCACGACCACAGCGAAATCCACGCCCACTACCACTTCACCTGCGCCACCCCGGGCGCGCTGAATACCCTGGACCTGGCGAATATCTTCAACACATTCCCGGCCACCCAAAAAATTCAGGTACAACTGATCGGCCCGAATGGACAGCAAGGCGTTGAAGTCATCGCCAAGGCTGCTGCCCTCCAATTCTGATCCACCGAAAATCCAAATGTGGAAGC
>DATMUG010000115.1:0-13382 GCA_035563915.1 Pseudomonas sp. | reverse complement strand
TAAAACACCCAAACCGTGGAACCTTAGAATGAGCACAGCAATCAGTCCGACTGCTTATAACTATAAGGTAGTCCGCCAGTTCGCCATCATGACGGTGGTCTGGGGGATCCTTGGCATGGGGCTCGGTGTCTTCATCGCCTCTCAACTGGTCTGGCCGGAATTGAACTTCGGTCTGCCCTGGACGAGCTTTGGACGCCTGCGCCCGTTGCACACAAACCTGGTGATTTTCGCCTTCGGTGGCTGTGCACTGTTTGCCACTTCCTATTACGTCGTGCAGCGAACCTGCCAAACGCGACTGATTTCCGACAGCCTCGCGGCCTTCACCTTCTGGGGTTGGCAAGCGGTGATCGTCGGCGCCATCGTTACCTTGCCGCTGGGTTACACCACCACCAAGGAATACGCTGAGCTGGAATGGCCCCTGGCTATTCTGCTGGCCATCGTCTGGGTCACCTACGGTCTGGTGTTCTTCGGCACCATCACCAAGCGCAAGACCAAGCACATCTATGTGGGCAACTGGTTCTACGGTGCCTTCATCGTCGTGACCGCGATGCTGCACATCGTCAACCACATGTCGCTGCCGGTCAGCCTGTTCAAATCCTACTCCGCCTACTCCGGCGCGACCGACGCGATGATCCAGTGGTGGTACGGCCACAACGCCGTAGGTTTCTTCCTGACCACCGGTTTCCTGGGGATGATGTACTACTTCGTGCCGAAACAGGCCGAGCGTCCGATCTACTCCTACCGCCTTTCGATCGTGCACTTCTGGGCACTGATCACCCTCTACATCTGGGCCGGCCCTCACCACCTGCACTACACCGCACTGCCGGACTGGGCCCAGTCCCTGGGCATGGCCATGTCGATCATCCTGCTGGCGCCAAGCTGGGGCGGCATGATCAACGGCATGATGACCCTGTCGGGCGCCTGGCATAAGCTGCGCACCGACCCGATCTTGCGCTTCCTCGTGGTATCGCTGGCCTTCTACGGCATGTCGACCTTCGAAGGTCCGATGATGGCGATCAAGACCGTGAACTCGCTCTCGCACTACACCGACTGGACCATCGGCCACGTACATGCCGGCGCCCTGGGCTGGGTAGCGATGATTTCCATCGGCGCTGTCTACCACATGATTCCAAAACTGTTCGGTCGCGCGCAGATGCACAGCGTCGGCCTGATCAACGCACACTTCTGGCTAGCGACCATCGGTACCGTTCTGTACATCGCTTCGATGTGGGTAAACGGCATCACGCAGGGCCTGATGTGGCGTGCAATCAACGATGACGGCACCCTCACCTACTCGTTCGTCGAAGCACTGCAGGCCAGCCACCCGGGCTTCATCGTTCGCGCATTGGGCGGCGCATTCTTCGCCACCGGCATGCTGCTCATGGCCTACAACGTATGGCGCACCGTCCGTGCCTCGAACCCGGCAGAAGCTGAAGCCGCCGAACAGATCGCTGTAGTTGGAGCTCACTGATGAAGCATGAAGCAGTCGAGAAGAACATTGGCCTGCTGGCCTTCTTCATGGTTATCGCCGTCAGCGTCGGCGGCCTGACCCAGATCGTTCCGCTGTTTTTCCAGGACGTGACCAACAAGCCGGTCGAAGGCATGAAGCCTCGTTCCGCCCTTGAACTGGAAGGCCGCGACATCTACATCGCCAACGGCTGTGTCAGCTGCCACTCGCAGATGATCCGACCATTCCGTGCCGAAACCGAACGTTACGGCCACTACTCCGTCGCCGGTGAAAGTGTCTGGGATCACCCGTTCCTGTGGGGTTCCAAGCGTACCGGTCCGGACCTGGCCCGTGTCGGCGGTCGTTACTCCGATGACTGGCAGCGTGCGCACCTGTACAACCCGCGCAACGTGGTACCTGAGTCGAAAATGCCGGCCTACCCGTTCCTCGTGGAAAACAAGCTCGACGGCAAAGACACCGCCAAGAAAATGGAAGTCTTGCGCGCGCTCGGCGTCCCTTACACCGATGAAGACATCGCCGGTGCCAAGGATGCCGTGAAGGGCAAAACCGAAATGGACGCGCTGGTGGCCTATCTACAAGGCCTGGGCACCATCATCAAAAGCAAACGGTGATCTAAATGGATATCGGGATGATTCGTGGCCTGGGCACCGTCGTTGTGATGGTGGCCTTCGTAGGTCTGGCCTTGTGGGTGTTCAGCCCCAAGCGCAAGTCGGAGTTTGAAGACGCGACCTTGCTGCCTTTCGCGGATGATCCCGAAGCCATCAAGCACGTCGAGCAAGCTTCTAGGAGTAACAAAGAATGACTACATTCTGGAGTCTGTACGTCACAGTCCTCAGTCTCGGTACGATCTTTTCCCTGACCTGGCTGCTGTTGTCGACCCGCAAGGGGCAGCGCAGCGAGGCCACTGAAGAGACGGTTGGGCACTCTTTCGACGGGATCGAGGAGTACGACAACCCGCTGCCGAAATGGTGGTTCATGCTGTTTGTGGGCACCATCGTTTTCGCCCTTGGCTACCTGGTGCTGTACCCGGGCCTGGGTAACTGGAAAGGCCTGCTGCCAGGTTACAACTACCTGGATAATGAAAAGCAGACCGCTTTCGCCAACGGCCAGACTGGCTGGACCGGCGTTCACGAGTGGGAAAAGGAAATGGCCCGTTCGGATGCCAAGTTCGGTCCGATCTTCGCCAAATTCGCTGCCATGCCAATCGAAGAAGTGGCCAAGGACCCGCAAGCCTTGAAGATGGGTGGCCGCCTGTTCGCCTCCAACTGCTCGGTCTGCCACGGTTCCGACGCCAAGGGTGCCTATGGCTTCCCTAACCTGACCGACGCCGACTGGCGCTGGGGCGGTGAGCCGGAAACCATCAAGACCACCATCATGGGTGGCCGCCACGCGGTGATGCCGGCGTGGGCTGAAGTGATCGGCGAGCAAGGCGTTGCGGACGTTGCGGCGTTCGTGTTGACCAACCTCGATGGTCGCAAGCTGCCGGAAGGCACCAAAGCCGACGCGGCCAACGGCCAGAAGCTGTTTGCCGCCAACTGCGTGGCTTGCCACGGTCCGGAAGGCAAAGGCACACCGGCCATGGGCGCACCTAACCTGACTCATCCGGCTGCGTTCATCTACGGCTCGAGCTTCGCTCAACTGCAGCAGACCATCCGTTACGGCCGTCAGGGCCAGATGCCTGCGCAAGAGCAAATGCAAGGCAACGACAAGGTTCACCTGCTGGCCGCTTACGTCTACAGCCTGTCTCACGGCGAGAAGGCTCCAGCGGAAAACGCCCAGTAAGGCACACGCCTGAAGCAACAAGAAAAGGCCCCGTCAATGTGAATTGGCGGGGCCTTTTTCATTCAAGCTTGCAAGGTGATTGGCGGGGGGTCCCGAAAGCCAATGGATTCACTCAGACAATATTGCCCTGCCCCAAACTTTCCAGAGCGCCATCTTTTTTGGTCTTTCGTCTTTTTTTCGTGGTGTCATTCCCACTCCTGGCCTCACTTGTGAGACTCAACGCCTGGGGAAATACGCCCCCAGATTCAAGCGTGGCAAGAGCCGCTTCCAGATGAGTGCGCACGGGATTTGCGATGGCTCCCGAATTGAGGATTGCCCTCAATGCCTCTATTTCCACACTGACATCCGGCTCTTGTTCAAGAGCGTCATTCATAAGTTTTCATCCTTGAAAAAATCCGCCGCAGAACCTCAAAGGATCAATTTTGCGGCGCTCGTTTAATGCCATAGGCGGCGCAAGCAACATACAGCCGTGCGAGTTCGCCTCTCAAACGGCCTTTGTCTCAAGCCATGTGGGGCAGAAGCTCAATCGAGACCGGCGATCGAGCATTCGACTCAAGCGGTTGCGAGATCCCCAGCGAGGTAGTAACGTTTCTACATCAAGACATTCAGGAGGTCACCCATGATGGCCATCACCACCATTTCCAGCCGTGAATTCAACCAGGACACAAGTGGTGCCAAAAAAGCCACGCGTCAGGGGCCGGTTTTCATCACCGACAGAGGCAAGCCAGCCCACGTACTGCTAAGCATTGAGGACTACCAAAAGCTCACCGGCATCAACGCCAACATCGTCGACCTTTTGGTCATGCCAGAAGCGGCGGATATCGAGTTCGAAACCGAGCGCGCCGTGATCACTCATCGCCCCGTGGATCTGTCTTGATGTATTTACTCGATACCAATGTGATATCCGAATTACGCAAACCCCAGGCAGACGCAAACGTAGTTGCCTGGGCGAAAAGCATCATCGCACCACGCATGTTTATTTCAGCCATTACTTTGAAGGAACTGGAAACAGGGGTCCTGCGCATGGAACGTCGCGACCCCGCTCAGGGAAAGGTGTTGCGCACCTGGCTCAAGCGCCACGTCATACCGGCCTTCGATGCCCGAATCCTGCCCATCGATGCCGCGGTTGCCCTTCGATGTGCAAGCCTGCACGTTCCGGATCGCGTCAACGAAGCTGATGCCTTGATAGCCGCTACTGCGCTGGTTCATGGCCTGACGGTCGTCACTCGCAACGTCAGCGACTTTCAATCCGCCGGTGTTCAACTGATCAACCCATGGGCTGATTGAGCTCTGCCTTGCGCAAAACCGGCCATAATTCACAAGTCAATTGATACAGGTCATTACACGGTCATTTGATTTCCACCAACGTGACCAAAGGTCGCACCCTTGATCTAGAGCGACAGGCGTATCATTGGGCCACTGCTACACCTCTATTTGACCCCGGTCGGCATGTACTGACCGAGGCATTTTTCCACTGCCGTGGGATGCAACCGATGAGCAATCAGATTCCGGTACACGACGTTACTCCGCCTGCCAAAAACGCGAACAACAGCGTCGATCTCTACGCCTCCCGGGAAAAGATCTACACCCGCGCCTTCACCGGCCTGTTCCGCAACCTGCGGATGGCAGGCGGTGCCGTGTTGTTTCTGCTGTATTTCGGCACGGTGTGGCTGAACTGGGGCGGGCATCAAGCCGTCTGGTGGAACCTGCCAGAGCGTAAATTCTTCATCTTCGGCGCAACCTTCTGGCCCCAGGATTTCATCCTGCTGTCGGGCATGTTGATCATCGCGGCGTTCGGCCTGTTCTTCATCACAGTCTATGCCGGCCGGGTCTGGTGTGGTTATACCTGTCCGCAGAGTGTCTGGACCTGGATCTTCATGTGGTGCGAAAAGGTCACCGAAGGCGACCGCAACCAACGGATCAAGCTCGACAAGGCGCCGATGAGCGCCAACAAATTCCTGCGCAAATTCAGCAAGCATGCGATGTGGTTGCTGATCGGCTTCGTGACCGGCATGACCTTCGTCGGCTATTTCTCGCCAATCCGTGAATTGACCATCGATTTCTTCACCGGCGAGGCCGATGGCTGGTCGTATTTCTGGGTCGGTTTCTTCACGCTCGCCACTTATGGCAACGCCGGCTGGCTGCGTGAGCAGGTGTGCATCTACATGTGCCCCTACGCGCGCTTCCAGAGCGTGATGTTCGACAAGGACACCCTGATCGTTTCCTACGATCCGCGCCGTGGCGAAGGCCGGGGCCCGCGCAAAAAAGGCATCGACTACAAGGCCCAGGGCCTGGGCGACTGCATCGACTGCACCATGTGTGTCCAGGTCTGCCCCACCGGTATCGACATCCGCGACGGTCTGCAAATCGAGTGTATCGGCTGCGCCGCCTGTATCGATGCCTGTGACGCGATCATGGACAAGATGGAGTATCCGCGCGGCCTGATCAGCTACACCACCGAGCACAACCTGTCCGGGCAGAAAACCCACAAATTGCGTCCGCGCCTGATCGGCTATGCCGTGGTGCTGCTGGCGATGATCAGTTTGCTGGTGACGGCGTTCTTCATGCGCTCGCTGGTGGGTTTCGACGTCAGCAAGGACCGCGTGCTGTACCGCGAAAACGCCGAGGGCAGGATCGAAAACGTCTACAGCCTGAAGATCATGAACAAGGATCAACGCGACCATACCTATGTGCTTGAAGCCACCGGTTTGCCGGACCTCAAGCTGCAAGGCCGGCGCGAGATCAAGGTGGCGGCCGGCGATATCGTCAGCCAGCCGGCCGAACTGTCCGTGGCCCCGGAACACCTGCCATCGAGCACCAACGAGGTTAAATTCATCCTCAAGGACGCCGATGACGCCAGCATTCACGTTGAAGCCAAGAGCCGATTCATCGGCCCACAAAATCGTTGAGAGAAGTGAACATGCCCGCAGCAAACGCCGCAAGCCCCTGGTACAAGCACCTCTGGCCATGGATCATCATCGGGATTCTGGCCTGTTCGGTGACCCTGACCTTGTCCATGGTGACCATTGCGGTGAACCACCCGGACAACCTGGTCAATGACAACTACTACGAGGCCGGCAAAGGCATCAACCGCTCCCTGGACCGTGAACTGCTGGCGCAGACCCTGCTGATGCGCGCCAGCGTGCGCATGGACGATGTCACCGGTGAAGTCGACCTGCGTCTGAGCGGAAACAGCCAGCCCAAAACCCTTGAACTCAACCTGATTTCACCGACTCAGCCGGAGAAGGACCGCAAGATCGTCCTGACCCGTAGCGAAACCGAACAGGGTCGCTACCTGGGCCAGTTGAGCGACAAGATCGAAGGTCGGCGCTTTGTCGAATTGCTGGGCACCCAGGACGACCATATCTGGCGTTTGTTTGAGGAAGAATCGGTCGACCATGACAAGGACCTGCTGCTCGGCGACGAACCGTTGCAGGGTGCCGAAGACCTTAAAAAGTAATTTCCCGGTCTGTGGCGAGGGAGCTTGCTCCCGCTGGGGTGCGAAGCACCCCTGAAACCTGCCCCCCGTCTCCTTCAGGAAAAACGATCCGGTTGCCTTGCCCCTACTTCGCAGCCGAACGGGAGCAAGCTCCCTCGTCACAATGGTTTTCATAACGAACAAAATGACCACTCCAACCCCCTGCTACCACTGCGCCCTGCCCGTCCCGGCCGGCAGCCGTTTCACTGCGGCGGTCCTGGGGCAAAGCCGCGAGTTCTGCTGCCCGGGCTGCCAGGCGGTGGCCGAGGCGATTGTGGCCGGCGGGCTGGAAAGCTATTACCAGCATCGCAGCGAAGCCTCGGCCAACCCCGAAGCGCTGCCAGTGCAATTGGTCGATGAACTGGCGCTGTACGACCGCGCCGATGTGCAGCAACCCTTTGTCCGCCATGAAGGCGAGCTGGCGGAAACCACATTGCTGATGGAAGGCATCAGTTGCGCGGCTTGCGGCTGGTTGATCGAGAAACACCTGCGTGCCATGCCCGCCGTGGCCGAAGCGCGACTAAACCTGTCCAACCATCGCCTGCACGTGCGCTGGGCCGATGCGCAATTACCCCTCAGTCAAGTGCTCGGCGAACTGCGTCACATCGGCTATGCCGCACACCCTTACCAGGCCGACCGCGCCAGCGAGCAACTGGCCAGCGAAAACCGCCTGGCCCTGCGCCAACTAGGGGTCGCCGGCCTGCTGTGGTTCCAGGCGATGATGGCGACCATGGCCACCTGGCCGGAGTTCAACATCGACCTCAGCCCCGAGCTGCACGCGATTCTGCGCTGGGTAGCGATGTTCCTCACCACCCCGATCGTGTTCTACAGCTGCGCACCGTTCTTCAAGGGCGCCATGCGCGACCTGCGCACCCGCCACCTGACCATGGACGTTTCCGTATCGCTGGCCATTGGCAGTGCCTACATCGCGGGGATCTGGACCTCAATCACCGGCGCCGGCGAACTGTATTTCGATGCGGTCGGCATGTTTGCCCTGTTCCTGCTGGCCGGACGCTACCTTGAGCGCCGCGCCCGGGAACGCACCGCCGCCGCCACCGCGCAGCTCGTCAACTTGCTGCCGGCCTCCTGCCTGCGCCTGAGCGACGACGGCCAGAGCGAACGCATTTTGCTCAGCGAACTGAAAGTGGGCGATCGGGTTCTGGTACATCCAGGGGCGATCCTTCCGGCTGACGGCAAGATTCTTGACGGCCAATCCAGCATCGATGAATCGCTGCTGACCGGAGAATACCTGCCGCAACCCCGCACCCCGGGCGACACCGTTACCGCTGGCACCCTGAATGTCGAAGGCGCGTTGACCGTGCAAGTCCACGCGCTCGGCCAGGACACCCGGCTCTCGGCCATCGTCCGCCTGCTGGATCGCGCCCAGGCGGAAAAACCACGACTGGCGCAAATCGCCGACCGCGCCTCGCAATGGTTCCTGCTGCTGACACTGATTGCCTCCTTCTGCATTGGCATGCTGTGGTGGCATCTGGACGCATCGCGAGCATTCTGGATTGTCCTGGCCATGCTCGTCGCTACCTGCCCCTGCGCTCTGTCCCTGGCGACGCCGACTGCCCTGACCGCCGCCACCGGCACCCTGCACAAACTCGGTTTGCTGCTGACCCGCGGCCATGTGCTCGAAGGCCTGAACCAGATCGACACGGTGATTTTCGACAAGACCGGCACCCTGACCGAAGGGCGACTGGCACTGCGTTCGATCCGCCCTCTCGGCGCCCTCGACCGCGATCAATGCCTGAGTCTGGCCGCCGCCCTGGAAAACCGCTCCGAACACCCCATCGCCCGCGCCTTTGGTCGCGCGCCACTCGCCGCCGAAGAGGTGCACAGCTCTCCGGGCCTGGGTCTTGAAGGACGGGTTGGCGAGCAGCGCCTGCGTATCGGCCAGCCCGGTTTTGTCTGCGAACTCAGCGGTGCTGCCCAACCCGCGATGCCGGATGAAGCCGGGCAGTGGCTGCTGCTGGGCGATCAACGGGGTCCACTGGCCTGGTTCGTGCTCGACGACCGTTTGCGTGCCGACGCTCCGGCCCTGCTGGCAGCGTGCAAGGCGCGCGGCTGGCGGACCTTGCTGCTGTCCGGCGACAGTTCGCCGATGGTCGCCAGCGTAGCGGCCGAGCTGGGTATCGACGAAGCCCGGGGCGGTTTGCGCCCGAACGACAAGCTGCAGGTTCTGCAGCAACTGCACCAGCAGGGTCGCAAGGTGTTGATGCTCGGAGACGGGGTCAACGATGTGCCGGTACTGGCCGCCGCCGACATCAGCGTAGCCATGGGTTCGGCCACCGACCTGGCGAAAACCAGCGCCGATGCGGTGCTGCTGTCCAATCGCCTCGACGCCCTCGTGGAAGCGTTCAGCCTGGCCCGGCGCACCCGTCGCGTCATCATCGAGAATCTGCTGTGGGCCGGGCTGTACAATGGCCTCATGTTGCCGTTCGCCGCCCTCGGCTGGATCACCCCGGTGTGGGCGGCGGTCGGCATGTCCATCAGCTCGTTGACCGTGGTGCTCAACGCCCTGCGCCTGACTCGCCTGCCGAGTGCGCAGGTGTCGGCCACCACACAAGAAACCCGTCCGCTGCCGGCCTGAGCCGCGCGGGCATGGAGTCCAGATGCCAGCTCTTTACGTGATGATCCCGGCCGCCCTGCTGATCGTGGCCATCGCTGTGTACATTTTTTTCTGGGCGGTCGACAGCGGTCAGTACGACGACCTCGACGGCCCGGCCCACAGCATCCTGTTCGACGATCAGGACCCGAACCACACCGCCGCCGTCGACGAAGCCAGCGGCCAGTCGGGCAAACCCGACGACAAGGCGCCACCCCATGCTTGAATTGGCGCCATTGCTGGTGTCCGCGGTGATTCTCGGTCTGCTCGGTGGCGGTCATTGCCTGGGCATGTGCGGCGGCTTGATGGGCGCGCTGACTCTGGCGATTCCCAAGGAACAGCGCAGTCGGCGCTTTCGCCTGCTGCTGGCCTACAACCTGGGTCGTATCCTCAGCTATGCCACCGCGGGCCTGCTGATCGGCCTGGCCGGCTGGGCTGTGGCCAACAGCCCGGCGGCGATGGTGATGCGGGTGCTCGCCGGGCTGTTGTTGATTGCCATGGGTCTGTACCTGGCGGGCTGGTGGAGTGGCCTGACGCGTATCGAAAGCGTTGGTCGCGGCCTGTGGCGACATATTCAGCCTCTTGCGAACAAACTGTTGCCGGTATCGAGCGTTCCCCGCGCATTGCTGCTGGGGGCACTCTGGGGCTGGCTGCCATGCGGTCTGGTTTACAGCACCCTGCTGTGGTCGGCCAGCCAGGGGAATGCGCTGGACAGCGCGCTGCTGATGCTCGCGTTCGGCCTCGGCACCTGGCCGGTGCTGCTCGCCACGGGGCTGGCGGCGGAGCGGGTAACGGCGTTATTGCGCAAGCGCAGCGTGCGCATGGCCGGTGGGTTGCTGGTGATGCTGTTTGGTATCTGGACCTTGCCAGGGCCGCATCAGCATTGGTTGATGGGCCACTGATCCTGTGGCGAGGGAGCTTGCTCCCGCCGGGGCGCGAAGCGCCCCCAAAGCGATGGGCCTGCTGCGCAGTCCAGCGGGAGCAAGCTCCCTCGCCACAAAAAAAACCATCAAAGCCAACCAGCACCCTTGACGCACATCAAGATCATCCACCGTCCTCTCCCATAGACTGGCCAGCACCGCCAGCCCACTCCGGGGGATGCCCGCATGCTGCTCGACGCCATTCGTTGGGACACCGATCTGATCCGCCGTTATGACTTGGCGGGACCGCGCTACACCTCCTATCCGACTGCCATGCAATTCAACGCCCAGGTCAGCAGCTTCGATCTGCTTCACGCCCTGCGCGACAGTCGCAAGGCCCTGCGGCCCTTGTCCCTGTACGTGCACGTGCCCTTCTGCGCGAACATTTGCTATTACTGTGCCTGCAACAAAGTCATTACCAAGGACCGTGGCCGCGCCCTGCCCTACCTGCAGCGCCTGGAACAGGAAATCCACCTCATCGCCTGTCATCTGGACCCTGCACAAAAAGTCGAGCAGCTGCACTTCGGTGGCGGCACCCCGACCTTCCTCAGCCATGACGAATTGCGGCAACTGATGGCGCACCTGCGCGAGCACTTCCATTTGCTCGACGACGATTCAGGTGACTACGGCATCGAAATCGACCCCCGTGAAGCCGATTGGTCGACCATGGGATTGTTGCGCGAACTGGGCTTCAACCGGGTCAGCATCGGCCTGCAAGATCTCGATCCGGCGGTACAGCGCGCGGTCAATCGCCTGCAAACCCTGGAGCAAACCCGTGCGGTGATCGATGCGGCCCGCACCCTGCAATTCCGCTCGATCAACATTGACCTGATCTACGGCTTGCCGAAACAGACCCCGGACAACTTCGCCCGCACCGTCGATGAAGTCATCAACCTGCAACCGGATCGCCTCTCGGTGTTCAACTACGCCCACCTGCCGGAACGGTTCATGCCGCAACGGCGGATCAACAGCAACGATCTGCCAACGCCTGCGCAGAAGCTGGAGATGCTGCAGCGCACCATCGACCAATTGACCGCTGCCGGTTACCGCTACATCGGCATGGACCACTTCGCCCTGCCAGACGATGAACTGGCGATTGCCCAGGAAGAATCGACCCTGCAACGTAATTTCCAGGGTTACACCACCCACGGTCATTGCGATTTGATCGGTCTGGGGGTGTCGGCGATCAGTCAGATCGGCGATCTGTACTGCCAGAACAGCAGCGACCTCACCCAATACCAAAACAGTCTGGCCTCGGCGCAACTGGCCACGAGCCGTGGCCTGGTGTGCGACGCCGATGACCGGCTGCGTCGCGCTGTAATTCAACAGCTAATCTGCCATTTCAACCTGGAATTCGCCGAGATCGAGCAGGCTTTCAATATCGATTTCCAGGGTTATTTCGGCGAACTTTGGCCGCAATTGCAGCAAATGGCCAAGGATGGACTCATAGAGCTGGATCGCGAAAGCATTAACGTCCTGCCGGCGGGACGCCTGTTGGTGCGTTCGGTGTGCATGGTGTTCGATGCCTTCTTGCAACAGCACAACCAGCAACGCTTTTCCCGGGTGATCTAGCCAGCTGCGACAAATCCGCCATGGGCTGGCCCCAACGTCCTACGCTGAGTTACCCTTACAGCCTATGTGTGTTTTCCCACAAGGATTGAAGAAATGTCCGAGCCAGTAAAACTGCGCACTCATAATCAGGCTCACTGCAAGGACTGCAGCCTCGCCCCGCTGTGCCTGCCACTGTCGCTGAACCTGGAAGACATGGATGCACTGGACGAAATCGTCAAACGTGGCCGCCCACTGAAAAAAGGCGAGTTCCTGTTCCGCCAGGGGGACACTTTCGATTCCGTTTACGCCGTGCGTTCCGGGGCGTTGAAAACCTTCAACCTGAGCGATGCCGGCGAAGAACAACTCACCGGCTTTCACCTGCCAAGCGAACTGGTGGGCTTGTCGGGCATGGACACCGAAAAACATCCGGTGTCGGCACAGGCGCTGGAAACCACCTCGGTGTGTGAGATCCCTTTCGAACGTCTCGACGAACTGGCCCTGCAACTGCCGCAACTGCGTCGTCAGTTGATGCGGGTGATGAGCCGTGAGATTCGTGACGATCAGCAGATGATGTTGCTGCTGTCGAAAAAGACCGCCGACGAGCGCATTGCCACCTTCCTGGTCAACCTCTCGGCCCGTTTCCGCGCCCGCGGTTTCTCGGCCAACCAGTTTCGCCTGAGCATGTCGCGTAACGAAATCGGCAACTACCTGGGCCTGGCGGTGGAAACCGTGTCGCGGGTGTTCACGCGTTTCCAGCAGAACGAACTGATCGCCGCCGAAGGCAAGGAAATCCGCATCCTCGACCCGATCCAGCTGTGCGCCCTGGCTGGCGGCTCGGTCGAAGGCTGATCGCGCCGATTTACGGCTGAGCGAAACGGTTCAGCCGCCGGTATAATGCGCCGTTTGCAGCCCTGCCAGGACACCACCACGATGGCCCTCGATTCCTTCGACATCAAATCCCTGATCCGCCCTGTGATCGACTTTCCCAAGCCGGGCGTGATCTTTCGTGACATCACTCCGCTGTTCCAGTCGCCAACGGCCATGCGCGTTGTGATGGACAGCTTCGCCCAGCGTTATGTCGAGGCCGATTTCACCCACATCGGCGCCATGGACGCCCGTGGTTTCCTCATCGGTTCGGTGCTGGCCTATCAACTGAACAAACCGCTGGTGCTGTTCCGCAAGCAAGGCAAGTTGCCCGCCGACGTGCTGGCCGAAGGTTATGCGACCGAATACGGCGAAGCCTTTCTGGAAGTTCATGCCGATAGCTTGTGCGAAGGCGATTCGGTGGTGATGTTCGATGACTTGATCGCCACGGGCGGCACCCTGATCGCCGCAGCGAACCTGATCCGCCGCATGGGCGCCCGGGTTCATGAAGCGGCGGCGATCATTGATTTGCCGGAATTGGGTGGGTCGCAGCGTTTGGTCGAGATGGGGATTTCTACCTTCTGCCTGACGCAGTTTGCCCTGTCCGAGAAGTAAGTAGCCTCTTCAAGGGCCTCTTCGCGAGCAAGCCCGCTCCCACATTGGATCTGCGGTGTGCACAAATCTGGTACACGGCGCAGACCCAATGTG
>DATMUG010000114.1:0-1537 GCA_035563915.1 Pseudomonas sp. | reverse complement strand
CACACCGCCTTCGCGAGCAAGCCCGCTCCCACAGGTTTTCATCAAGCCCAAAAGAATTTTGATCTATCCTCGGCCTCTCGCTCCGGAGGGCCTTCAATGACTGATTTACTCACGTCCATTCAAGCCGCAATCGGCTTGCCCCACACGTCAATCCCGTTCACCTCCAGCGGCGCCCTGCCCTCGGCGTTCGCCGTCACCGACCTGGCCTGCGCCAGCATCGCGGCTGCAGGCCAGGCTACTTGCGAATTACTTCAGCAGCAGACCGGACGCCTGCCCGCCCTGGAAGTCGACCGGCGCCTGGCGTCGTTCTGGTTTTCAAGCTCGATCCGTCCCCTCGGCTGGAGCGTTCCACCGCTGTGGGATCCGGTTGCGGGTGACTACGCCGCCAAGGATGGCTGGATCCGCTTGCACACCAACGCCCCTCATCACCGCACGGCCGCCGAATCCGTGCTGGGTGCCTGCGCCGACCGCGCCGCGATGGCGAGCAAGGTGGCGCAATGGAGCAAGAGCGATCTGGAGCAGGCGGTGGTCGACGCCGGTGGTTGCGCCGCCGAAATGCGCAGCTGGGCCCAGTGGCAGGCCCACCCGCAAGGCCAGGCGGTGAACGCCGAAGCGCTGATTCAGTTCAGCCATTACGGTCGCCACGACACCAAACCGTGGCAGGGATCGGTGGCGCAACCGCTGGCTGGAATCAAGGTGCTCGACCTGACCCGCGTGCTCGCGGGGCCCGTCGCCAGTCGTTTTCTCGCAGGGCTGGGCGCCGAGGTATTGCGCATCGATCCCCCGACCTGGAACGAACCGGGCGTGGTGCCGGAAATGACGCTGGGTAAACGCTGTGCGTGTCTGGATCTGCATGACAGCGCCGACCGCAGCGTCTTCGAAAGTCTGCTCAAGGACGCCGACATCGTGATACACGGCTACCGTGCCGATGCGCTGGAGTGCTTGGGATACGGCGCCGGTGAACGACAAAAACTGGCCCCCGGCCTGATCGACGTCAGCCTCAATGCTTACGGCTGGAGCGGCCCGTGGCAGAACCGACGCGGCTTCGACAGCCTGGTGCAGATGAGCAGTGGCATCGCCGAAGCCGGGATGCATTGGAAGCAGGCGGATAAGCCGACGCCCTTGCCAGTGCAGGCGCTGGACCACGCTACCGGGTACTTGATGGCGGCCAGTGCGATCCGATTGCTGGCAGAGCGTTTGAACAGCGCACGAGGCGGATCGGCGCGGCTGTCGCTGGCGCGTACGGCGACGTTGTTGATCGAGCATGGACCTGGCCCCACTGACGCGTTGCGGGCAGAGGATGAAAACGATCAGGGGATACTGGTCGAGCAGACGCCTTGGGGACCGGCGCATCGGTTGCATGTGCCATTGAAGATTACCGGGACGCCTTTGCAGTGGGCGATTGCGGCCTCTGAATTGGGTTCTCATCGCCCGCAGTGGTGGTGACAGTACCGGCCCCTTCGCGAGCAAGCCCGCTCCCACCTGTGATAGTGTTCCTCAGGATAACTGCGATCAAATGTGGGAGCGGGCTTGCCCG
>DATMUG010000113.1:0-10926 GCA_035563915.1 Pseudomonas sp. | reverse complement strand
ACGACCATCCGGTTCTCATTTCGACCGTCAAATACGCGCCTCTATGTGCTTTTTCGAACAATTTGCTATGGTGCCGAACCTGCCCGAGCCACAGCCAGCGTTGTTGTGGCGGCAGATCCGACTATAAGAGAAGACCTTGCCATGACCACAGCGCCCTCGAGCCTCGCGCAGCCAGACCAACCCGCACGACCCTTGACCCGCAATGACTACAAGACTCTGTCGCTATCGGCCCTGGGGGGCGCGCTGGAGTTCTACGATTTCATCATTTTCGTGTTCTTTGCCACCGTGGTCGGCAAATTGTTCTTCCCCGCCGACATGCCCGAGTGGCTGCGCCTGATGCAGACCTTCGGGATCTTTGCCGCCGGCTACCTTGCGCGGCCGCTGGGCGGTATCGTCATGGCGCACTTCGGCGACCTGCTGGGGCGCAAGAAGATGTTCACCCTGAGCATTTTCATGATGGCCGTGCCGACCCTGATCATGGGCCTGCTGCCGACTTACGCGCAGATCGGCCTGTGGGCGCCGATCCTGCTGCTGTTGATGCGCGTCATCCAGGGCGCGGCGATTGGCGGCGAAGTGCCGGGGGCGTGGGTCTTCGTTTCCGAACACGTGCCCGGAAAGCATGTCGGCTATGCCTGCGGCACCCTGACCAGCGGCCTGACGGCGGGCATCCTGCTCGGCTCGCTGGTCGCCACTGCGATCAACAGCATTTATACGCCAACGGAAGTTTCGGATTACGCCTGGCGGATTCCGTTCCTGCTCGGTGGCGTGTTCGGCCTGTTCTCGGTCTACCTGCGCCGCTGGCTGCACGAAACCCCGGTATTCGCCGAACTGCAACTGCGCAAGGCTCTGGCCGAGGAAGTGCCGCTGCGCGCGGTGCTGCGTGACCATCGCGGGGCCATTGCAGTCTCGATGCTGCTGACCTGGCTGCTGTCAGCCGGCATCGTCGTGGTGATCCTGATGACCCCGACCGTGCTGCAGACGGTCTATCACTTCTCGCCGACGGTGGCGTTGCAATCCAACAGCCTGGCCATCGTATTTCTGAGCGTGGGCTGCATCATTTCCGGCGCGCTGGCGGATCGCTTCGGCGCCGGTCGCGTATTCGTATTCGGTTGCCTGGGTTTGCTGGCCAGCTCCTGGACCTTCTATCACAGCCTCGCCGATCACCCGAACTGGCTGTTCCCGCTGTATGCGTTGACCGGTTTCTTGGTCGGCACCATTGGCGCGGTGCCTTATGTGATGGTGAAAGCGTTCCCGCCGGTGGTGCGCTTCAGCGGTCTGTCCTTCTCTTATAACGTCGCTTACGCGATCTTCGGCGGCCTGACCCCGATGGTTGTCAGCCTGCTGCTGAAAGAAAGCGCGATGGGGCCTGCCTACTATGTGGCGGTGCTGTGTGGAATGGGGATCCTGGTCGGTGCGTGGTTGTGGAGCAAAGGTCGCTAAGCCACCTTCACACTTGCCGTTACAACTGAAAGGCCGGCTTTCCGACAGGGATGCTGGCCTTTCATCCAATTGTCATATTTCAGCCATAGAGTGTTCACACGGCCTGCTGATACTTGGCCCCGACTTAACACACCCTATTTGCTAGGAGTAAGGCATGAAACTGAAGCGTTTGATGGCGGCAATGACTTTTGTCGCTGCTGGCGTTGCGACTGCCAACGCGGTTGCCGCTGTTGACCCTGCTATCCCGAGCTACACCAAGACCACTGGTGTGTCGGGCAACCTGTCCAGCGTTGGTTCCGACACTCTGGCTAACCTCATGACCCTCTGGGCTGAGAACTACAAGAAAGAATACCCGAACGTAAACATCCAGATTCAGGCCGCTGGCTCCGCCACTGCGCCACCTGCGCTGACTGAAGGCACCTCCAACCTGGGCCCGATGAGCCGCAAGATGAAGGACACCGAACTGGCTGCCTTCGAACAGAAGTACGGCTACAAGCCAACCGCTATCCCGGTTGCCGTGGACGCCCTGGCTGTATTCGTGCACAAGGACAACCCGATCCAGCACCTGACCATGGAACAAGTTGACGCGATCTTCTCGTCCACTCGTCTGTGCGGCGCTAAAACCGACGTGAAAACCTGGGGTGACCTGGGCGTGACCGGCGACCTGGCGAACAAGCCGGTTCAACTGTTCGGTCGTAACTCGGTATCCGGCACCTATGGCTACTTCAAGGAAGAAGCCCTGTGCAAAGGCGACTACAAGCCAAACGTTAACGAACAACCAGGTTCGGCTTCGGTCGTACAGTCGATCAGCTCCTCGCTGAACGGTATCGGTTACTCGGGTATCGGTTACAAGACCGCTAGCGTGAAGACTGTGGCCCTGGCCAAGAAAGGCAGCCAGGACTTCATCGAAGACACCGAAGAAAACGCCCTGAACGGCAAGTACCCGCTGTCCCGTTTCCTGTACGTCTACGTCAACAAAGCCCCGAACAAGCCTCTGGCCCCGCTGGAAGCCGAGTTCGTGAAACTGGTTCTGTCCAAGCAGGGCCAGGAAGTTGTGGTGAAAGACGGTTACATCCCACTGCCAGCCAAAGTTGCTGCAAAAGCACTGGCTGACCTGGGTCTGCAGGAAGGCGGTGCTGAAGTCGCAAAAAAGTAACACCCTGATCCGGGGCTAGCCTCGGATCCGTGTAGGAGCGAGCTTGCTCGCGATGGTAGTCCGGCCACAGAAAGTGTGACTGAATGTTCCATCTTTGCGAGCAAGCTCGCTCCTACAAAGGCTCAGGGTTGCGATTTCCCGCAACCCGGCCCTCCCCAAATTCCCTATCCACTGCTGGTAACCCCAGCGAAGGATTTGTTGCGTCACTGCACTGTCATCTTTCTGTCATACAGGATCGCTAGGGTGTGCGAATGAATGATCTGGCCAATTCCAACATGACTACAAATCCCCCCAAGCGAATTGATTTCAATACGCCTGAGCTGCAACGCAAGCGCCGCATTCGCGCGCTCAAAGATCGCCTGACCCGCTGGTACGTCCTCGTTGGCGGCCTTGCCGTTCTGGGTGCGATTACCCTGATTTTCTTTTTCCTTGCCTACGTCGTCGCGCCGCTGTTCCAGGGTGCCAGCCTGACGTCCAAAGACGCCATTACGCCCGCCTGGATGCAAGACGCCGGCAAGCCGTTACTGATATCCCTGGAAGAACAGAACCAGGTGGCCATGCGGGTTTCCGACAAGGACCAGGCACTTTTTTTCGACATCGACAGTGGCGCTGAACTCAAGCGCGTCGATCTGCCGGTTCCGGCCGGGGCCACCGTCACCTCCATCGGCGAAGACCAGCCAGGTCACCCGCTGGTAGCGGTGGGCTTGTCCAACGGCCAGGCGCTGGTGTTCCGTCACACTTATAAAGTCAGCTACCCGGACGGCAAAAAAACCATCACGCCGGCCATCGAGTATCCGTATGGCGAAGCACCGATCGCGCTGAACGAAGCCGGCGGTGCGCTGGAGCACGTCAGCCTCAACGCCAACGATTCGACCCTGATGCTGGTGGGTGCCACCGGTTCGCAGCTCAATGTGTTGTCGCTCACCAGCGAAGAAAACATGATGACCGGCGAAGTCACCAACGAGCAGAAGCGCATCGACCTGCCGCAAATGACCGAAGCGGTGAAAAACATCTTCGTCGACCCGCGTCAGCAGTGGTTGTACGTGGTCAACGGTCGTGCCCAGGCCGACGTGTTCAGCCTGCGCGACAAGAGCCTCAATGGCCGCTACAAGCTGCTGGAAGACGGTGAAGCTCAAGTCACCGCCAGCACCCAGCTGGTCGGCGGTATCTCGCTGATTATCGGTGACTCCAAAGGCGGCCTGGCCCAGTGGTTCATGGCTCGCGATCACGATGGCGAACAGCGCCTGAAGCAGATTCGTACCTTCCAGATGGGCACGACGCCAATCGTGGAAATCACCGCTGAAGAGCGCCGCAAAGGCTTCGTTGCCCTCGATGCATCCGGCAAGCTTGGCGTGTTCCACAGCACCGCGCACCGCACCCTGCTGGTGGATCAGGTGGTCGAAGGCCAGGGCCTGTTCGGTCTGTCGCCACGGGCCAACCGCGTGATCGTCGAAGCCGGCGGCAAGATCCAGCCGTTGCTGCTGGACAACCCGCACCCGGAAGTGTCGTGGAGCGCGCTGTGGAGCAAAGTCTGGTACGAGAACTACGACGAACCTAAATACGTCTGGCAGTCGACTGCCGCCAACACCGACTTCGAACCCAAGCTGAGCCTGTCGCCGCTGACCTTCGGTACCCTCAAGGCCGCGTTCTACGCGATGCTGCTGGCCGCGCCTCTGGCCGTTGCCGCTGCGATCTACACCGCATACTTCATGGCTCCCGGCATGCGCCGCAAGGTCAAGCCGGTGATCGAGCTGATGGAAGCGATGCCGACGGTGATCCTCGGTTTCTTCGCCGGTCTGTTCCTCGCGCCGTATGTGGAAGGGCATCTGCCGGGCATCTTCAGCCTGCTGATGCTGCTGCCGATCGGCATACTGGTCGCCGGTTTCACCTTCAGCCGTCTGCCTGAGTCGATTCGCCTGAAAGTCCCTGATGGCTGGGAAAGTGCCCTGCTGATTCCAGTGATCCTGTTCGTGGGCTGGCTCTCGCTGTACATGAGCCCGTACCTGGAAAACTGGTTCTTCGGTGGCGATATGCGCCTGTGGATCTCCCACGACCTGGGCATCACCTACGACCAGCGCAACGCACTGGTGGTCGGTCTGGCCATGGGCTTTGCGGTGATCCCGAACATCTACTCCATTGCCGAAGACGCCGTGTTCAGCGTGCCGCGCGGCCTGACCCTCGGTTCCCTGGCCCTCGGCGCCACGCCGTGGCAGACCATGACTCGCGTGGTGATCCTCACCGCCAGCCCGGGCATTTTCTCGGCGCTGATGATCGGCATGGGCCGGGCGGTGGGTGAAACCATGATCGTCCTGATGGCCACCGGCAACACCCCGGTCATGGAAATGAACCTGTTCGAAGGCCTGCGCACCCTGGCCGCCAACGTTGCGGTGGAAATGCCCGAATCGGAAGTCGGCGGCAGCCACTACCGTGTGCTGTTCCTCTCGGCGCTGGTGCTGCTGTTGTTCACCTTCATCATGAACACCCTCGCGGAACTGATTCGTCAGCGTCTGCGCAAGAAATACTCGTCGCTTTAAGAAAGGTAGAAGTCTGTGAAACAGAACTCCTTGAAAGGATGGTTCAAGAGCGGCGCCCCAGGCGTCTGGATCAGCGGTGGCGCGGTGTCCATCGCGGTCATCATGACCATTGGCCTGCTGGCAGTGATCGCCGTGCGCGGTCTGGGTCACTTCTGGCCGGCGGACCTGATGCACGCCAGCTACGACGTGCCGGGCCAGGCCAATCACCTGGTCATCGGTGAAGTGGTGCAGAAGGAAGAAGTGCCACGCGCTCGCCTCAAGAGTGCTGGTTTGCCGGTTCCGGACGAGGGTCCGGAATTCATGACCCGCGAGCTGATCAAGGTCGGCAACCGTGATCTGAACGGCAACGACTTCACCTGGATCGTGGGCGAGTGGCTAACTAACCAGACGACCCCGGTCGAACTGATGGCGCTGGAGCGCCGTGAGTGGGGCAACTTCTACGGTTACCTGGTCAACGTCAAACAGGACGGCAAAGTCATCGCCGAAGGCGAAGCGGCATGGCCTGAACTGCAAGCGCGGATCGACCGGGTGAACAAGCTCGCCGGCCAGCTCAAGATCCTGGAGAAAGTCGACATCGGCGCGATCAACGCCGGCCTCGAGCGTATCCGTCTGCACGGTCGCAAACTGGAACTGGAAGGCAAGCTCAACCCGGCTGCGCAAGCGGACATGGAATCGGAGCGCGCCGAGCTCAATGCGCGTTATCAGGACGTCGAGGCGCGCCTGAGCGACCTGCACGCGCAGTTCAACCGCGACAGCCTCACCGCCCGCGACGCCAACGGCAAGGAAGTCGAAATCGGCCTGGGCAAAGTGGTTCACGCCTATCAGCCGAACGCCATGGGCACGTTCACCAAGGTCGGTTTCTACTTCAGCAAGGTCTGGGAGTTCCTGAGCGACGATCCTCGTGAAGCGAACACCGAGGGCGGTATCTTCCCGGCGATCTTCGGCACCGTGATGATGACCCTGATCATGGCGATGATCGTGACCCCGTTCGGCGTGCTGGCGGCGGTGTACCTGCGTGAATACGCCAAGCAGAACGCGCTGACCCGGGTGATCCGCATTGCGGTGAACAACCTGGCGGGCGTTCCGGCCATCGTTTACGGCGTGTTCGGTCTGGGCTTCTTCGTCTATGTACTGGGCGGTTCGCTTGACCGTCTGTTCTTCCCGGAAGCCTTGCCGGCGCCGACCTTCGGTACACCGGGTCTGCTGTGGGCTTCGTTGACCCTGGCGCTGCTGGCGGTGCCGGTGGTGATCGTGGCCACCGAAGAAGGCCTGGCGCGCATTCCTCGCACCGTGCGTGAAGGTTCGTTGGCCCTTGGTGCCACCAAGGCGGAAACCTTGTGGAAGATCGTGCTGCCAATGGCCAGCCCGGCCATGATGACCGGCATGATCCTCGCCGTGGCCCGTGCTGCCGGTGAAGTGGCGCCGCTGATGCTGGTGGGTGTGGTGAAGCTGGCGCCGTCGCTGCCGGTGGATGGCAACTACCCGTACCTGCACCTGGACCAGAAGATCATGCACCTGGGCTTCCACATTTATGACGTCGGCTTCCAGAGCCCGAACGTCGAGGCCGCGCGGCCGCTGGTGTACGCCACGGCGCTGCTGCTGGTGCTGGTGATCGCGACACTGAACCTGTCGGCCGTTTATATCCGTAACCACCTGCGCGAGAAGTACAAGGCTTTAGACAGCTAAGACAAAACCTGTGGGAGCTGGCTTGCCAGCGATGGCATCACCGCGGTGCTACTGGCAGACCGAGTCGCCTGCATCGCTGGCAAGCCAGCTCCCACAAGGATCGGCGCAAACCACAGATTTTCAGTAACCCATTGGCCAGGCCAGTGGTTCAACGAACCGAATTTGTTAGCACAGGGAGCCTCCCATGCAGCACGAAGCACATACCCACGGCATCAACATGTCGGCCCTGGGTCGCGACAAACAGAGCCTGAACCTCGAGCAGGAAACCGTGGCCATCGAAGTGCCGGGCCTGAGCCTGTTCTACGGCGAGAAACAAGCGCTGTACGACGTCAGCATGAACATCCCGAAACAGCGCGTGACCGCCTTCATTGGCCCGTCCGGCTGCGGCAAGTCAACCCTGCTGCGTACCTTCAACCGCATGAACGACCTGGTGGATGGCTGCCGTGTCGAAGGCGAGATCAACCTGTACGGCAACAACATCTACCGCAAGGGCGAAGACGTGGCCGAGCTGCGTCGTCGCGTCGGCATGGTGTTCCAGAAGCCGAACCCGTTCCCGAAAACCATCTACGAGAACGTGGTTTACGGCCTGCGCATCCAGGGCATCAACAAGAAGCGCGTACTCGACGAAGCTGTTGAGTGGGCGTTGAAAGGCGCGGCGCTGTGGGACGAAGTCAAAGACCGTCTGCACGAGTCGGCATTGGGCTTGTCCGGTGGTCAGCAGCAACGTCTGGTGATTGCCCGCACCATCGCCGTTGAGCCGGAAGTCCTGCTGCTCGACGAACCGTGCTCGGCACTCGACCCGATCTCCACGCTGAAAGTCGAAGAGCTGATCTACGAACTCAAATCCAAGTTCACCATTGTCATCGTGACCCACAACATGCAGCAGGCCGCGCGGGTTTCCGATTACACGGCGTTCATGTACATGGGCAAACTGGTTGAGTTCGGCGATACCGACACCCTGTTTACCAATCCGGCGAAGAAGCAGACCGAAGACTACATCACCGGTCGTTACGGCTAGGAAGCTGTGGTTGCTCACTGAACTGACGCTGCGGCCCGCCGCACCTTACCGGACGCTCCAAGGACGCCAACATGATTAGTAAAGAAGGCCTTACCCACCACATCTCCCAGCAGTTCAACGCTGAGCTCGAGGAAGTGCGCAGCCACCTCCTGGCCATGGGCGGGCTGGTCGAGAAACAGGTAAACGACGCGGTGACCGCGCTGATCGAGGCCGACTCCGGCCTGGCCCAGCAGGTGCGTGAGATCGACGACCAGATCAACCAGATGGAACGCAACATCGACGAAGAATGCCTGCGCATTCTGGCCCGTCGTCAGCCGGCGGCGTCCGACTTGCGTTTGATCATCAGCATCTCCAAATCGGTGATTGACCTTGAGCGCATCGGTGACGAAGCGACCAAGATCGCCCGTCGCGCCATCCAGTTGTGCGAAGAAGGTGAAGCGCCGCGCGGTTACGTCGAGGTGCGCCACATCGGCGACCAGGTACGCAACATGGTGCGCGATGCCCTGGACGCTTTTGCCCGCTTCGATGCCGACCTGGCGTTGTCGGTCGCGCAGTACGACAAGATCATCGACCGTGAATACAAGACCGCCCTGCGTGAGCTGGCGACCTACATGATGGAAGACCCACGCTCTATCTCGCGGGTCTTGAGCATCATCTGGGTGCTGCGTTCGCTGGAGCGTATCGGCGACCACGCGCGCAACATTTCCGAGCTGGTGATTTACCTGGTGCGCGGCACTGACGTGCGTCACATGGGCCTCAAGCGCATGAAAGAAGAAGTTGAAGGAACAAGCGGCGAAACCGCTAATGTTCCGGGCAAAGCTGACGATAAGTAAGGTTGCCCCTGGACGCGCCCGGCCCTTTGGCCGGGCGTTTTCATTTGTGGCTCTCGAATTCGAAAAGCAGCACCCGCGAACGAAAAGTCCCGGCGTGACTGAAGGTTTTTTGGCAAAGTGCCATCAGTAAAGCGGTATGCTGGCCGGGATTTTTTAAAGGGGTGTTGGATGAGTAAGGTCAGTGTATTGGTCGTGGACGATGCCTCGTTCATTCGTGACCTGGTGAAAAAATGCCTGCGCAACTATTTTCCGGGCATGCGCATCGAAGACGCGGTCAACGGCAGAAAGGCTCAGGCCCTGCTGTCGCGCGAAGCGTTCGACCTGGTGCTGTGCGATTGGGAAATGCCGGAAATGTCGGGTCTGGAACTGCTGACCTGGTGCCGAGAGCAGGAAAGTCTCAAAGGCATGCCATTCGTTATGGTGACCAGTCGCGGCGACAAAGAGAACGTGGTCCAGGCGATTCAGGCCGGGGTATCGGGCTATGTGAGCAAGCCCTTCACCAACGAGCAACTGATCACCAAGGTCAAGCAGGCACTGCACAAGGTCGGCAAGCTTGACGCCTTGATGACCACGACGAACACCAAGGCCAGTCCGGCATTCGCCAACGATTCGCTGAGTGCATTGACCGGCGGCAAGCCTGCCGTGGCGGCGGCCACTGTCGCGGCTCCCGCTGCGGCAGCCGCCCCGGCCCGTGGTGGATTGCTCAACAGCCCGCCGGTCAAGGCACCGGTAGCCGCTGCGGCAGCCGGGGGAGGGCGTGGCCAGGGTCAATTGCGCTTGCCCAATGGCATCCAGCAATGCGTGATCAAGGCCCTGAGCCTCAAGGAAGCGCTGTTGGTGGTCAAGCGTGCCGACAACCTGCCGCAAGTGCTCGACAGCGCCGTGCTCGATCTGGAGCAAGGCGAGAGCGCCGAAACCGCACGCTTGAACGGTTACCTGCACGCGATCGTCGCCCATGAACAGAAGCCTGACAGCGAGTGGCTGCAACTGACTTTCCGTTTCGTCGATCAGGATGCGCAGAAGCTCGACTACATCTCGCGCCTGATTGCACGTGGTACGGCGCAGAAGCATTTCATTCCAGGCGCTTGATTAGGCGTCGTCTGAAATTACGCCTTCGCGGGCAAGCCCGCTCCCACAGGTCAAGCGCAGATCATGTGGGAGCGGGCTTGCTCGCGAAGGGGCCATCACATACGCCGCACATCTGTCTGATTCACCCTTCTTGAAACATCTGTCGATCACGCCGGTCAATTCCGACTGCTAGGCTCAATCCCAGGCCTTACTCGACAGACACGTTCCCATGCTCGCGCGCCTGCTGTTTTTCTGTGGTCTTTTGATGGCCTGCACCTCGACGGTGGCCATGACCATCTACACCTCCAAAGACGCCAATGGCGTGGTTTCGTACAGTGATCGTCCTTCGAAGGGCGCGAAGGTTTTTGTATTTCGCGATCAAATGGTCGAGCACCTGGAGCGCCAGGTTTACCTCGACATCAAAAAGCTCAAGGGCATGGACAGCGTGTTCGTGCGCAACGACCTGTACGCGCCGGTGGAAATCGAGTTGAGCTTCGCCGGACTGAACAATGTCAGCGGCGCGCCGAGCCGGCCGATTCGTCGCGTCATGCCGGCACGCAGCAGCATTCGCCTGGCGCTGCTCAAGGCGACGCGGCCCGGAAAGCCGCTGGCATACACCCCAAGCTTCCAGTACTTCCTCGGCGACCCGTCAGGGGCCGCCATGGCCTATCAATACCCGTTCCCCTGGCGTGGCGGGCCCTTTCGCCTGAGTCAGGGCGCTAACGGCCAATACAGCCACTATGGACCGAAGAACCGCTACGCCATGGACATCGCCATGCCCGAAGGCACGCCGATCATCGCCGCCCGGGGCGGGGTGGTGGTGAAAACCGAAAACAGCCAGACCGGACGCGGCTCCGACCCGTCAGGCAACTTCGTGCGGGTACTGCACGATGACGGCACCATGGGTGTGTACCTGCACCTGAAAAAGGGTTCGGTCAGCGTTCGCGAAGGACAGCGGGTGGCGGTGGGCAGTCCATTGGCGCTGTCCGGCAATACCGGGAACAGCAGCGGGCCGCATCTGCACTTCGTGGTACAGCGCAATACGGGAATGGGGCTGGTGTCGATACCGTATCGGTTCAAACAGCGGGTGGGGGCGTTGCCCAACTTTGCGTTGGGCAGGCAGTGACGTGTTGCCTGTTCTGACGCCTTCGCGGGCAAGCCCGCTCCCACAGGTACAGTGGTGTCCTTGTG
>DATMUG010000112.1:0-2002 GCA_035563915.1 Pseudomonas sp. | reverse complement strand
ATCGCAGCCTCGTTTCACTCGTCAGCTCCTACAGGAGGGACGGTGGTGTTTAGACGGGGGTGTCGAGGTTCAAATGCAGGTTATCGATCAACCGCGTGGTGCCCAGGAACGCCGCCACCAGGATCACCAGATCCCGATCTTCCGCCGTCGCCGGGCGCAAGGTCAGGGCATGACGAATTTCCAGATAATCCGGACGCAACCCGGCCGCTTCGAGCTGTTTGAGTTGTGCTGCGATCAGCGCCGGGAAATCGCGATTGCCTTGTTTGATCGCCTCGGCCATCTGGCTCAGGGTGCGATACACCACAGGCGCGGTGGCACGCTGTTCTTCGCTGAGAAAGCCATTGCGCGACGATAACGCCAGGCCATCGGCCGCCCGAACGGTTGGCTCGCCAATGATCTGGATCGGCATGTTCAGGTCATGGACCAGGGCGCGGATGACCGCCAGTTGCTGGAAATCCTTCTGGCCGAAAATCGCCAGGTCCGGCTGGACCATGTTGAACAGCTTGCTGACCACGGTCGCCACGCCTTCGAAATGCCCCGGACGGCTGGCACCGCACAGGCCTTCGGACAATTGCGGGACGCTGACGCGGGTCTGGCCGGCCATGCCGTCGGGGTACATCTCTTCGACCGTTGGCGCGAACAGCAGGTCGCAACCGGCCTCGAGGAGTTTTTCCTGGTCCGCGGCGAGGGTGCGCGGGTATTTGTCGAGATCTTCGCCGGCGCCAAATTGCAGTGGGTTGACGAAAATGCTCGCGACCACGAAGTCCACCCGCTGGGTGGCCTTGGTGATCAGCGCGATATGGCCGCTGTGCAGGTTGCCCATGGTCGGCACGAAGCCAATGCGCTTGCCTTCGCTACGGGCGCGGGCGACGGCGGCCCGCAGTTCGCGTACGGTTTTTACGGTGTTCATGCAGAGAATCCATGTTCGATGCCAGGGAAAGTCGCCGCTTTGACTTCAGTGACGTAGGCGCTCAGAGCGCCGTGAATGCTCTCTTGGCCAGCCATGAAGTTCTTCACGAATTTGGGCACTCGACCGGTAATGGACAGGCCCAGCATGTCGTGCAGAACCAGAACCTGACCGTCGGTGCGATGGCCGGCACCGATACCGATCACCGGAATGCTCACCGCCTGGGTGATCTCTTCGGCAAGCTCGCTCGGCACGCATTCGAGCAACAGCATCGCCGCGCCGGCCTGTTCCAGGGAAATGGCATCGGCACGCATCTGCCGCGCCTGGTTTTCGTTGCGACCCTGAACCTTGTAACCGCCAAGGATGTTGACCGACTGCGGCGTCAGGCCCAGGTGTGCACATACCGGGATACCGCGCTCGGCCAACAGGCGAATCGAATCCGCCAGCCACAGTGCGCCTTCAATCTTGACCATGTGCGCACCGGCCTGCATCAACAGGGCGCTGTTGGTCATGGCTTGTTCGGTGGTGGCGTAGGCCATGAAGGGCAGGTCGGCGAGGATCAAGGCATCGGTGTTACCGCGCTTGACCGCCGCGACGTGGTAGGCCATTTCGGCGGTGGTGACCGGCAGGGTGCTGTCGTGGCCTTGCAAGACCATGCCCAGGGAGTCGCCCACCAGCAGCACTTCGACGCCGGCCTGGTTGCAGGCGTGGGCGAAGGTCGCGTCATAGCAGGTCAGCATGGTGATCTTTTCACCTTTCTGCTTGAGGCTCTGGAGCGTGGTCAGGGTGATGGCTGGCATGTCAAAAAATCCTCGTTCAGGCGCTCTGGAAACTACTGCGAGTAACGCGCGTGATTCGTCATCTACTCAGGCGCACGGTCTTTTGTCGTGCTTATATGGCCTGGATTGCGCCCTTTTAGTGCCGTGTTGGCGGCAGCGGGACGCCTATAGTCGTGAGGAGAACCCGGGAAGTCAATTGCGTGTGTTACCGCATTGTTACGTCCAGGGTGTTACCGAAGGGGACTGATGCGATTCAGCAGATTCTGTAGGACTAATCCAAAATCAATGTGGGAGCGGGCTTGCTCGCGAATACGGT
>DATMUG010000111.1:0-5017 GCA_035563915.1 Pseudomonas sp. | reverse complement strand
ATGTAGGAGCTGCCGAAGGCTGCGATCTTTTGATCTTTAAGGTCTGAACTGGCTCGGCGCCACACCGCTCCAGCGCACGAAGGCATGTCGAAAACTCGCGGTTTCGCTGAAACCCAGCGCCTCGGCGATCCGGTAGATCGGCAGTTGATCCTCGCAAAGCATTTGCTTGGCTTGTTCGAAGCGCAGCTCGTCGAGCAATTCCTGATAGCTGCAGCCCATGTCCTTGAGGTGGCGACGCAAGGTGCGGGCCGAGCAGTTCATTTGTTCGGCCAGACCTTCGAGTCCCGGTGCGGCGTTCAATTGCGCGCTCAGCAATTGTCGAATCCGTCCTAGCCACGCCTGGCGCCCGGTGAACTCGATGTTCTGCTTGCGGCAGCGTTCGGCCATGGCTTGATGGGTGATGATATCCGCCAGTGGCAAGGGTTGATCGAGCCATCGCCTATCGAAAGCGAAGGCATTGTCCCGGGCACCGAAGTGCAGCGCACAGTCGAAGTGCTCGGCGTAACTCGCCTCGTAATCGGGCGCGGCATGCTCCAGGCGTGCGGCCAAAAGTGGTAACGGATGCCCAAGCAGGTCATCGCAGATGACCTTCAGCG
Source organism: Pseudomonas sp. (assembly GCA_035563915.1). Taxonomy (GTDB): domain Bacteria; phylum Pseudomonadota; class Gammaproteobacteria; order Pseudomonadales; family Pseudomonadaceae; genus Aquipseudomonas. The sequence goes on along the minus strand of DATMUG010000111.1, from coordinate 4,421 downwards.
AGACCAGGCAGAACTCGGCGTTGAACACCGCCATTGCCGGGCTCTCACGGTAATCGGCGGCGACGAACCAGACGCGCTCGCCGTCATCCTCCAGGCTCAGTTCGAAAAGTGTTCCCAGGAGCGCCGGATAGCGTATCGCCAGGCGTAACGCGTCACCGAAGGTGGCACAGGTGAGCAGCGCATAGCCGAGTATGCCGTAGCACGAAACATGCATGCGCCGACCCAGTTCCAGGCCGATATCACGCTTGAGGGCGACGGCATTGGCGCAGACCTGCATCTCCTGATTGGTGGTGATGCGTGTGTCAGCCCGGTTGAGATCCGCCGCGCTGATGCCGCTGCCGGCCAGCAAGGCATCGCTGGACAAACCTTTATCCTTGAAGGCGTTGAGCACCAGCGAAACGGCGTTGAGGGTGGTGAGGTGGGAGTGGAGCATGGCGGCTTCCAGCCTTAAGATGGCTGGAACACAGCAAGTTACATGCCCGATGATGATCCCTGTAGGAGTTGACGAGTGAATCGAGGCTGCGATCTCTTGATTCTGCTTTCAAGATCAAAAGATCGCAGCCTCGTTTTACTCGTCAGCTCCTACAGCGGCGGTGGGGTTTCAGCTCAGTTCGCCGCAAAGGTCGAGTTCGATGAGGCGTCGTACTTCAGCGGTTTCTAGCCCCGCGCCCAGCAACCCATGTAATTTGCCGAACGCCGCTTCACGGGTCATGCCGCCGCCCGACAACACGCCAACGCCACGCAGGCGGCTGCCGGCTTCATACACATCGAGTTCGACTCCGCCTTCATGGCATTGGGTCACCGCCACCACGACGACCCCTTTGTCCCGAGCGTGCGCCAGGCGGGCGAGAAACTCGGGGTTGTCGCTCGGCCCGGTGCCACTGCCGTAGCACTCCAGTACCAGGCCCTGAATGCCGCTATTGAGCAGGCCGTCCAGAATCGCGGCGCTGATGCCAGGGAACAGCGGTAGCACGGCGACATTCGCCAGCTGTTTGGGCTGGTTGTAGTTCAGTTGGGCAGGGATTGAGGAGGCTTTCACGCCACCTCCCTGGCGCTCCAGGCGCTTGAACGGGTGTCGTCCAAAACTGCGTACCTTCGCGCAACGGGTCGGGTCCAGCCGTTCGCCGTGGAAGTACAAATGCACACCCGGCGCCAGGCCTTGACCCAGGGCAACCAGCGCGCCACCCAGGTTTTCCCAGGCATCGCTGTCGGTGACGCCTGCGGGCAACATCGAACCGGTAAAACACACGCTAGCGTGCAGGCCGAGCAGTTGAAAGCTCATGGCGGCCGCGCTGTAGGCCAGGGTGTCGGTGCCGTGCAGGATCAGTACGCTGTCGCAGCCCTGAACATCCACGGCATCGACCACCGCTTCACGCAGTTGTTGCCAGTAGGTCGGGGTCATGTTGGCGCTGTCGATCAGTGGCGACATTTCGCGAAAGCGCCACTGCGGCACCACCAGATCAGGCTGGCTGTGCAGGTATTGACGCATACGCGCTTCGAAACCGGACGCCGGGGCCAGGCCGTTGGCACTGGCCTGCATGCCGATCGTGCCGCCGGTGTAGAGGACCATGACGTGCTGGGCGGCAGGATAGGTTTTGGAAAACATGAGCAGGTCTCCGCAGGAGATAACTGTGGGAGCGAGCTTGCTCGCGATGGCGGACTTACAGTCGACACAATAGTGCCTGACATACCCCCATCGCGAGCAAGCGCGCTCCCACAGATTTTGGTTTGCCGCGAATAAAAAAAGGGCCTGGAGAGTGATCTCCAAGCCCTCAAAAGGTGAGAGGTGTCTAGTCCCTCGACCTGGTGAGCAGTGCTACAAATTTTGCGTCGGATCAGGCCTTCAGAGGCACCAGACGCGGAGCAATCATGTTCTCCGGGCGCAGGATGTCGGCGAGCATCGCGTCGTCGAGCAGACCTTCTTCGCGCACCAGTTCCAGCACGCCGCGGCCGCTTTCGAGGGCGATACGGGCGATGCGGGTGGCGTTTTCATAGCCGATGTACGGGTTCAGCGCGGTCACCAGGCCGATCGAGTGCTCGACCAGTTCACGGCAACGTTCTTCGTTGGCGGTGATACCGGTGATGCAGTGCTCGCGCAGCATGTCCATGGCGCGCTGCAGCAGGCGGATCGAGTCGAGGATCTTGAAGGCGATCAGCGGCTCCATCACGTTCAGTTGCAGTTGGCCGCCTTCGGCTGCCATGGTCAGGGCCAGATCGTTACCGATGACCTGGAACGCCACCTGGTTCACGGCCTCCGGAATGACCGGGTTGACCTTGCCTGGCATGATCGAGCTGCCCGGCTGACGTGCTGGCAAGTTGATCTCGTTGATGCCGGTACGCGGGCCGCTGGACAGCAGACGCAGGTCGTTGCAGATCTTCGACAGCTTGACCGCGGTGCGCTTGAGCATGCCGGAGAACAGGACGAAGGCGCCCATGTCGGAGGTGGCTTCGATCAGGTCGGCTGCCGGTACCAGCGGATGACCGCTGATGGTGGCCAGGCGCTGAACGGCCAGGTGCTGGTAGCGCGGGTCGGCGTTGATGCCGGTGCCGATGGCGGTGCCGCCCAGGTTCACTTCGGTCAGCAGTTCTGGCGCCAGAGTTTTCAGGCGTGCCAGGTCTTCGCCCAGGGTAGTGGCGAAGGCGCGGAATTCCTGGCCGAGGGTCATCGGCACGGCGTCTTGCAGTTGGGTGCGGCCCATCTTCAGGACGTGTGCGAATTCTTCACCTTTTGCCGCGAAAGACTGGATCAGGCTGTCGAGGCTGGCCAGCAGCGCGTCGTGACCCAGCAACAGGCCCAGACGGATCGCCGTCGGGTAGGCGTCGTTGGTCGACTGCGCCATGTTCACGTCGTTGTTCGGGTGCAGGTACTGGTATTCGCCTTTCTGGTGACCCATGGCCTCCAGTGCGATGTTGGCGATCACTTCGTTGGCATTCATGTTGGTCGAAGTGCCGGCGCCGCCTTGAATCATGTCCACCACGAACTCTTCGTGGAAATCGCCGCGGATCAGGCGGGCACAGGCCTCGCTGATGGCCGCGTGCTTGGCTTCGCTCAGGTGACCCAGTTCGCGGTTGGCGTCAGCGGCAGCTTGTTTGACCATCGCCAGGCCGACAACCAGTTTCGGGTAATGCGAAATCGGCACGCCGGAGAGACGGAAGTTATTCACCGCTCGCAGGGTCTGAATGCCGTAATACGCTTGAGCCGGTACTTCGAGTTTGCCAAGCAGGTCTTTTTCTGTGCGGAAGGATGCAGCGGAGGACATGATAGAAATCATCTCGATATGGACCCGGTCTGTGCCGGAACACTGCAAATGCTAGGCTTGTGGAGAATTTAGAGCCAATGCTGTTAAACACTGCCCTATGCACATTCGGCATAATGCCCGTGTGACGCCGTGTTCATGGCGAGCGTGTGACCTAATTTGGTGCGTGTCCGGGAGGACGTGATGAATCTCGAAAGTAAATGGCTGGAGGACTTCAGTGCCCTGGCCGCCACCCGCAGCTTCTCCCAGGCGGCGGAACGACGTTTCGTGACCCAGCCTGCCTTCAGCCGGCGGATCCGTAGCCTGGAAGCCGCGTTGGGCCTGACGCTGGTCAATCGTTCGCGCACGCCGGTCGAACTGACGGCGGCGGGGCAATTGTTCCTGGTCACCGCGCGCACCGTGGTCGAACAGCTCGGCGAAGTGCTGCGTCATCTGCATCATCTGGAAGGCGGGCAGGGCGAAGTGATGCAGGTCGCTGCCGCGCACTCGCTGGCGCTGGGGTTCTTTCCTCGCTGGATCGCGCAATTGCGCAACGAAGGCCTGAACATTGCCACGCGGTTGGTGGCGACCAACGTCGGTGACGCCGTGCATGCCCTGCGTGAAGGTGGCTGCGACCTGATGCTGGCGTTCTACGACCCGGATGCGGCGATGCAGATGGATCCGGAAATTTTCCCGTCCTTGCACCTGGGCCATACCGAGATGCTGCCGGTGTGTGCTGCCGATGCCGATGGCAAGCCGCTGTTCGATCTGGAAGGCGAGGGCAGTGTGCCGTTGCTGGCTTACAGCGCCGGTGCTTTTCTTGGCCGCTCGGTAAACATGTTGCTGCGCCAGCGGGCTTTGCGCTTTACGACCATCTACGAAACCGCGATGGCTGACAGCCTCAAGAGCATGGCCCTGGAGGGCCTCGGCATCGCCTGGGTGCCACAGTTGAGCGTGCGTGCCGAATTGGCCCGGGGTGAGTTAGTGGTGTGCGGCGGGACGCAGTGGCATGTGCCGCTGGAGATTCGCTTGTATCGTTGCGCGCTGGTGCGCAAGGCGAACGTGCGGTTGTTGTGGCGCAAGCTGGAGGGTGGGGCTGCGCAGGGTACAACCGGTTCTTGAGGCAAATGATTACCCTGTGGGAGCGGGCTTGCTCGCGAATGCGGTGTGTCAGTTAATGAGTAT
>DATMUG010000110.1:0-7270 GCA_035563915.1 Pseudomonas sp. | reverse complement strand
GTTGTTCGGCAGAATACGGCTTGCGAGAGATGGCATCGCTCAGGTTTACAGATAATTGTTGTAAGACTTAGCTTACTTCTGCGTAAGTGTTCGTTATTTTTACAGTGAGACAGTAAGCCCGCGGTGTTAAGGGCGAAATTTATCTAATTGAATAACAAGAAAAATTAATAAGATTAAAAGCATATGACAGGTTGTTTTGGCCCTGAGGCGCGCTTGCTCCGAATGGAAATCGGATTAGTATCGGGGCTGTGTAAACGGACAGACACACCCTTCACGGATGAAGGGGAAAGGACATCGCAGGAAGCGATTCATCAGGACGATGAAAAGGAAACACAGGGAATAGGGAAAGAAAGTGGGCGGGTCAAACCGCCCCTTTTTTTCGCCTGCAGAAAAGCAAAAAGGCCCTTGTGGGGCCTTTTTCTGGAACGCGGGGGTAATCAGCGTTCGAGGTGTTCGATCTTGCCTGGCTTGCCATCCCACTCAGCGGAATCGGGCAAAGGATCCTTGCGTTCGGTGATGTTTGGCCAGACTTCAGCCAATTCCAGGTTCAAGGCAAGGAAGTTTTCCATACCGGCCGGGACTTCATCTTCAGAGAAGATGGCCACGGCAGGGCATTCAGGTTCGCACAGTGCGCAGTCGATGCACTCATCCGGGTGAATCACCAGGAAATTCGGGCCTTCGTAAAAGCAGTCCACCGGACAGACTTCTACGCAGTCGGTGTACTTGCACTTGATGCAGTTGTCGGTGACGACGAAGGTCATTTCTAATTTTCTCCTCAGGCGCGGCTTGCTGCGCCCCTTCACGTGGGGGTCGCAAGGTTTGGGAGCGATAGTCTGCAGGCCAGGCTAAAAGCCAGCAGCATCCCAAACCGCGCGAGATTCTAACAGCTTGCAAGCCTGTGCGTTAGATCCGTGTCTTTAGTGTATAGAGCATTTCGAGCGCGCGACGTGGCGTCATGTCGTCCAGATCGAGCCTGGCCAGTTCATCCAGCACCGGGTGCGGCAGGCTGGCGAACAGGTCGCTTTGCTGTGGCGCGGCCGGTTTGCCTTTGGCGGGCTTGGGGGCTTCATGGGGCAGGGCGGTGTCTTCCAGTCGGCTCAAATGCTCACGGGCGCGCAGAATGACCTCGTTGGGAACGCCAGCCAGCTGCGCCACCGCCAGGCCGTAACTCTGGCTGGCAGGCCCTGGCAGTACGTGATGCAGGAACACGATGCGTTCGTTGTGCTCGGTGGCATTGAGATGCACGTTAGCGACCAGCGGCTGGGCTTCCGGCAGGACTGTCAGCTCGAAGTAATGAGTGGCGAACAGCGTATAGGCGCGTAGATGCGCCAGGCGCTCCGCCGCAGCCCAAGCCAGCGACAAACCGTCAAATGTACTGGTGCCGCGCCCGACCTCGTCCATCAGCACCAGGCTGCGCTCGGTGGCGTTGTGCAGAATGTTGGCGGTTTCGCTCATTTCCACCATGAAGGTCGAGCGCCCGCCCGCCAGGTCATCGCTGGAACCGATCCGGGTGAAAATCCGGTCGACCAGCGACAGCTCACAACTGGCCGCTGGCACGAAGCTGCCGATATGGGCCAGCAGCACGATTAACGCCGTCTGGCGCATGTAGGTGGATTTACCGCCCATGTTCGGGCCGGTAATCACCAGCATGCGGGTGTTGTCATCGAGGTTCAGGTCGTTGGCCACGAATGGTGTGGTCAGTACCTGCTCGACCACCGGGTGACGACCCTGATTGATGCGCATGCACGGCTCGCTGACGAAACGCGGGCAGTTCAGGTCGAGGTTCAGCGCACGCTCGGCCAGGTTGCTCAGCACGTCCAGTTCGGCCAGCGCCGAAGCGGTGTCCTGCAGCGGTGGCAGCTGCGCGATCAGGTCTTCGAGCAGCGCTTCGTAGAGCATCTTCTCCCGGGCCAGGGCACGGCTCTTGGCTGACAGCGCCTTGTCTTCGAAAGCCTTGAGCTCCGGCGTGATGAAGCGCTCGGCACCTTTGAGGGTCTGGCGGCGAATATAGTCCGCCGGTGCGGATTCGGCCTGCTTACTCGGCAACTCGATGAAGTAACCGTGGATGCGGTTGTAGCCAACCTTCAGGTGCGACAGGCCGGTACGGGCTTTTTCACGAGCTTCGAGGTCGATCAGGAATTGCCCGGCGTTTTCGCTGAGCGATTGCAATTCATCGAGTTCGCTGTCATAGCCGGTCTTCAACACGCCACCGTCACGAATCACCGCGGGCGGGTTGTCGATGATGGCCTTTTCCAGCAGTGCAGCCAGTTCGGGGTATGTGCTGGTTGTTGTCGCCAGCTTTTGCAGGTGGGGTGCTTCAAGCTCGGCCATTGCCACCTGTAGTTCGGGCAGCGCGCCGAGAGCATCGCGAAGCCGAGCAAGGTCCCGCGGACGAGCGTTGCGCAGGCCAATACGCGCAAGAATCCGCTCGATGTCGCCGATTTCCTTGAGTTGCGGCTGCAGCTTTTCGAAGCGATAGCCGTCCAGCAAGCAGGAAATCGACGTCTGGCGTGCCAGCAAAACGCTCAGATCGCGCAACGGACGATTCAGCCAGCGGGTCAGCAAGCGGCTGCCCATGGCGGTCTGGCAGCGATCGACCACCGATTGCAGCGTGTTGTCGCGCCCTCCGGCCAGGTTAGTGTCCAGTTCCAGGTTGCGACGGCTCGCGCCGTCCAGCACCACGGTGTCGTCCAGGCGCTCATGACGCAGGCTGCGTAAATGGGGCAGGGCGGTGCGCTGGGTTTCCTTGGCGTAGGCCAGTAGGCAGCCGGCGGCGCCGATGGCCAGTGTCAGGGTTTCACAGCCAAAACCTTTCAGGTCCTGAGTGGAAAATTGCTGACACAGGCTTTTAAACGCCGAATCACGCTCAAAATCCCAAGGCGCGCGACGCCGAACACCACGGCGTTTTTCCGCCGGTAGATCTTTCGGCCAGTCATCCGGGATCAGCAGTTCCACCGGGTTGACCCGCTCCAGTTCCGCCAGCAGATTTTCCCAACCCTTGATTTCCAACACGCTGAAGTTGCCGCTGGTGATGTCCAGCACCGCCAGGCCAAACAGGCGTTCATCGCCGAGAACGGCAGCAATCAGGTTATCGCGACGTTCGTCCAGCAGCGCCTCGTCACTCACCGTTCCCGGCGTGATGATCCGCACCACCTGACGCTCCACCGGTCCCTTGCTGGTGGCCGGGTCGCCAACCTGCTCGCAGATCACCACCGACTCGCCGAGTTTCACCAGTTTCGCCAGATAACCTTCGGCGGCATGGTAAGGAATCCCGCACATTGGAATTGCCTGGCCCGCCGATTGGCCGCGAGCGGTCAGGGTGATGTCGAGCAACTTGGCAGCCTTCTTCGCGTCCTCATAGAAGATCTCGTAGAAGTCACCCATGCGGTAGAACATCAACTGGTCCGGATGCTGGTTTTTCAGGCGCCAGTACTGCTGCATCATCGGGGTGTGGGAGGACAGGTCGGTGAGGGCTTTATTCATTGGCGATCGGAAAACTCTTTCAAAGGTGTGGGGCAAAAATGGGGCATCGGCCCGACTTTTCCGCAATGGGCGCAAGATTAACATGGGCGCTCTGTCGGACGCAGGCATGAACGCTGCGTGGTCCTTTACCGCTGTTCCATGCAAAGGTTATGCGCTGTTTATGCAATTGAGCATTTGTCTTCTGTCGAGGGAACGAGCAATATGCGCGTTATGCAAAAACGCAATGTTTCTACCGTCCTAAGAGCACTGCTTGACCAGCACGGGATCTCCCCCACGGAGCTTCACCGTCGCACCGGCGTGCCTCAATCCACTCTCTCGCGGATCCTCAGCGGGAAGATCGTCGACCCCTCGGATAAACACATTTCGAAAATCGCCGACTACTTCTCCGTAAGCACTGACCAGTTACGCGGTCGCGCCGGCGTGGCGTCGGCAGCTGTCGGCGCACGTAATCAATTGCATTCGGAACTCAAGGACATAAGTCTGTGGGACGACGATACGCCCGTCGATGACGACGAAGTGTCGGTCCCCTTTCTTCGCGAGGTTGAATTGGCTGCGGGATCAGGAAGATTCGTCATTGAAGAGAGCGAGCGCTCTAGCCTGCGCTTTGGCAAGCGCAGCCTGCGCCATAACGGCGTGCAGTTCGACCAGGCCAAATGCGTGACCGTGCGCGGCAACAGCATGCTGCCGGTGCTGCGCGACGGTGCCACGGTCGGGGTCAATGCCGGCAAGTCCGGTATTGGCGACATCATTGATGGTGATCTTTATGCGATCAACCACAACGGCCATTTGCGGGTGAAACAGCTCTATCGCCTGCCAACCGGCATTCGCCTGCGCAGCTTCAATCGCGATGAGCATCCCGACGAGGACTACAGCTTCCAGGAAATGCAGGAAGAGCAAATCGTGATTCTCGGCCACGTCTTCTGGTGGGGCATGTACGCTCGCTAACCCATCGCAGTCATACCCAACCCGCCTTAAGGCGGGTTTTTTTTCGCCTTCCAAAAACCGACAGCGCCTTTGTTTGCGGAACGTCTCATGCGTTTATGCATTCAAAGTGCACAAGAAATGCATTTTAGCATTGACTGGCTATGCATTAATGCATACTCTTTGTCTCAAGCCGCTACACAAAGCGGCTCGAAACGAAGCTCTTTAGTTCCACAAAATGGCAGCGATGAACCGGCCTTACGGTTCAGAGGGTTGGCAACTGACCCGGGTGTGCAGCGTAAAGCACCACAACATCAACAAACGACGTTTGAATCAAGTACCCACATCTTTTATCAATCACCGCGGGAGGCGTGACATGACAAACGGGCAACAAGTGTTGCTGGACCTGCCGATCTGGCTCGTCATCGTCCTCGCCCTCGTGGGTGGGGTATCCGGTGAAATGTGGCGCGCCGACAAGGACGGTGCCCGCGGCTGGTCTCTGCTACGCCGCCTGGCCTTGCGCTCCGGTGCCTGCATGGTCTGCGGAGTCTCGGCCATCATGCTGTTGTATGCCGCCGGAATATCGATCTGGGTCGCGGGCGCTTTCGGTTGCCTTACCGCGATGGCCGGGGCGGACGTGGCCATCGGGTTTTATGAGCGCTGGGCGGCCAAGCGCATAGGGATTTGTGAGGTTCAACCACGTGATTCCCGCTCCGATCAGCAGTGAATCAATCTTCCCATGAGCAGGCAATCGAAAAGACAGCTATCGCTCCAAAATCGCGGCAACTTGCCTGAGCTCAACGACATAAACACGGAGCAACAATTGCAAAACTCACTCTCACAGATCGTGGCTGTAACCTCGGGCGCTACAGAGTTGTTGACCGGAGGAAGCATTACGCATGTGTTTGCGGCGCAATCCACGCGTGTGAATCTTCCATTACTCAGCGGAGCGAGCGATGCATCTCACCGAACAACAGTTACTCAAAATTTTCCCCAACGCCCGCTCCCAAGCGGGCGATTTCATTTCAGTCCTCAATAGCGCCATGGCTCATCGCAACATCAATACGCCCTTACGTATTGCAGCGTTTCTCGCACAAATCGGCCATGAGTCGGGGCAGTTGCGACACGTGCGTGAGCTGGGCAGCGATCAATACTTGAGCAAATACGATACTGGCGTGCTCTCGGCGCGCCTGGGCAACACACCCGAGCTCGATGGCGACGGACAACGTTATCGAGGTCGGGGCCTGATACAGATCACCGGGCGCAGCAACTATCGCCAATGCAGCCTCGGACTGTTTGGCGACGAGCGCCTGCTTGACGTGCCTGAACTCCTGGAGCAACCGCAATGGGCCGCTGAATCCGCGGCGTGGTTCTGGGAGCAAAACGGCCTCAATGAACTGGCCGATCGCGACCAGTTCAACAGCATTACCCGGCGTATAAACGGTGGCTTGAGCGGGCTACAGGATCGCCTGCAGCTCTGGGCGCGGGCGAGGGCGGTGTTATGCCAGCCTTCGCTTTGATGCCTTCGTACTGTCGGTGGTTTGGCGCTGCCGGGGTGTTGGTCGTGTTGGCCTGTGGTTCGGCGGCGCTGGCCTGCGGATTCAGGATGGGCGATACGGTGGTCGGCCACTGGCAGAGCAGGCTCGATTGCGCAGTGAAAGAGCACTGATCCGCTAACCTTTTGATCGGCCCTGTAACTTGCAAGCGCGATGCGCTCGTGTACGGTAGGTCTTATTCCGCCCCATCAGGAGATGACCGTGAAAGTAATCACCCAACTGGCCGCCGACCTTGGCAGGCATTTGCAGATACTCAACGCCCATGTCTCCACGGCCGAGTCTTGTACCGGTGGCGGGATCGCCGAGGCCATCACCCGTATTCCCGGCAGCTCGGCGTGGTTCGAGGCCGGTTATGTCACTTACTCCAATCTGCAAAAGAACATGCAATTGAATGTTCCGGTGGAATTGTTCACGACCGTAGGGGCCGTCAGCCGCGAGGTGGTCGAGGCCATGGCCAGGGGCGCGCAGGAAAAAAGCCGTGCGTTTTTTTCCGTAGCGGTCAGCGGCGTGGCGGGGCCTGACGGGGGTTCACCGAGCAAGCCAGTGGGCACGGTGTGGCTGGCCTGGGGCGTGGGCGAGCGGGTGTTCAGCGAGTTGCAGCACTTCCCAGGTGACCGTGACGAGGTTCGCCGACAAACGGTGAAGGCCGCGCTAGAGGGGTTGCTGCGGTATGCCGCGGCAGAAATCTCAAATCAGGGGTAGGCGATCCTCAAACGCTGTGGAATAATACTGGCTACTTATACAGGTGTTGGCCGTCAGGCCTTATTGATTACGTGAGGACTTTAATGGACGACAACAAGAAGAAAGCCTTGGCTGCGGCCCTGGGTCAGATCGAACGTCAATTCGGCAAGGGTGCCGTAATGCGTATGGGCGATCAGGATCGTCAGGCGATCCCGGCCATTTCCACCGGCTCTCTGGGTCTGGACATCGCGCTCGGCATCGGCGGCCTGCCAAAAGGTCGTATTGTTGAAATCTACGGTCCTGAATCTTCCGGTAAAACCACACTGACGCTGTCCGTGATCGCCCAGGCTCAAAAAGCCGGCGCGACCTGCGCATTCGTCGACGCCGAGCACGCGCTCGATCCAGAGTACGCCGGCAAGCTCGGCGTCAATGTCGACGACCTGCTGGTTTCCCAGCCGGACACTGGCGAGCAAGCCCTGGAAATTACCGACATGCTGGTGCGTTCCAATGCGGTTGACGTGATCATCGTCGACTCCGTGGCGGCACTGGTACCGAAGGCTGAAATCGAAGGTGAAATGGGCGACATGCACGTCGGCCTGCAAGCACGTCTGATGTCTCAGGCGCTGCGT
>DATMUG010000109.1:0-7470 GCA_035563915.1 Pseudomonas sp. | reverse complement strand
CTCCCGCTCGGCGGCGAAGCAGTCGCAAAGCTTTTGGGGCCGCTTCGCGCGCCAGCGGGAGCAAGCTCCCTGGCCACACAAGCCCGCTCCCATAGGGACCATGTTTAACTGACCGATATCGACGCTAGGGCGTTATTCTTTGCAATCGACGGGGCTCGGTCGTATCTTGCGGCGCTTGAGCCTGATCAGACACTTTTTGAGGTTGCCGTAATGAGTTTGTCCGAAGCGCGTTTCCACGACCTTGTCGATGCCACCCAGCAAACCCTGGAGGACATCTTCGAGGACAGCGATCTGGATATCGATCTGGAGAGCTCGGCCGGTGTGCTGACCGTCAAGTTCGAAAACGGCACCCAGTTGATCTTCAGCCGCCAGGAGCCCCTGCGGCAGTTGTGGCTGGCAGCGGTCTCCGGCGGCTTCCATTTCGATTACGACGAAGAAAGCGAGCGCTGGATGTGCGACAAGAGCGAAGAGCAGTTGGGTGAAATGCTTGAGCGCATCGTCCAGCAACAGGCCGGTGTCGAGTTCGATTTCGAAGGCCTGTAACGCGTGACTCAACCAGTTCCGGCCCGCCCGCCCAAGCCGCTCTACAGCAATGTCAGCCCGGCGGTGCCCTCGCCGTGCTGCAATGTGTGTCGCCTGGACGAACACAAAGTCTGCCTGGGCTGTTTTCGCCATGTCGAAGACATCCGCGAGTGGCGATCAGCGGATGATGAGCGGCGGCGGGTGATTTGCCTCCAGGCCTCAAATCGCAAGAACGCAGCTAATCCTCTCTAGGAGCTGCCGCAGGCTGCGATCTTTTGATTTTGTTTTTTAAGATCAAAAGATCGCAGCCTTCGGCAGCTCCTACACCGCCGGGTGGCGGCTTGTATATTTTTTGAGCTGTGATAGTGTCCGAACATGCCTCAACCCATCGAGGCTTGTGAAAACCCCGCCTTGTTTTTGGCGGGGTTTTGCTTTTTTCGTGCAGAAGAAAGGAGTCTGCCCTGATCATGACCACACCTTCCATCACCCTTACCCGTTTGGACGTTCAGCGTCTGGAGCGTCTGATCGACAGCCTGGATGAGACTCTGCCGGGCGTTATTGCACTGCAAACCGAGCTGGACCGCGCCGATACACTGGTAGGTCACGATGAAGTACCTGCTGACGTCGTCACCATGAATTCCCGTGTTCACTGCCGTGAAGAAGTCAGCGGCAAGGACTATCACCTGACCCTGGTATACCCGAAGGATGCCAATGCCGACGAAGGCAAGGTCTCGATCCTGGCGCCGGTGGGCAGCGCGTTGCTGGGCCTGAAAGTCGGTCAGCACATCGATTGGCCGGCACCCGGCGGCAAGACCCTGAAACTGACGTTGCTTGAAGTCGAATCGCAACCGTCCAATGGTGGCGATTACAACGTTTGACCGCGCCTCACACCTGATCGAGCGCCTCGTTCAATGCGCGCTCCAGGTCCGCTTTGTAACGCAGATACAAATTGCTGGAACCCTGACCGTCACCGAGCAGACCCGATAGGTCCAGGTCGGTGATGTAGCAGCGATAGCGTTTGGCCTCGCGGCGCTGTTCGACGATTTCCCTGGCGACCACCCTGAACAGCTGGTCGCCATGCTCCAGCTCCGAAAACTCCCGCTGATTGCAATACAAGGTGACCTGCACCTCGCCGGGTGCGGCTTTGCCGATGATCGCCTGTACGTCATAAAACGGTTTGTTGGCCGGCGTGTGCGGCGCCGGCCGCGCTTCAACGCGGCGCGCCCGGGCGGAGCCTGAAGGCAGCATCTGGTAATACAGAATGTCCAGGCTGCGAGGCTGAGCGGCTTCCATTGGCAGCAAGGCGTCGCGCCGGTACTGGATCGATTGCAGGAACCGTTGCAGCGGCACCAGCAGGCTTTGCTCGTCATGCCACGGCAATCGTTGCTGCCACAACGCATTGAATTCATCGAGTACGTACAGCTCGGCCTGATCTTCGTTGATCCGGTAAAACACCTGAATGCAATGTGGCTGGCCCATGGGGAGCAACAGGGCGAGGTCGTGGTCTTCCAGGGCCATCGGATCCAGGTGCAGCGGGCTGTAACTGGCCAGTTCCTCGCTCAGGTAATCCACCAGCGCCGGCAATGTCGGCAAGGCGACATGGGTGACCTGACCTGGCACCAGTTCCAGCACGTGATAGTGCTGCTGGACCTGAATCAGGTAGCGGTGATTAAGTTTGCTCAGCAACAGCTCCTGCGCCGTGTCGAGGATGCCTTCCACGCGCTGGGCGATGAATTGCGCGCGGTTGTGGCAGAAGCAGCGCACGCGCAGCCGGGGTTGCCGGGGGCCATCGGGCAGGTTGTTGAGGTAATCGCGCAGGCAGTCGAGAAGGGCATGGGGGCCATCGAAGCGATTGACCAGCACTTCATTCCAGCTGTTGAGCGTGACCTGATCGAGAGTCAGCACCAGATTTTCCCGAACACCCGCATAGCTCAGGGAGTCGGTGCGCTCGGTGGTCATCAGGATGTTCAGGTCGCGGTGGTGTTTGAGCGGGTCGACACCGACGTTTACCAGAAGCAGCACCTCGCTGGGCACGCTGGCCCGCAGCAACGGCTCTTCGTCCACGGTCGGCATCGGCAGGGGAATGCTCTGTTGCAGGCTGCCGAGCAAGTTGAACAGTTCGAATTCGCTCAAATCGCTGCTGCCCGGATGCAGGGCCAGGCGGGTGCTGCTGTCGATCACACCGTTGCGGTGGCACCAGGTGAGTAATTCCAGAAGCTGGCGGCTGCGTTTGATCGGCGCGAAGTGCTCCCACTCAAGGGCGGTCAGGCTGCCGTTGTACAGACCCCACTGAGATTGTCCTTCTTCACGTTTGTTCGTCGCGTGCACCAGCGTCAGGGTGTCTTCGGCCAGATCCGGGGCGATACCGGGGTTGATGAACTCGACCTTGTCCGCCTTGCGTTCGAAAGCGGCATACAGGCGTCGGCCGAGTACGCTGAGGTCGCGTTTGTTGATCAGGCTGACTGTTTGTTCCTGGCGGGCGAACTGGGTCAGGAAGCGATAGCTGTAATTGAGTTCGTTGACCAGCGCCCGCCGCTCGGAACTGACCTGACGGACCTTCCATTGGCTGCGGCTGTCGAGCAGCGCCAATTGCCGATGATCCCAGTGCCATTCGTGGGCCAGACGTTCCAGCAGCAAGCGTTGCCAGCTCTGGGTACGCGTGTTGCCGGTGAGTTTGCGATTGACCTTCAAGTACAAAGCGCGCCGCACCAGTTCCAGACGCTCCGGCTCGTTGCGGGCAATGAGGTATTCCTCGATACGCCGGTACACAACCACGTACGGGTCCAGTTCATCGAGATCGAGCCGGTTGGCGAAAACGGCCTGTTTGAAGCGCAGGCTCAGGCATTGGACCTTCGGGTGTTCGCTGGCGTACACCTCGGTCAACAGCAACTTGAGCACCGATTTATAGGGTGACTCGATCCCCTTGAACAACTGCCACAGGCCCGCGCCAATAAATTCCCCGGGCGGGATGAAGGCAAGATTGCCCAGATCGAGGGTTTCGTCGGCACGGATGAAGCGCTTGGAAATCAGCGTATGGGTGTAGCGCTCATAGCTGGATTCTTCATAAACCGGCACCAACCACCAGATGGGCGTGCGCCCGGCCAGCCAGATCGCGGTGCGATAGAACTCGTCGAGCAGCAGGTAGTGCTGGGTAGTGCCGCAATTCTCGGAGCTCAGTTGGTTATCGCGCTCACCCCGTACAAAACGGGCCGGGTCAATCAGGAAGAAATGCGCCTCGGCGCCCTGGCTGGCCGCCCAGGCCTCTAGCAGCTGGCACTTTTTGCGCAGTTCGGTGAGTTCGTTTTCGTTCAAGTCCGGGCTGTGACAGACCCACACGTCCATATCGCTCTGGTCAGCCTGAGCCAGGGTGCCGAGGCTGCCCATCAGGAACAGGCCATGAATCGGGCGCGGCGGGTTGCTGCCGTGGCGAGGTTTATAGGTAAACGAACGGGTCAGGCGCTGGGCATCGGCCAGGAGGTTGGCGTCAGGTTCGAAATTCGACAGTCCGGCCGGGGTGCCACTCGAGACATAGCCCGGCAAAAGCGGGTGATTGACGTGGAAAAACAGCGGTAGAAGGCTCAGCACACCTTGCTGGCGGGGCGACAGGCCCTCCATGGCGCGGGCCATGCGGCCTTCGTTGAGCTTCAGGAAGCGGGCGCGCAGCTGGCTCAGAACCTTGCGGTCGATGCCCTCGTCCAGATCGGGGCGGATTTCATGGGTGCGGGTCATGTCAGCTCAAACCGGCTCGCGGGGCTCGGACGTGGGGCTCTCGGGTGGTGGCAGTTTAGCGCCTCGGCCCGAAGACATTTAAGCTGATTTTGTTTTTTTGGCGTCAGATTTATAACGTTGGAAAAGGTCAGCCGGCTGAACAGGCCCACAGAAATCCCGTAGCGGAAATTCCGTGGGCGATGCAGCGCAATTCAGGCTGTTTCTTCGGCTTTCAGAATGGTGAGTACGGTTTGCACACTTTGTGCGGCATCACGGCCCAAGCTGGTGAGATAGCCACCATCAGGCTGATCGATCAGATCCTTTGCGTATAGGCGTTTGGCTGCGGCGATGGCTTGCGGGGCAGCGGACTGATGAATTTTCAAACCTTCCTGGGAACTGTCCAGGTTGAAGAGTGCGAGGATTTCCAGTTCGGCAACCAACTCAGGGGTAAGCGACATAAGGACTCCAGACTTTCTAGGAATTGGACGACAGCGCCACTAAGGTGAACCCGCTTGTGCGGCATGTCCAGTGCCCGCAGTAGCCTTTTTTCTCTCTGTGTGAGCGAGCTTGCTCGCGATGGTCGTGAACGATGTCGCGTAAATCCGGATGCCCAGCGGCGCTCTCGGGGTTTTCGCGATCAGGCTCGCTCCTACAGGGGCGGGGTTTGGCTTACTTCTTTTCTGGCGGCAGCTCTGGCAACGCCCGCAACGCGGCCTCATACCATTCGGTGTTGAACGCGCGGTCTTCTTCGAGGATCGCGTCGATTTCTACCGCTAAAACGTGGGCCATCAGGTTGAGGATCTCTTCCCGCTCGTAACCCACCAGCGTCAGTTTGTTGAACGTTGCCTTGGCCGCTGGCGGATTGTCGCTTTCGATCTGGTTCTCGATGGCCTCGATCAGCGTGTTCTCGGCGAACTCTTCGTCGTCGATGTCGTCCTGGTTGTTGTCGGGGGTTGGCTCGCTCATGGCAGGCTCCTCAAGGAAAGGTGGCCAGTTTACCTGCATTCAAGGCTGTGATGCTGCTGGCAAGAAAGCCTTGAGCGTTCTATAAACAGGCACCGCCCACCCCGCACGGCCTGGAGGCTTTGTGATGATTCAGCTTTATGGATTCTCCGTCAGCAACTACTACAACATGGTCAAGCTGGCGCTGTTGGAAAAAGGATTGCCCTTCGACGAAGTGCCGTTCTACGGGGGGCAGAACCCCGAGGCGTTGGCCATCAGTCCTCGCGGCAAAGTCCCGGTGTTGAAAACAGCGAAGGGTTTCATCAATGAAACCATGGCGATCCTCGATTACATCGAGCAAACCCAGAAAGGTACGCCGTTGCTGCCCAACGATGCGTTCGAGCGTGCACAGGTGGTGGCGCTCGCCAAAGAAATCGAGCTGTACATCGAACTGCCCGCGCGCGCTTGCTATCCCGAAGCGTTTTTCGGCGCGACAGTGCCGGATGCGATCAAGGAAAAAACCAAGGCCGAGTTGCTGCTGGGTATTGCGTCCCTCGGCCGACATGGCCGGTTCAGCCCCTATGTGGCGGGTGACAGTTTGAGCGTGGCGGACCTGTATTTCCTGTACAGCGTGCCGCTGGCATGTGGCGTGGCGAAAAAGCTGTTTGGAATCGATCTGTTGGCTGATCTGCCGGGGGCCAGGTCGCTGCTGGAGCGTTTGGAGCAGAACCCGAATGTTCAGCGGATTGCGACGGACAAGGAGGCGGCGATGCCGGCGTTCATGGCGATGATCGCGGCCAAGAAGTAAGGTTTGTAGCTTCTGTAAGTCAGTCATCGCGGGCAAGCCCGTTCCCACAGGTTTGTATGTACGACACAAATACTGTGGGAGCGGGCTTGCCTGCGAAGCTTTTAGCGGCTGGCGAGCAACGCCTGACCGCGAGTCACGGCGGCCTTGACCTGTGCCGGCGCAGTCCCGCCGATATGGTCACGGGCATTGACCGAACCTTCCAGGGTCAGCACGGCAAATACGTCCTGATCGATCTGGTCGCTGAACTTGCGCAGCTCTTCGAGGCTCATTTCCGCCAGGTCTTTGCCGCTCTCCACGCCGTATTTCACGGCATGGCCAACGATTTCGTGGCAGTCCCGGAACGGCAGGCCACGACGCACCAGATAGTCGGCCAGGTCGGTGGCGGTGGAGAAGCCGCGCAGCGCCGCTTCGCGCATGATGGCGTGCTTGGGCTTGATCGCCGGGATCATGTCGGCAAAGGCCCTCAGCGAGTCGCGCAGGGTGTCGGCGGCGTCAAACAGCGGCTCCTTGTCTTCCTGGTTGTCCTTGTTGTAAGCCAGAGGCTGGCCTTTCATCAGGGTCAGCAGGCCCATCACCGCACCGAATACGCGACCTGTCTTGCCACGCACCAGCTCTGGCACGTCCGGGTTTTTCTTTTGCGGCATGATCGAGCTGCCGGTGCAGAAACGATCCGGCAGATCGATGAACTGGAACTGAGCGCTGGTCCACAACACCAATTCTTCGGAGAACCGCGACAGGTGCATCATCGCGATGCTGGCGGCCGAGCAGAATTCGATAGCGAAGTCACGATCGGACACGTTGTCCAGGGAGTTGCCGCCGACGGCCTCGAAGCCCAGCAGCTGGGCGGTGTATTCGCGGTCGATCGGGTAGGTGGTGCCGGCGAGCGCGGCGCTGCCCAGCGGCATGCGGTTGGTACGCTTGCGGCAGTCGACCAGGCGTTCGTAGTCGCGGCTGAGCATTTCGAACCAGGCCAGCATGTGGTGGCCGAAGGTCACCGGCTGCGCGGTTTGCAGGTGGGTGAAGCCCGGCATGATGCTGCCGGCTTCGCGCTCTGCCTGCTCCAGCAGGCCTTTTTGCAGGCGGGTGATTTCGCCCAGGATCAGGTCGATTTCGTCACGCAGCCACAGGCGGATGTCGGTGGCGACCTGATCGTTGCGGCTACGGCCGGTGTGCAACTTTTTACCGGTCACGCCGATGCGGTCGGTCAGACGCGCCTCGATGTTCATGTGCACGTCTTCGAGGTCGATGCGCCAGTCGAACTGGCCAGCCTCGATTTCACCCTGGATGGTCTTCAGGCCATCGATGATGCTGTCGCGCTCGGCATCGGTCAGCACGCCGACCTTGGCCAACATGGTGGCGTGGGCGATCGAGCCCATGATGTCGTGGCGATACAGGCGCTGGTCGAAGGTGACGGAGGCGGTGAAGCGGGCGACGAAGGCGTCGACGGGTTCACTGAAGCGGCCGCCCCAGGACTGATTGGTCTTGTCAGT
>DATMUG010000108.1:0-4796 GCA_035563915.1 Pseudomonas sp. | reverse complement strand
ATGAATCGCGGTGATCCCTGTGGGAGCGGGCTTGCTCGCGAAAGCGTCCGACCCGTCGATACACATCCGGCAGGCAAAACCCACCATGCACACCACCATCATCATCACCTTCGGCCTGATCCTCCTGGCGCTGATGCTCTACATCGGCGAGAAGATCGGCTTCACCCGCCAGACCCTGGCCTACGGCTTCATCGTGCTGTGGCTGGCGCTGACCTTGATCAATGGCGCGGTGGGCATGGTGCATGCCGGTCAACCCTTGAGCACGGAGCTGGCGGTCGGCAGCGCCGTGTTCGGTGTACCGGTGGCGGCGCTGGTGCTGTTCATGGTGCTGACCAGCGAGACGTGACGATCAACGCACCAGATGCAAAAACTGCATGTGCCGCTCGTACTGATCGAGGATGTCGTTGATCACCTGCTCCTTGCTGTAACCCACCAGATCGTAGTCCTGGCTACCCTCGCTCAAATGCACCTCCGCCCGGTAGTAACGACGGTTGTTGAGCTGCTTGGAGCCCATGCCGCCTCGGGCGAACGACGGAGTGAAATAGCCGCGCATCCGCACCTGATAGATGAACGGATGCAGATCGCCGTGACCGATCTCCAGGCTGACGCTGTCATGGGCCGGATCCGGCACCGTGATCACACTCAATCCTTTCTCGACAAACACCGCGGTGACCTCTTCAATCGCCGGGCGCACCGTGGTTTCCATGAAACGGTAGACCTCGTCCCGCGACGGGAAATGTACCGCCTGACTCAAGCGCTGACGCCAACCGCCACGCCGTGCGCCAGACACCGGCGCCAGAGAGTGCATCTGCGCAATCTGCTTTTGCGATTCCAGGTAGAACGCCTTGTGCAGGCCCCACATCATCGTCAGCAAAATCAACGAGAACGGCAGCGACGTCAGGACCACCGCCGACTTCAGCGCATCGATGCTGCCGGAGAACAACAGCGCACTGGTCACCAGAGCGGTCATCGCACCCCAAAACACCCGCAGCCATTTCGGCCCGTCTTCATCGGGGTTGCCGCCCTTGGCCGACAGCGTCGACAACACCACGGTGCCGGAGTCGGCCGAGGTGACGAAAAACACGAAGCTGATGAACACCGTGACCGCGATGACGGTTTTGCTCCATGGGTAGGTTTCCAGCAACAGGTAGAGGGTCATCGAAGGGTTATCGATGGCCGACATACCCAGCGCCGACATGCCGTGGTTGAGCACCTGGTCGATGGCGCTGTTGCCGAAGATCGACATCCACGCCAGGGTGAAACCGAGGGGAATCAACAGCACGCCGAAGACGAATTCACGGATGGTCCGGCCACGGGAAATCCGCGCGATGAACAGCCCCACGAACGGCGACCAGGCAATCCACCAGGCCCAGTAAAACACGGTCCAGCCGCCCAGCCAGTCACTGGGTTTGTCGTAGGCGTACAGGTCGAAGCTTTTCATCGGCAACGCGCCGAGGTAATCGCCCAGATTCTGGATCAAGGTGTTGAGCAGATGCTGCGTGGGCCCGGCGAACAACACGAACAGCAGCAGCGCACAGGCCAGCAGCATGTTGATGTCGGACATCACCCGCACGCCTTTATCGACACCGGATACCGCGACGATGATCGCCGCGCCCATCATCAGCGTGATCAGCCCGACCTGAATCCACTGGGTGTGGGCGATGCCGAACAGGTAGTCCAGGCCCGAATTGAGGTGCAACACGCCAAAGCCCATGTCGGCACCGAGGCCGAACACCGTGGCGATGATGCCGAAGCCATCCACCGCGTAGCCGATGGGACCGTTGATGCGCTTGCCGATCAATGGATACAAGGCCGAACGCAGGGCCAGCGGCAGGTTGTGCCGGTAGGCGAAGTAGGCCAGCGCCATGCCGACGAAGGCAAACACGCCCCAACCGTGCAGGCCCCAGTGCAGAAAAAGAATCTGCATCCCCTGACGCGCCGCAGCCGCGGTGCCCGCCTCGCCTTGGGGCGGCTGCAGCATGTGGGTCAGGGGTTCGGACACGCAGAAGAAAAACAGGGTGATGCTGATCCCGGCGGCAAACAGCATGCCGGCCCAGGACAGGTAGCTGAATTCGGGCTCGTCGTGGTCGGCACCGAGTTTTATCTTGCCGTAGCCCGATAACGCGGTGACCACCACGAAGACCAGATACAGGGTCATCGCCAGCAGGTAATACCAGCCAACCGTGTTGGCCGCCCAGTTTTGCGCCGCCAGCAGCCAGGCGCCGGCTTGTTCGGGCATGGCGATGACCACGACGCCGAATAACAGGATGAAGCTGGCGGCGAACCAGAACACCGGGGGATTCATGCGGACCAGGCCGCTGGCAGGAAGGGACGATGCACTCATCAAGGGTGCACCTCGAAGCGGTAAAACGCGGCTGTAGAAATCGGACTCAGCAAAGGCAAGCCTCCTGTTGTGAGCGGGCGGCGAACCACCGGTTTAACTTGAATGAACGTTCAAGTTAAACATGGATAGGGGGCTAAGGACTAATCGCAGGGCTGGGCGGTCGTGCTTTTGTAGGAGCTGCCGCAGGCTGCGATCTTTTGATTTTGATTTCGCAGGGCTCTTGAAAAGATCGCAGCCTCGTTGCACTCGGCAGCTCCTACAAAGGCCGAGTGCAGCTATTGCGGATTACTTCTGCGTCCCGTCATCCACCTGCAAACTCGCCTGGGTCAGGTTACTCCCCGGTGGCACGCTGCGGGTCAACCAGACGTTGCCGCCGATGGTCGTGCCCTTGCCGATGGTGATCCGCCCCAGAATGGTCGCACCGGCGTAGATCACCACGTCGTCCTCGACAATCGGGTGCCGCGGCTGGCCCTTCTGCAACTGACCATCCTCGTCCGCCGGAAAGCGCTTGGCGCCCAGGGTCACCGCCTGATAAATGCGCACCCGCTCGCCAATGATCGCGGTCTCGCCGATCACCACGCCGGTGCCATGGTCGATGAAGAAACTGCGGCCGATCTGCGCGCCAGGGTGGATGTCGATGCCCGTGGCCGAGTGGGCGATTTCCGCGCTGATCCGCGCCAGCAATGGCAGCCCGGCGCGGTACAAATGGTGAGCCAGACGATGGTGGATCACCGCCAGAATGCCCGGGTAGCACAGCAGCACTTCATCGACGCTGCGCGCCGCCGGATCACCGTGATAGGCCGCCAGCACGTCGGTATCCAACAGGCTGCGCAGCCCTGGCAGCGCGAGGGCAAAGTCCTGAATGATCTGGATGGTTTTGGCCTCAACCTCAGTTTCGGCCTGGGCACTGTGGCGCGCGGCGTAACGCAGTTCGAGCCGTGCCTGGGCCAGCAACGCATTCAACGCCACATCGAGGGTGTGGCCGACGTAGAAGTCTTCACTCTCCTCGCGCAGGTCGACCGGCCCCAGACGCATCGGAAACAACGCGCCACACAGCGCTTCGAGAATCTCCGCCATGGCCGCCCGGGACGGCAACTCGCGACCGCCCTGTTCAGTGCTGGCACGGCCGTTTTGCGCGCGCCATTGCTCACGTGCGCTGCGCAGTTGGGAGACGATGGTCTGCAATTGCCAATGGCTGGAACGCTCACTCACGGTAAAAACTCCTCACGGGCGACCGGACTGTCTGGCCGCACTGACGGCGATTACTTTACGGCAAGGTTCGCAGGCCAAATTAAGAACCAATTGTGCTGGCCTAAGCACCATTGGCTATAAGCGATTGGCAGTTGCCCCGGCTTTTGGCCGTGCCTATAGTCCTTTGATCATCCACCGCCAGTAACGGACTCATGATCAAACAACAGCTTGCCCGCTTTAACCGTCTCGACCTGCTCGGTCAGCCCACCGCCCTGGAAAAACTCGAACGCCTGTCGACCTGGCTGGGGCGCGATGTGTACGTCAAACGCGACGACCTGACGCCACTGGCGATGGGCGGCAATAAGCTGCGCAAACTCGAATACCTGTGCGCCGATGCCCTGGCCCAAGGCGCCGATACCCTGATCACCGCCGGTGCGCTGCAATCGAACCATGTGCGCCAGACCGCAGCCATTGCCGCCAAACTGGGCCTTGGCTGTGTCGCCCTGCTGGAAAACCCCCTCAATACCCAAGACCCCAACTACGTCGGCAACGGCAACCGCCTGCTGCTGGACCTGTTCGATGCCAAGGTCGAGCTGGTGGAGAACCTCGACAACGCCGACGAGCAACTGCAAGCCCTGGCGGCGCGCCTGCGCAGCAACGGCAAGAAACCCTATCTGGTGCCCATCGGCGGCTCCAATGCCCTCGGTGCCCTGGGTTACGTGCGCGCCGGCCTGGAGCTGGCCGAACAGATCAAGGACACCGGGCTGAACTTCGCCGCCGTGGTCCTGGCCTCGGGCAGTGCCGGCACCCACAGTGGCCTGGCGCTGGCGTTGAACGAAGCCTTGCCGGATCTGCCGGTGATCGGTGTCACGGTGTCGCGCAGCGAAGAAGATCAACTGCCTAAGGTGCAGGGCCTGGCCGAGCGTACCGCTGAACTCCTGGGCGTGAGCTTGCCGCAAAGCTTCAAGGTCGAATTGTGGGATGAGTATTTCGCGCCACGCTACGGCGAGCCGAATGCCGGGACGCTGGCGGCGGTGAAGCTGGTGGCAAGTCAGGAAGGCCTGCTGCTCGACCCGGTGTACACCGGCAAGGCCATGGCGGGGTTGCTGGACGGAATCGGTCGCCAGCGTTTCGATGACGGCCCGATTATTTTCCTGCACACCGGTGGCGCACCGGCGTTGTTTGCCTACAAGGATTTTCTGTAATCGCGTCAGAAGATCAAAAGATCGCAGCCTGCGGCAGCTCCTACAGAAGCTCGCGC
>DATMUG010000107.1:0-11191 GCA_035563915.1 Pseudomonas sp. | reverse complement strand
TTCAAGCCACTGAGCGCTTTTTGGAAGAGTGTTTTTCCAGCATCGATATTCTGCAGAACACTGAACTCTCCGAAGGTGTGTTATGCCGACTGTCACCCCTCATCCGATTGTTGCCGGGAGCTATACAAGCTCAAGATTCGACAGCGAAACCAAAAGCCTAGCGCCAAATGTTTGCAACAATGTAAGGCGTGTTTCGAACTCTCCCTCCAGCATGGGTAGCGCGGGAGTGGACAATAAGACACTGGTTCCCCAGCCGGAAGTCCTGGTCGGAAAGACGGGCACAGGCACGTTGATAAATAAACATACTGCCAAATCGGTTTTGAGTGAGTTAGTCAAACTTCCATGCTCGGAAAGCACTTACTCCGCTCGCCTGGAATGCCTGAAGGCTGATTGTTCCATTCCTACCTGGCATGCATTGACTCGCCACCCTGAAGAACTCAAGGAACTGGAGAAAACAGATTTTCCCAAACTGGAACTCCGTTTGGCGGAGGCAGGAGTGTGGTTAGCAGAGGTTGAATGTATCAATGCCAACGTGATGATGAATTTGACGGCCAAATTGGATGCTGAATATAAAGCGTCTTTTCAGTCCCTGATGTTGGAGGAAGGGATTGTTGAAAAAAAGGACGTTTCAATTGTTCGAGGGGCTCCAGGTGCCGGGAAAACGTCTTATTTGAGTGGTGGGTTTTCACTCGGAACTGATGAAGTCAGAAACTATTTACAGAATCGAATGCCCGGCATCACGATGTCTCAGCTCTATTTGCACGCTTACACTCTGTTAGACAGGTTCCTGAGCTGCATGGAAAGCATGTTTTCACAGAGCTTGACCCGAGATTCGTTGTATCTCTACCCAGGGCTCATCGAAAGTAAGCTGCAATTAGTTGAGCTGCAAAAGGGAAATCAAAAAGCAGCGGTTCACGACATTCAAGTGGACCTGACGACTTTGTGTTGTCGAATGCTTAAGCGTTCAACTGATGAGGCATTGATGGGCTTTGATTTTTTGAGCCAGTATTTCCGCTCCTCATTGGAGAAGAGGCAGGAAACAATCGAGTTGGTGCAAAAAAACCATCAAATCATTAGCGAATACTCCTTGTCGGTCTGGGATGGCAACAAGAGTGTCAGAGTCGCAGAGCGTTCAATTGATTCGCGGAACATCACTATCCATGACCAGGCTTTATTCGATCAGCAGGTGTCACGAGCCCCTGCTTTAATCGATGCAGAAATAGCGCATGTCCGCGACACCGTTATCGACGGGGCGTTTATCTCCAGTTTCACAGCTGGCCTTGAACCCGCCATCGCGGCAGTCTTTACCGACGCATTGGACAAGTACGATGGAAAAACCATGGCCGAAGCTCTTGAGCTACATCGCGACAGGGATCATGTAGCGACGTCGGTGGCTTCACGCGTTCTAGCCGACGTAGTTCCTTCTTAAAGATGCTTATCAGGTGCGCCATGTTGGCAACGTACATGGCGCACTGATTCAGTAATCATCCCCACGATCCGTCACATCCTTCTCCACCCTCGGCGCATTCGGATCCTGTCCTGCCGGAAACTTGCCCTTCAGATTCCACGCGAACGCGATGATCTCGGCAATCGTGCGGTACAGCTCTTCCGGAATGCTGTCCCCCAGTTCCATCCTCGCCAACAACCTCACCAACTCGGCGTTTTCATAGATCGGTACTTCGTAGTCGCGGGCGATACGCAGGATTTCTTCCGCCAATTCTTCGTCGCCCTTGGCGGTGAGGGTAGGGGCGTGGTGGCCGTCGTACTTGAGGGCGATGGCCTGGCGTGGGGTATCGGGATTGTTCATGCGGTTTCGTCGACCCAGCGTTGTTCAAGGCGGGTTTGCGGTCCCTGGGGCGGTTTGCCCTGGTGGCAGTCGAGGTCGCTGACGCTCAGGCCCGAGGCCAGCAGGCGCTGGCGCAGGGCGGCCAGGTTGTTTTCGATGAGAGCGGCGGTGTATTGGCGTTCGGCCCATAGCTGGCTGGACAGGGTGCCGCGGATCAATTGTGCCTGAACCTGCATCGGTCCCAAGGGTTCCAGGTCGAACGCCAGTTCGACGCGCCACAGTTGCTGCTTGGGCTCGCGCTCGTCGCGACGTTCCTGGGGCTGTTCCTTATCGGCCACTTCTTCTCGCTGGAACTTGATCTGCAAGGGCACGATGTCCTGCAGGTTGCGCATCGGGATCTCCAGTTGCCAGGTGCTCACCAGTCGCCCGTCGCTGGTCACGCCGGTCTGTTCCAGGCTCGACAACTGGTGGCTTTGCAAACGAGACACCGCGGCGGCGGCCAGGCGCAACAGGTGTTCGAGATCGTCTTCGCCTTCGGCGCTCTGCAACAGTCGCTCCGGCAGTGGGAAGTTGGTGGGCGACGGTTTGGCGCTGACTTGCCCGAGCATGCCCAGGGCGTTGCGCACGAAACTCGGCAGGGCCTGGGCCAGGGTGTTGGCGGCGATGATCGCGCTGAGGTTGGTGCTGGCCGGCAGGTTCGGCGTCAGTTGCGCGATCAGCTTGAGCAGATCGGCTTTCATGTCCGGGGCAAGCGTGGGGGGCTGTCCAGCCAGCAGCTTGGTTTCGAGGAACGCACCGCTGCCGGCCAGGGCCTGGAACAGGCCTTTGGGGGTGCTCAGTTGTTGAACGTCCGGCAAGCCGGCGAGCAATTTATCCACGGCGGCGCGCAGATCGCTGGAGGTCTGGTTCGAAGGCGGCAAGTCTTGCAACAGCTTGAGCAGACCGTCCAGCGAACCCTGGCGGCTGGTCTGGCTGACCAGTTGCTGGGTCACGGCCAATTGCTCCTGGCGACTGCTCAAGGGGACGAACTTCAGCGTCTGGGTGTCCTGTACCCGGGCGCTGAGCAAGGTGCCGATGCGCAGGGGTTGCGGGCTGTCGATGCTCAATGTGCTGCCGCTCAAGGCGGTATTGAGCAGGCTCACCATCGAGCGAAATACTGTCGGTTGCCCCGGCACTGGCGGCAACACCTGGGAGGTCAGCACTTTGCCCTGTAACAGCGTGCCGACCGGCAGTTGCGCGGTGTCGAGACGGGTGAGGGTGGCGACGCTGGAAGCGATGGCCTGTTGCACGGTGATGGCCAGGTTACCCGCCGAAGGCTGGGTGACCGCGATGCTGGTGCCTTGGGGCAATGGCTGACTACTGGTGGCCTGCACCGTGGTCTGGCGTCCGCTGTCGAGGGTGACTTTGAGCAGCAGTTGAAAGGTCTGATCCGCCTGCTTGAGCGACAGCACTTCGGCCTTGGCGGTCTGGCCGGCGTTGATCAGGCCCTCGATAGGTGTCAGCAGCTTGAGCAGCTCACCGCTGACCGCCAGCGGACGCGGGGTCGGCGCAGGCGTTTGCGGCAGCGGGAGGATATTCATTTCGCCTGTCATACGCGGTCACAACCTTGGGAAAATGCGCGCTTTGGAGTAGGAAATGGCATGTATAATGCCGCGCGGTTGTATACAGGGTGCCCGAAACATTGCAATTATTTGACGCAAGTCTCTCGCTCGGGTGGCCATTACATCTATTCTGCATCTCTTTAACGGCCGCGCCAGAGCCGACTTGAACCGTATAAGGCCCGTGAACCCTTGACCAGTCCTGTCCTGCAAACCGTTGCCCTTGCCTGTGAGCGAGACCTTCGGCTGCTTTTTGAAAATCTCGATTTGAGACTGGCCAGTGGCGAAATGATTCAAATCAGCGGCCCCAACGGCAGCGGCAAGACCAGCCTGTTGCGCCTTCTGTCCGGGTTGATGCAGCCGACGGCCGGTGAGGTGCTGCTCAATGGCCAGCCGCTCCACGAACAACGCACGGAGCTGGCGCGCAATCTGTTGTGGATCGGCCACGCAGCCGGGATCAAGGATCTGCTGACCCCGGAAGAGAACCTGAGCTGGCTGTGCGCCCTGCATCAACCGGCCTCCCATGAGGCGATCTGGCAAGCCCTGGCGGCGGTCGGATTGCGCGGTTTCGAAGACGTTCCCTGCCATACCCTGTCCGCCGGCCAGCAGCGCCGCGTCGCACTGGCGCGTTTGTATCTGGACAGCCCGCCGCTGTGGATTCTCGACGAGCCATTCACGGCCCTGGACAAACAGGGCGTGGCCCAGCTTGAAGAGCACCTCGCCGGGCACTGCGAACGGGGTGGCATGGTGGTCCTGACCACACACCACACGCTGAGCCGGATGCCGGCCGGTTATCGTGATATCGATCTGGGGAAATGGGCCGTATGAGTGTGTTTGGCCTGTTGGTCGCCCGTGAGGCCCGTTTGCTGTTCCGCCGTCCGGCGGAGCTGGCCAATCCGCTGGTGTTCTTTGCGATCGTGGTCTCGCTGTTTCCGCTGGCGGTCGGCCCCGAGTCGCAATTGTTGCAAACCTTGTCTCCGGGCCTGGTCTGGGTGGCGGCGCTTTTATCGGTCCTGCTCTCGCTGGACGGGCTTTTCCGCAGTGATTTCGAGGATGGCTCGCTGGAACAGTGGGTCCTTTCGCCGCACCCCCTGGCTCTTCTGGTATTGGCCAAGGTGCTGGCACACTGGGCTTTTTCCGGCCTGGCACTGGTTTTGCTCGCACCTTTGCTGGCGCTGATGCTCGGTTTGCCTGCCGCCTGTCTGCCGGTGTTGCTGCTTTCTTTATTGCTGGGTACACCGGTGCTGAGCCTGCTCGGTGCGGTGGGCGCGGCGTTGACCGTCGGTTTGAAGCGCGGCGGCCTGTTACTGGCGTTGCTGATTCTGCCGTTGTACATCCCGGTGCTGATTCTCGGCAGTGGCGCCTTGCAAGCGGCCCTGCAGGGCATGCCGGCGACCGGTTATCTGTTGTGGCTTGGCAGCCTGACCGCACTGGCGATAACCCTGACACCTTTTGCAATAGCCGCTGGCCTGAAGATCAGCGTCGGCGAATAATGAGGTCTGGTTAAATTTTAACCACCTCTTTTAATAAAAAGCAGACCCTGTGCTGCCTTGTCATCAAGTGCGGCAACCGTGATGGAAACAGTAATGAACTGGACCTGGTTTCATAAGCTCGGCTCACCCAAGTGGTTCTACGGCATCAGCGGCAAAATGTTGCCGTGGCTGAGCATTGCAGCCTTGCTGCTGATTGGCGTTGGCGTGGTCTGGGGCCTGGCCTTTGCACCGCCCGACTACCAGCAGGGCAACAGCTTTCGCATCATCTATATCCACGTTCCGGCCGCCATGCTGGCGCAGTCCATCTACGTGATGCTGGCGGTGTGCGGTGTGGTCGGGCTGGTGTGGAAAATGAAACTGGCCGATGTCGCCCTGCAATGCGCGGCCCCCATCGGTGCCTGGATGACGGCGGTAGCCCTGGTCACGGGCGCGATCTGGGGTAAACCGACCTGGGGCTCGTGGTGGGTCTGGGATGCACGACTGACGTCCATGCTGATCCTGCTGTTTCTGTACTTTGGTGTCATTGCGCTGGGCAACGCCATCAGCAATCGTGACAGCGCGGCCAAGGCTTGCGCGGTGCTGGCCATTGTCGGTGTGATCAACATCCCGATCATCAAATACTCGGTGGAGTGGTGGAACACCCTGCACCAGGGCGCGACCTTCACCCTCACCGAAAAGCCGGCGATGCCCGCCGAGATGTGGCTGCCGCTGCTGCTGACGGCGCTGGGGTTCTACTGTTTCTTCGGCGCGGTGCTGCTGCTGCGCATGCGTCTTGAAGTGCTCAAGCGCGAGGCGCGGGCCAGTTGGGTCAAGGCCGAAGTGGAAAACAGCCTGGAGGCCGTTCGATGAGTTTTGCGTCATTCGGCGACTTCCTCGCCATGGGCCATCATGGCCTGTATGTCTGGTCGGCCTATGGCATCTGCCTGACGGTGCTGGCCCTCAACGTGGCGGCGCCGATCCTGGCCCGCAAGCGGTATCTGCAACAAGAGGCGCGTCGTCTGCGCCGGGAGAACGGCAAGTGAATCCGCTGCGTAAAAAGCGTCTTACTATCATTCTTGCGATCCTGGTCGGTGTCGGCGCTGCCGTCGGCCTGGCCCTGAGCGCCCTGCAGCAAAACATCAATTTGTTCTACACACCGACCCAGATCGCCAACGGCGAAGCGCCCCATGACACGCGTATTCGCGCCGGTGGCATGGTCGAGAAGGGCTCGCTGCAACGCTCCAGCGATTCGTTGGACGTGAAATTCGTCGTCACCGACTTCAACAAATCCGTGACCATCACTTATCGCGGCATCCTTCCGGATCTGTTCCGCGAAGGGCAGGGCATCGTCGCCTTGGGCAAGCTCAATGCCGATGGCGTGGTGGTGGCCGATGAAGTGCTGGCCAAGCACGACGAGAAGTACATGCCTCCGGAAGTGACCAAGGCGTTGAAAGACAGTGGTCAATCCGCCCCGACACCCGCTAAGGAGGGTTGATCCATGACTTCCGGCATTTTTATTCCCGAGCTTGGCCATCTGGCCATGATTCTGGCGCTGTGTTTCGCCCTGGTTCAGGCCGTGGTGCCGTTGCTCGGCGCCTGGCGCGGTGATCGTTTGTGGATGAGCCTGGCCCAGCCGGCCGCGTGGGGCCAGTTCGCCTTCCTGCTGTTCGCTTTCGGCGTTCTGACCTATGCGTTCATGATCGACGATTTTTCCGTCGCGTATGTGGCCAGCAACTCCAACAGTGCCTTGCCGTGGTACTACAAGTTCAGCGCCGTGTGGGGCGCCCACGAAGGTTCTTTGCTGCTGTGGGCGTTGATCCTCGGTGGCTGGACGTTCGCCGTGTCGGTGTTCTCCCGACAGTTGCCGCAGGTCATGCTGGCTCGGGTGCTGGCGGTCATGGGCATGATCAGCACCGGTTTCCTGCTGTTTCTGATCCTCACCTCCAACCCGTTCAAACGCATCCTGCCGCAAATGCCCAGTGATGGCGCCGACCTCAATCCGTTGCTGCAAGACATCGGCCTGATCGTCCATCCGCCGATGCTGTACATGGGCTATGTCGGTTTCTCCGTGGCCTTCGCCTTCGCCATCGCCGCCTTGATGGGCGGTCGCCTGGATGCGGCATGGGCACGTTGGTCGCGTCCATGGACCATCGTCGCCTGGGCTTTTCTTGGCATCGGCATCACCCTCGGCTCCTGGTGGGCCTACTACGAACTCGGCTGGGGCGGCTGGTGGTTCTGGGACCCGGTGGAAAACGCCTCGTTCATGCCTTGGCTGGTGGGGACCGCGCTGATCCACTCGCTGGCGGTCACGGAAAAACGCGGGGTGTTCAAGAGCTGGACCGTGTTGCTGGCCATCGCCGCGTTCTCGTTGAGCCTGCTGGGGACCTTCCTCGTGCGTTCCGGCGTGCTGACTTCAGTGCATGCCTTCGCCTCCGACCCCGAGCGCGGCGTGTTCATCCTGATTTTCCTGCTGTTCGTGGTCGGCGGTTCGCTGACGCTGTTCGCCCTGCGCGCGCCGGTGGTCAAGAGCCAGGTCGGCTTCAACCTCTGGTCCCGGGAAACCCTGCTGCTGGGCAACAACCTGGTGCTGGTGGTGGCTGCTTCCATGATCCTGCTCGGCACCCTGTATCCGTTGATTCTGGATGCGATGACCGGCGCCAAGCTGTCGGTGGGCCCACCGTACTTCAATGCACTGTTCATTCCGTTGATGGCCTTGCTGATGCTGGTGATGGCGGTCGGCGTGATCGTGCGCTGGAAAGACACCCCGGTGAAATGGCTGCTGAGCATGCTGACCCCGGTATTGCTCGGCAGTGTCGCCATGGCGGTGGTGGCCGGTGTCGCTTATGGCGATTTCAACTGGGCGGTGCTTGCCACCTTCCTGCTCGCCGCCTGGGTATTGCTGGCCGGCGTGCGGGACATCTTCGACAAGACGCGCCACAAAGGCCTGATCAAAGGCCTGCCAACCCTGACCCGCAGCTATTGGGGCATGCAGCTGGCCCACCTGGGCATCGCGGTCTGTGCCCTGGGTGTGGTGCTGTCGAGCCAGAACAGTGCCGAGCGAGACCTGCGCCTGGCGCCGGGCGAGTCCATGGACCTGGCCGGCTATCAATTTGTGTTCGAAGGCGCCAAGCACTTCGAAGGCCCGAACTTCACCTCCGACAAGGGCACCATCCGTGTGATCCGCGAGGGCAAGGAAGTCACCGTGCTGCATCCGGAAAAACGCCTCTATACCGTGCAGAACTCGGTGATGACCGAAGCCGGGATCGATGCTGGATTCACCCGTGACCTTTATGTGGCATTGGGCGAACCGCTGGGCAACGGCGCCTGGGCGGTGCGGGTACACGTCAAACCGTTCGTGCGCTGGATCTGGTTCGGCGGCTTGCTCACCGGTCTTGGCGGATTGCTGGCGGCGCTGGATCGACGCTATCGGGTCAAGGTAACAAGCCGCGTGCGCGAAGCACTGGGCATGAGTGGAGCCACTGCATGAAACGTTGGTTGATGCTGTTGCCACTGGCGATTTTTCTGGTGGTTGCTGTTTTCCTGTATCGCGGTCTGTACCTGGATCCCGCCGAGTTGCCCTCGGCAATGATCGGCAAACCCTTCCCCGAGTTTTCCCTGCCGGCGGTGCAGGGCGACAAGACCCTGACCCGCACCGATATCCTCGGCAAACCGGCACTGGTCAACGTGTGGGGCACCTGGTGCATTTCCTGCCGGGTCGAGCATCCGGTGCTGAACAAGCTGGCCGAGAAGGGCGTGGTGATCTACGGCATTAACTACAAGGACGTCAATGCCGATGCCTTGAAGTGGCTGAACGAATTCCACAACCCCTATCAACTGGACATCCGCGACGACGCCGGCACTCTGGGCTTGAACCTCGGTGTGTACGGCGCTCCGGAAACCTTCTTCATCGACGCCAAGGGCATCATTCGCGACAAGTTCGTCGGGGTGATCGACGAGCAGGTCTGGCGGGAAAAACTGGCGGCCAAGTATCAGGCGCTGGTGGATGAGGCCAAGCCATGAAGCGCTGGATCGCTGCCGCCGTTTTGGGTTTAAGCATGGCGGGCGTGGCCCACGCCGCCATCGACACTTACGAGTTCGCCAAGGAAGGTGACCGCGAGCGTTTTCGCGAGCTGACCAAGGAACTGCGCTGCCCCAAGTGCCAGAACCAGGACATCGCCGATTCCAACGCACCGATCGCCGCCGACCTGCGCAAAGAGATTTACCGCATGCTCGGCGAAGGCAAGGACAACCAGCAGATCATCGACTTCATGGTCGACCGCTACGGTGATTTCGTCCGCTACAAGCCTGCGCTGAACGCCAAGACCGCCGTGCTCTGGTTCGGCCCCGCCGGCCTGCTGCTGGGTGGGTTGGTGGTCATCGCCGTGATCGTCCGCCGGCGTCGCGCACAACGCGCGCAAACCCCGGGCTCGCTTTCTGCCGAGGAGCGCAAGCGCCTCGACCAACTGTTGGATAAAAACCAAGAATGATTGATTTCTGGCTCGCTGCAGGTCTGCTGCTTCTGGTGGCCCTGAGTTTTCTGTTGATCCCCGTTCTGCGTCATCGTCGCGCCCAGCTCGAAGAGGATCGTACTGCCCTGAACGTGGCGCTGTATCAGGAGCGCGTGGCTGAGTTGCAAACTCAGCAGGAAGAAGGCGTGCTCGATGTCGCGCAGATGGAGGCCGGTCGTGCCGAAGCGGCCCGTGAGCTGCTGGCCGACACCGAAGGCAGCGCCGCACCGCGGGTCTCGCGTCTGGGCAAGCCGGCGCCGTTGCTGGCAGCGATTCTGGTGCCGGTGCTGGGCCTGGGCTTGTATCTGCATTTCGGTGCCAGCGAAAAAGTCGAGCTGACCCGGGAATTCTCCCACGCGCCAAAATCGATGGAAGAAATGACCCAGCGCCTTGAGCGCGCAGTCGCCGCACAGCCGGAATCCGCCGAAGCTTTGTACTTCCTCGGTCGTACCTACATGACTGAGGAGCGTCCTGCGGACGCTGCGAAAATCTTCGAGCGCACGGTGAATCTGGCCGGGCGTCAGCCTGAACTGTTGGGGCAATGGGCGCAGGCCCTGTATTTCGCCGAAGGCAAGAAATGGTCGGACAAGATTCAGGCACTGACCGATGAAGCGCTCAAGGCCGACCCGAAGGAAGTGACCAGCCTGGGCCTGCTGGGTATCGCCGCGTTCGAAGGCCAGCGTTATCAGGACGCCATCGATTACTGGAATCGTCTGCTGGAGCAACTGCCGCCGGACGACAAGTCGCGCATTGCCTTGCAGGGTGGCATTACCCGCGCCACCGAGAAGCTGGTGGCCAGCGGCGGGAAGGTCGCCCCTGCGGCGGCGGTGGCCAAGGTTGGCGCATTGCTCAAGGTCAAGGTTGATCTGGCGGCGGAGCTGAAGGCCAAGGTCCAGCCCGGTGACAGCGTGTTCATTTTCGCTCGCGCCACCTCCGGCCCACCCGCGCCGCTGGCGGCCAAGCGCCTGACCGTGGCCGACCTGCCGGCGACCGTCGAACTGGGCGATGCCGACGCAATGATGCCGCAGTTGAAACTGTCGAACTTCCCTGAAGTCCAACTGGTTGCGCGCATCTCCCGCGCCGGCCAACCGACGGCGGGCGAGTGGATCGGACGCAGCCAGCCCCTGGCCAGCAGCACCACCGCGCCGCAGACACTGACCATCGACAGCCCGGACAAATGACAGGAAACACCACCATGACCGCCATCGCTCGTATCACCTTGCTCAGTGTCGTTTTAGGACTGAGCGCCTGTGCGGTCCAGCAACCGGAAACGACGCATCTGCCGCCGATCCCGCCTTCGCAGCCCAAGCCCACGCCGTCGACCTCGCCGAGCCCAAGCAAGCCGAGCATTCCGGCCAAACCCGCCAAGCCACTGCCGCGCACCTCCGCCAGCTTCGCGCCACCGCCGGGGGGCAACAGCCATTGGGATCCTAAACTGGGTGTGTATGTGCTCGACGATCAACCCAATACCTTCTACCGCCAGCGTACCTACTACCGCTGGAACAACGGCTGGAGCCGCTCGATCAGCCCGAAAGGGCCGTGGGAAGACACCGATATCCATGGTGTACCGGGCGGACTGGGGAGACAGTTCGGGCAGTAAGACAAAAGGCGACCCTCGAGGTCGCCTTTTTTGTGTCGGCTGTCATCCTGTAGGAGCTGCCGCAGGCTGCGATCTTTTGATCTTGATGCTGGCAATCAAAAGATCGCAACCTCGTTGCACTCGATAGCTCCTAAAGGGGATTGGGGGATTCGCGAAAGTCAGGTCGTTTTTCGAGGCGCGCCGATCCAGTGGATTGCCAGTGCGATAAGTCCGAGCACGACCCCAAA
>DATMUG010000106.1:0-10119 GCA_035563915.1 Pseudomonas sp. | reverse complement strand
ACACAACCACCGAGCAATCTTGAAGGTTGCAGGAAAAGTATCAGGAAGATACCCTCCCGCCGTCGCTGCCAATTCAGCGACCGGGCTTGGTAACCCGAGGTAAATCACTGCGTAACAGTGCCATGCGTTCGCAGGCGCTTTTTTTCGCCTGCGATCTGCGTTATGGCGGCTGTGCGTGGGACGTCTTCGGACGTGCCGGTTTCCTTGATTTCCCGGTTTACCAACCTGCGCGCAGCTGCCACCCATTCGCTTGGTAACGAATTGTGGCAGCTCTTCAAATTAAGGAGCTTTGCAATGCGCAGTATGGATCCGTACAAAAATTGGCTTTTCCCCCTAAGCATTTTCCAATCACGTAACCCCCTCCCCCATTGCCTCTCCCTCCTCGGAGGTGGCCAATGACCGAACAACCCGAACTCAAAACCATCGGCTTAACCCCCGCCATCTACTGTTCCGATCAGCCTCTATTCCACGTCACCCGCGATGTCCCGCTTGGCGATGCGTTAGCCATGGCTTCTGATTTTCTGTTTCTCGCCAAGGCACTGACCAAGGATGCGGCTTATGCCAGGGACACGGACTACCACGCCTGGGCTGCGCATTATTTGACGGCGATGAGTAAGGCGGTGGTGGATGATGCGGTGAAGGTGTTGACTCGGGATCGGGGGGTTGGGTCGGCGGCGAAGCGTGCGGCGACGGCTGAGGGGTAGTGGCTGTAGCCTGTTGGTGAGGTGTGTGCTTGTGGGGTGGGTTGCTTGCGATGGCGGGCGGTGGATTCCAGCACTGATGTTGGTTGGACTGGCGCTATCGCGGGCAAGCCCGCTCCCACAGGGATTGGGGTGAGTTGAGTGGCATTGTTTGGCTTGAATGGGTGAGTTGCTTGTTGAGCACCACATTCAGCATTTTTGTTGATTGGACTGGCGCCTTCGCGAGCAAGCCTGCTCCCACAGGGGTTGCGGCAGACTTGAGGCCGTTGTTAGCCCCGAACGTTCGGGGCTTTTGATCATTCGGATCAAAGCAAATGCTGAGAAATCAGCTTCGAAATTTCCACCATCGACGTCTTGCCGGTGAACTCAAATTTCACCCTCCCCAACGACGAAAAGTAAATCTCCAGCTCAGAATCCAGGTCGAACGTGCCTGAGGTTTCGACCGAGTACGCGACGATGTTTTTGTAGGGCAATGAGGTGAAGTCTTTTTTGCTGCCGGTGATGCCCTGGACGTTGACCGAGATGATGCGTTTGTTGGTGAACACCACGCCGTCGCGCATGGATTTGTATGAGTCGATGACGTGTTCGCCATCGATCAACAGGGCGGATACGCGCTCGGCGTATTCGTCGTTTTGCTTGAGCTTGAAGAATCCCTTGTTGTTGAAATCAATCATCGGTCTTTCCCTGTTTATCAAATGAACGGCTTGTGCCTGACTTCATACTCGATCGAGATTGCAGAGTCAGCCCCCCTGCGTCTGCTCCGTAGATTTGCCCACGGTTCTGATGCTTCTTCCCGCCTGTAATGCTTGCTATACATCCACCACGACAAGCCCATAGCGGCATTAGGCCAGTGAGCGCCGCCCCAACGCCCCGCTCAACTAGACTTAATGGAGAGTCGTAGGCAGAACCAAACACGTCGCTTTGGTGCAGTTCAATCAAAGACAGCGTGGCAAGCTGCCCTTTATGCCCAGTCGAGGTGCGGCGAAGACCGTGCCGGGCACAACAAGATGCCCGCTCAGGGTGCCCTGGCCAACGGCCTGATTTGCCACGATACCGTGACGTGGTGTGAATGCCGCAGCCGACACTTTCGGACGACCGACAACCACCTGGTGTGTCCGTGACCGTGAGGATTGCTGAATGCCTGATGTTGAGTTGCACCTGTCTGTGGTCAACAGCCTGCTGGAGCGCCACAAGGGCTCTGCGGGTGCGCTGTTGCCCATTCTTCATGATATTCAGGAACGCATCGGTTACATCCCCGATGCGGCCGTACCCGAGATTGCCCACGCGCTGAACCAGAGTCAGGCCGAGATTCGCGGGGTGATCAGTTTCTACCATGACTTCCGTACCGCGCCGCCGGCCAAACATATCCTGCGTTTGTGCCGCGCCGAGTCGTGCAAGAGCCGGGGTGCCGAGCAGTTGGCTGCGCAATTGCGCGAGCGTCTGCAGTTGGACGATCACGGCAGTAGCGCCGATGGCAGCATCAGTTTGCGCCCCGTTTATTGCCTGGGTGCCTGTGCCTGCTCGCCTGCGCTGGAGCTCGATGGCCGGGTGCATGCGCGGCTCAGCGCCGAGCGTCTGGATGCCTTGCTTGACGCTTGCCGGGAGGACGCGTGATGCCAACTCTTTATCTGTCGACGGATTCGCTGGCCCGTGCCGTGGGTGCCGATGAGGTGTCCACGGCGCTGATGACTCAGGCCAAGGCCCTCAATCTGCCGCTTGAGCTGCAGCGCACCAGTTCCCGTGGCCTGTACTGGCTGGAACCGCTGCTGGAAGTGGACACGCCTGAAGGCCGTATCGGCTTCGGCCCGCTGACCGCCGCCGATGTGCCGTCCGTTCTCGAAGCCCTCCAAACCTCAAGCGCACATCCCCTGGCCCTGGGCCTGGTGGAAGAATTGCCATATCTGAAAACCCAACAACGCCTGCTGTTCGCCCGCGCCGGCATCACCCGGCCGCTGTCGCTGGACGATTACCGCGCCCATGGTGGTTTCGAAGGTTTGCAACGGGCCGTCGCCATTGGCGGCGAGCAGACTGCCACTGAGGTATTTGACTCTGGCCTGCGTGGCCGTGGCGGCGCGGCCTTCCCCGCCGGGATCAAATGGCGCACCGTGCGCGGCACTCAGGCGGCGCAGAAGTACATCGTGTGCAACGCCGACGAAGGCGACTCCGGCACCTTCGCCGACCGCATGTTGATGGAAGGCGACCCCTTCCTGCTGATCGAAGGCATGGCCATTGCCGGTCTCTGCACGGGTGCCACCTTCGGCTACATCTATGTACGCTCGGAATACCCCGACGCCGTGGCCACCCTGCGCGCAGCGCTGAACATCGCCCGTGAAGCGGGTTATCTCGGCGCCAATGTCGGCGGCAGCGGGCAGGCCTTCGATATGGAAGTGCGAGTCGGTGCCGGCGCCTACATCTGCGGTGAAGAAACCGCACTGCTGGATTCCCTCGAAGGCAAACGTGGCATCGTTCGCGCCAAGCCGCCCATCCCGGCGTTGCAGGGCCTGTTCGGCCAGCCGACGCTGGTGCACAACGTGCTGACTCTGGCCTCGGTGCCGCTGATTCTGGCCAAGGGCGCGCCGTTCTATCGCGACTACGGCATGGGCCGTTCCCTGGGCACCATGCCCTTTCAACTGGCGGGCAATATCCGTCACGGCGGTCTGGTGGAACGGGCCTTTGGCCTGACCCTGCGGGAGCTGCTGGAAAGCTACGGCGGCGGCACCGCCAGTGGCCGGCCTGTTAAGGCCGCGCAGGTAGGCGGCCCGCTCGGCACCTGGGTGCCACCAAAACAATTCGATACACCGCTGGATTACGAAGCTTTCGCCGCCATGGGCGCGATGCTCGGTCATGGCGGTGTGGTGGTGGCTGACGACAGCCTCGACATGGCCCAGATGGCACGCTTTGCGATGCAGTTCTGCGCCGAGGAATCCTGTGGCAAATGCACACCGTGCCGCATCGGCTCGACCCGTGGCGTAGAGGTGATTGATCGACTACTCGCCGCAGAAGACCAGAGCGGTCGCGATGAGCAGGCGATCATCCTCAAGGACCTGTGCGACACCATGCAATACGGTTCGCTGTGCGCGCTGGGCGGCATGGCCCCCTTCCCGGTGGTCAGCGCCCTCAAGTACTTCCCCGCCGACTTCGGTCTGCAAGCCTCGGAGGCCGAGCAATGATTACTCTCTTCGACCCGAAAACCGATATCGACCTCGGCACTCCTGCCCGCGAAAGCGATGTGCAAATCACCCTGAACATCGACGGCCGCAGCATCACCGTGCCCCAAGGCACCTCGGTGATGCGCGCCGCGGCGCTGATGGGCACCACCATTCCCAAGCTCTGCGCCACCGACAGCCTGGAAGCCTTCGGCTCGTGCCGCATGTGCCTGGTGGAGATCGATGGCATGCGCGGCTATCCCGCGTCCTGCACCACGCCTGTCACCGAAGGCATGACCGTGCACACCCAGACGCCGAAGCTCGCCACCCTGCGCCGCAACGTCATGGAGCTGTACATCTCCGATCACCCGCTGGATTGCCTGACGTGCTCGGCCAACGGCAACTGCGAGCTGCAAACCGTGGCCGGCCAGGTCGGCCTGCGGGAAGTACGTTACGGCTATGAAGGCGAGAACCATCTGGAGGACGTGAAAGACACCTCCAACCCCTATTTCGACTACGACCCGAGCAAGTGCATCGTCTGCAACCGCTGCGTGCGTGCTTGTGAAGAAACCCAGGGCACCTTCGCCCTGACCATCACCGGGCGCGGCTTTGAATCCCGTGTGGCCGCCGCTGGCGGCGATAACTTCCTCGACTCCGAATGCGTGTCCTGCGGCGCCTGTGTGCAAGCCTGCCCTACGGCAACGCTGATGGAAAAAAACGTGGTCGAGATGGGCCAGCCCGAACACGCCGTGATCACCACCTGCGCCTATTGCGGCGTGGGCTGCTCGTTCCGCGCCGAGATGAAAGGCGACCAACTGGTGCGCATGGTTCCGGACAAGAACGGTCAGGCCAACCATGGCCACTCCTGCGTCAAGGGACGCTTTGCCTGGGGCTACGCCACTCACCCGGATCGCATCACCAAGCCGATGATCCGCAAGCACATCAACGACCCATGGCAGGAAGTCAGCTGGGATGAAGCGGTGACCTACGCCGCCAGCGAATTCCGCCGTTTGCAGCAAAAATACGGCCGCGACTCCATCGGCGGCATCACCTCCAGCCGCTGCACCAACGAAGAAACCTATCTGGTGCAGAAACTGGTGCGCGCCGCCTTCGGCAACAACAACGTCGACACCTGCGCGCGGGTCTGCCACTCGCCCACCGGCTATGGCCTGAAACAAACCCTGGGCGAGTCCGCCGGTACCCAGAGCTTCGACTCGGTGATGCAGGCCGATGTGGTGCTGGTGATGGGCGCTAACCCCAGCGACGCCCACCCGGTGTTCGCTTCGCAACTCAAGCGTCGCCTGCGTGAAGGCGCGCGGCTGATCGTGATCGACCCACGGCGCATCGATCTGGTGGACACGGTGCACGCCCGCGCCGAATACCACTTGGCCCTGCGCCCCGGCACCAACGTCGCCATGCTCAACGCCCTGGCTCACGTGATCATCACCGAAGGCCTGCAAGACCAGGCCTTTATCGACGCCCGTTGCGAGGGCAACGATTTCGCCCGCTGGAGCGAGTTCGTCAGCCGCGCGGAAAACTCACCGGAAGCCATCAGCCCGATCTGCGGCGTGCCCGCGGCCGACATCCGCGCCGCCGCCCGGCTGTACGCCACCGGCGGCAATGCGGCGATCTATTACGGCCTGGGCGTGACCGAACACAGCCAGGGCAGTACGTCGGTGATGGGCATCGCCAACCTCGCCATGGCCACCGGTAACATCGGCCGCGAAGGCGTGGGCGTGAACCCGCTGCGTGGGCAAAACAACGTGCAGGGCTCCTGCGACATGGGCTCCTTCCCCCACGAGTTGCCCGGCTACCGGCATATCTCCAACGTGGCGGTACGCACCGAGTTCGAACAGGCGTGGAACGTCACCCTGCAACCCGATCCGGGCCTGCGCATCCCCAACATGTTCGAATCGGCGCTGGCCGGCACCTTCAAGGGTCTGTACTGCCAAGGCGAGGACATCGCCCAGAGTGATCCGAACACCCAGCACGTCACCGCGGCGCTATCGGCCATGGAGTGCGTGGTGGTGCAGGACATCTTCCTCAACGAAACCGCCAAGTTCGCCCACGTGTTCCTGCCGGGGGCTTCGTTCCTGGAAAAGGACGGCACCTTCACCAACGCCGAGCGCCGCATTTCGCGGGTACGCAAGGTCATGGACCCGCTGGGTGGCAAGGCCGACTGGGAAGGCACCGTAGCCCTGGCCAACGCCTTGGGCTACCCGATGAACTACAAACACCCATCGGAGATCATGGATGAAATCGCCCGCCTGACGCCGACCTTCACCAACGTCAGCTACGCCGAACTGGAACGCCACGGCAGCCTGCAATGGCCGTGCAACGCCGCCGCACCGGACGGCACGCCAACCATGCACATCGAGGAGTTCGTGCGCGGCAAGGGGCGCTTCATGCTCACCGGTTATGTGCCCACCGAAGAGAAGGTCAACAGCCGTTATCCACTGCTGCTGACCACCGGGCGCATCCTCAGCCAGTACAACGTCGGTGCCCAGACCCGGCGTACCGAGAACGTCGCCTGGCATGACGAGGACCGGCTGGAAATCCACCCGACCGATGCGGAGAGCCGTGGCATCAACGAAGGCGATTGGGTGGGCATCGGCAGCCGCGCCGGCCAGACCGTGCTGCGTGCGCGGGTCACCGAGCGGGTTGCGCCGGGCGTGGTGTACACCACCTTCCACTTCCCGGAGTCGGGGGCCAACGTGATCACCACCGACAACTCCGACTGGGCCACCAACTGTCCGGAGTACAAGGTCACTGCCGTGGAAGTCAGCCGCGTCTACCACCCTTCCGAATGGCAAAAACGCTATCAGGCCTTCAGCGACGAACAGCACCGCCTGCTCAAGGAACGCCGTCAAGGCGAGAAAGCGGAGGTACGCCGATGAGCACCGCCAACCTGATCAAGATGGCCAACCAGATCGCCCAGTACTTCGCCAGCGAACCGGATCGGCAAGCGGCGGTGCTGGGTGTGCGTAATCACATGCAGATGTACTGGACGCCGGGCATGCGCAAGGAATTGCTGGCCTGGCAGACGGAGCACCCGACGGACCTGCACCCACTGGCACAAGCAGCGGTCAGCGGAGCCGGCTGGGAGGCGTAGAACCAGAAAACTTCGCAAAAACCTGTGGGAGCGGGCTTGCTCGCGAAAGCGGTGTGTCAGTCAACGATGAGGACTGATGGATCGCATTCGCGAGCAAGCCCGCTCCCACAGGGGTTGTA
The DNA here is from genome assembly GCA_035563915.1 of Pseudomonas sp. Lineage (GTDB taxonomy): Bacteria > Pseudomonadota > Gammaproteobacteria > Pseudomonadales > Pseudomonadaceae > Aquipseudomonas. The sequence goes on along the minus strand of DATMUG010000106.1, from coordinate 3,041 downwards.
TAGCGTGATCGCCCGCCTTACTTTTCCCCTTCTGTCACCCGCACCGCAATCTCGATCGCCCGCACGCTGATCGCCGCAAAGATCGCCGTCAGCAGCACGCCGTTAAACCCCAGCAATATCGCCAATACCCGAGACAGCGGCAGCTTCGGCACGAGTTCGCCATAGCCAATGGTCAAGCCGGTCACAAAGCCAAAGTAGATCCCGTCAAACGGATCCCACCCCTCCAGATAACTGATGATCAAACCCACCGTCACGATGAGGATCACCATCGCGGAAAAGATCGGCCAGGCCAGTCGAAGGTAGAAGCCGACGGCTTTGTAGAACTCTCGACGGATCTGCGACGCATTGGCGCGCTTCATGTCATGGCCTCCTGAGGGTCAGGCAAATTGACGTCCCATCAGCTTGGCACAAGTTCTGGAATGTGAAGGCGGACCGACGGTGCGGGGCAAGTGCAGAACAGCGATTAAGCTCAAAGGGGCCGGCTCTGGAGAATCCCCATGCTCAAGTACCCGATCGCGTCGCTGCTGCTCTTCGTGTTCGTGGCCATCAGCGGCTCGTCGTGCCATGACACCCGCCAGGACGAGCAGGCCCGACAGCCCGACCCCAGGGGCAGTGGCCGAATCATCCCCGACCAGCAACGCATGCCCTCGACGATGCCCCGGCCGAGGATGTAGTCCTGGAACGCTATTCAACCTGAATCGGTCCTCGAACTGCATACAAGCAGCATGGAGGATGCGCGGTAGCCGGCCTTGCGAGTCTCGGCTCACAAGGCTTAACAGGCAGCAGCGATCACCTGCGTTATCATCGCCCGCCTCTGTGCCCCACGAGCCTTGAAACCGGATGCCCGCCACTCTGCCCTCTGACGAACTTCAACTATTGCCACCGGTGCTGGCCGGTCCGCTGCTGCGCCGTCTGGCGCCCGCGCGGCTGGTGCTGTGGCTGGTGGGTTCACGGACGCTGGAGCTGACACTGCGTTTGCAAGGCGTAGGCGATCTTCGCCTCGATGCCGGGCAATGCACGGTCATTGCTATAGGCACCCATGCTTTTGTGCACTTGATCGATGTGAAGCTGGACATTGCCCTGCCCTGTGACGAATTGATCGAATACGACCTGCTGATCGATGACGGCACGGGCATCGCCGACTGGGCGCCGCATCTGCTGTATGGCGATGCGCTGCGCCCGAACGTTGTCTTGCGTTCGCGGATCGACCAACTGCTCCACGGCTCCTGCCGCAAGCCCCACCACCCAGCCCCGGACGGTTTGCTCTGTGTGGATAACTTGCTGGCGCAACCCCACGAAGCCACGGATCGCCCGGCACTGCTGATGATGACCGGCGATCAGGTCTACGCCGACGATGTGGCAGGACCAATGTTGCGGGCGATTCATGCCCTGATCGAGCGGCTCGGGCTGTTCGGCGAGCATCTGGAAGGTGCCGTGGTCAGCGACAGCGCCAAGCTGTATGAGCACCCGGCCAGTTACTACCATCGCGCGGATTTGTTACCGGCGCTGGAGAGCAACGAAACCCTGCGCGAGCGATTTTTCGGCGGGGCGCGTAAGCCGATTTTCACCAGCAGCAGTGCCGACAATCATCTGGTGACCTTCGCCGAAGTCATGGCCATGTACCTGCTGGTCTGGTCGCCGGTGCCCTGGACCTTGATCGCCCCGCAGCCACCGCTGCTGACCGCGCAAAGGCGCGAGCGGTATGCCCTGGAGCAGTCGCGCATCGAGGGTTTCAAGGCCGGGCTGGGCAAGGTCGCCCGGGCGTTGGCGCACTTGCCGACCTTGATGATGTTCGACGACCACGACATTACCGATGACTGGAATCTTTCCGCGCAGTGGGAGGAAACGGCCTACGGCCATCCATTCTCCAAACGCATCATCGGCAACGCGCTGCTGGCGTACATGCTGTGCCAGGGTTGGGGCAACAACCCGGATGCCTTCGACACCGTGATGCACAAGGCGGGCAGTCTCAGCTCGACCGGCAGCGATGGCTATCTCGACAGCCCCGTACAGGATGGGTTGATCGATGAGTTGCTGAAGTTTCAGCGCTGGCATTACGTGCTGCCCACCACCCCGGCCATGGTGGTGCTCGACACCCGCACCCGGCGCTGGCGCAGCGAGATGAACCTCAAGCAACCGTCGGGCCTGCTGGATTGGGAAGCCTTGAGCGAACTGCAACAGGAACTGCTGGATCACCCGTCGGCGATCATCGTTTCACCGGCGCCGGTGTTCGGCGTGAAGCTGATCGAAACCGTGCAGCGGGTCTTCAGCTGGTGCGGTTATCCGCTGCTGGTGGATGCGGAAAACTGGATGGCCCATCGCGGCGCGGCGCAGGTGATCCTGAATATTTTCCGACACTCACGTACGCCGGGCAGTTACGTGGTGCTGTCGGGCGATGTGCATTACTCCTTCGTCTACGAGGTGCTGATCCGACACCGCAAGGCCGGGCCGCGCATCTGGCAGATCACCAGCAGCGGCATCAAGAACGAATTCCCGCCGACCCTGCTGGAATGGTTCGACCGCCTCAACCGCTGGCTCTACTCCCCCCGCTCGCCGCTCAACTGGCTGACCAAACGCCGCCGCATGCGCATCGTGCCGCACATTCCCGAGCATGCCGAGGCGGGAGAACGGTTGTGGAACTCGGCAGGGATCGGGCAGGTGTTCTTTAATGACAATGGGCAACCGCGGGAGATTATCCAGCACAACGCTAACGGTGCGCCGAAGACGCGAATGGTGGCGCCTGAGCAATCGGACTAAAGACAGCCCGGTAACTTGTGGGAGCAAAGCTTGCTCGCGAAGAGGGAGGCAGCTTCAGTATCAATGTCGACTGACCCACCGCCATCGCGGGCAAGCCTTGCTCCCACAGGTTCAGCGCAGGCCTTTGTGGGAGCGGGCTTGCTCGCGAACAGGGCGGCAGCTTCAGTATCAATGTTGACCGACACACCGCCTTCGCGGGCAAGCCTAGCTCCCACAGGTTCAGCGCAGGCCTTTGTGGGAGCGGGCTTGCTCGCGAAAGCTATACACCATTCACCATCATCGTC
>DATMUG010000105.1:0-3836 GCA_035563915.1 Pseudomonas sp. | reverse complement strand
GAACCTGTGGGAGCGGGCTTGCCCGCGAAGAGGTCGGAACAGGCACCGGAAATCCAGTGCCGATCACTCACTCAGCCGTCGACGGCTTCTCCCAAAGATTGATCCCACCCTCCAGGGCAAACCGGTCAATCTCCGCCAGTTCTTCCACGCTAAAACTCAAATTCTTCAACGCCCCGACGTTCTCGACAATCTGCTCCGGCCGGCTCGCGCCGATCAGCGCCGACGTCACTCGCGGGTCGCGCAGGGTCCAGGCCAGCGCCAGTTGCGCCAGGCTCTGGCCACGACGTCGGGCGATCTCGTTCAACGCACGCACGTGAGCGATGTTGGCCTCGGACAGGTGCGAGGCCTGCAACGAGCCACCGCCCGGACGATTGACCCGCGCATCCGCTGGCACGCCGTTGAGGTACTTGTCCGTCAGCAACCCTTGAGCCAGCGGCGTGAAGGCAATCACCCCGGTGCCGAGCTCGTCGGTGGTCTCCAGCAGGTCTTTTTCCACCCAACGATTGAGCAGGTTGTAGGCCGGCTGATGGATCAGCAACGGCACCTTCCACTCTTTGAGCAACGCGGCCATCTCACGGGTTTTCACGCCGGAGTAAGACGAGATGCCGATGTACAACGCCTTACCCTGCTGCACGGCCGTGGCCAGGGCGCTGGCGGTTTCTTCCAGTGGCGTGTCCGGGTCGAAACGGTGCGAATAGAAAATGTCCACGTAGTCCAGACCCAGGCGTTGCAGGCTCTGGTCGAGGCTGGCCAGCACGTACTTGCGCGAACCGCCACCCTGACCATAAGGACCGGGCCACATGTCCCAGCCGGCCTTGCTGGAGATGATCAGCTCATCGCGATAGTGCTTGAAATCCTCGCGCAGCAAACGGCCGAAATTGATCTCGGCGCTGCCGTAGGGCGGGCCGTAGTTGTTGGCGAGGTCGAAATGGTTGATCCCCAGATCGAACGCTGTGCGCAACAGCGAACGCTGGGTATCGATCGGCGTGCTATCGCCAAAGTTGTGCCACAGGCCCAGGGACAACGCCGGCAGCACCAGCCCGCTGCGGCCCACGCGGCGGTAAGGAATGGAGTCGTAGCGGTTTTCGGCAGCGGTGTAAGTCATCGAATCCTCTCTTGTCTGTCTTGAATCTGGTCTCGACTGCTTCGCCAGTCGCCCAGCATACGCCCGGACAAACGCCAAAAAACCTCTGACTCGACTAATTGCTGAAACGTTTCACAGATTTCATCAAAACCCTATGCCGACAACTCGCGCAGCGCTGCTGCAGCCAAAAAACCGGATCGAGAACTGTAGCGCTGATCACGTTTGACGGTCTGGTCGATTCGCTCAAGCAATTGCTCTGGCAGCGTGGCATTGAAACGCACCGACTTGCCGAAGTAAGGCGTGATATCGAAATCCACCACCGCCCACACCCCACCGGCGTAATCGGGGTTATCAAGATGTGCGTCGATTTCCTGCACCTGCGGCAAGGGATCGCCGTCGGCCACCAGACCTTCGTAATGCAGCGACAGCGCCTCTTTCACGCTTTCAAGTGCCTGTGCCACGGTGCTGCCAGCAGAGAAACATCCCGGCACGTCCGGGATGATCACGCCGTACTCCGAGTCGGCATCCTTGTGCAGAACGACTGGAAATTTCATGTCGATGAATCCTTCCTGAAAGGTGTCCCTGCCGGGACTTTCGTATCCGATGGCGGGCATCACTTCAACCCTGCCTGTTTCAAAATGCTGTTGATCGTTCCTTTTGGAAGATCCGAATCAGGGTGCTTGATAGTCACTCTTCCCGACTTGCGGGGATGCTTGTATTGGTGATGGCTACCTTTGACCGCGACCAGATACCAACCATCGCCCTCGATCATCCTGATCATTTCCCGGCTTCGCATTTCCTTCGCCTTTTTCGACAGCAACGACTGCGCAATTTAGGCGGAGCGACATGGCAAATATACACACCATACACACTAAGAAAAATAATAGCTGGTCCGTGCTGAGGCGACTTTTCTCTCGGACCGAGGACTACCGCGCGTCGGCAAACACCTCCCCCAACCAATCCACAAACACCCGAACCCGTGGCGACATGTGTCGGTTGTGCGGATACAGCACCGAGACCGGCATCGGCGGCGGTGGGGTGTCGGTGAGGATTTCCTTGATCAGGCCTTGGGCGATCTGGGATTCCATGCGGTAGTGCGGGCACTGGATCAGGCCGAGGCCGGCGATGGCCGAGGCGGCGTAGATTTCAGCGCCGAAAACCGACACGGCGCTGTCGATGGACACTGCTTTGAGTTCGCCGTCGACCCTGAATTCGAAAGGAAACACCTTGCCGTCGGTGCGCGAAACATAGTTCACCGCGCGATGGTTTTTCAGGTCGTCGAGGCTTTTCGGTTCGCCGTATTGACGCAGATAACCAGGGCTGGCGCAGGTGATCTGGCGCAGGCTGGCGACCCGTTTGCCGATCAGTGCCGAGTCGCTCAAGGTGCCCGCGCGCAGCACGCAGTCGACGCCTTCGGCGATCAGGTCGACCAGGCGGTCGGCCTCGCTGATGGACAGCTCGATGTCGGGATAACGCGCCATGAATTGCGGCAGTGCGGGAATCACAAAATGCCTGGCCAGGGTGCCATGCAGATCCACACGCAAGCGCCCTTTTGGCGCAACGCTGCGAAATGCCAGCTCGGCGTCTTCCAGCTCCGCGAGCAACTGCACGCAGCGCCGGTAGTACGCTTCGCCATCCAGCGTAGGACGCACCTTGCGCGTGCTGCGCTCCAGCAAGCGCGTGCCGAGCCAGGCCTCGAACTGGTTCAGGGTATGGGTCAGGGTTGCCCGCGGCAGGTTCAGGTCCTGCGCCGCGAGGGTGAAGCTGCTGCGCTCGTAGATCCGCACGAACACTTTCATCGCTTTGACCTGATCCAAAGCGGGCTCCTCGATTGTTGGCGATTATTGAACAGTCAAGGCAACTCTCGTGCATTTATCGGCCTGAGTAAACATGTGAAATTGGCTCCACACCCCACCAGCAGGAACCCTCTCCATGACGACTCAAGATTCGAAAGTTGCCCTCGTAACCGGCGCCTCCCGCGGCATTGGCGCAGTCATCGCCCAACAGTTGGCCAGCGAAGGTTTCGCGGTGGCCATCAACTACGCCAGCAGCGCCAGCGAAGCCTCGAAGCGGGTGGTGCAATTGCGTCAGGCCGGCCATCGGGCCATAGCGATCAAGGCGGACGTGGCCAATGCCGACGACGTGCGGCGGATGTTCGACGAGGTCGAAACGCAACTGGGCAAGGTCGATGTGCTGGTGAACAACGCCGGCATCCTCAAGGTCATGCCACTGGCACAACACAGTGACGAGCTGTTCGAGCAGACGTTCAACATCCACACGCGCGGCACCTTCAACACCCTGCGCGAGGCCGCTACGCGCCTGAACGCCGGCGGGCGGATCATCAATTTTTCCAGCAGCACGGTCGGCCTGAACCTGCCGGGTTATGCGGTGTACATCGCCAGCAAGGCGGCGGTGGAATCCCTGACCCAGGTGTTCGCCAAGGAAATGCGCGGGCGCAATATCACGGTCAACGCGGTGGCACCGGGGCCGGTGGCGACCGAGCTGTTCCTGCATGGCAAGAGCGAAGAACAGATCCAGACCTTCGCCAAAATGGCGCCGCTGGAGCGCCTCGGTCAGCCGGAAGATATCGCCCGCGTGGTGTCCTTTTTGGTCGGGCCTGATTCGGCGTGGGTCAATGGGCAGATTTTGCGGGTCAATGGTGGGCTGGTCTGACTATGCTCAAGCTGATACCGAGGTGACCCCTTCGCGAGCAAGCCCGCTCCCACATGAATCGCGGTGATCCCTGTGGGAG
>DATMUG010000104.1:0-6919 GCA_035563915.1 Pseudomonas sp. | reverse complement strand
GTCACCGCCTGATTGAACGTGCAGTTGTTGACCGGCCGTGATCGGGTTGGTTCGCCATACCGGACCATCGGCCATTCCGTGGCCTGTGTTGTTGCTTATGTAGGAGCTGCCGCAGGCTGCGATCTTTTGATCTTAAACGCGGTACTCCGGCCGCTGAGCCAACCCTTCCTTCAAGTAATCCACCAACTTGCGCACCTTGGGCGACAAATGCCGCTGTTGCGGATACAAAGCCCAAACCGCTGTATTGGGTGGTTGATGCGCTTCGAGCAGCGAAATCAACGCGCCACTATTCAGATGCTCCAGCACGTAGTAGTCCGGCAACTGGCACAACCCGACACCCTGTAACGCCGCATCCAGCACCGCTTGCCCGCTATTGCAGCGCCAGTTTCCCTGCACCCGTTGCGAAAATTCCCGCCCGTTCTGTTCCAATTGCCACAGGTCCGAACTGCCTATGAGGCAGTTGTGCCGACTCAGCTCTGACAGGCTGTGCGGGCGACCATAACGTTCCAGGTAGGAAGGCGACGCACACAGAAACATGCGTCGCGGTGCCAAACGCGTGGCGACCAGTCGCGAGTCCTGCAGACGCCCCAGACGGATGGCCAGGTCCAGGCCCTCATGTACCAGATCCAGCTGGCGGTTGCTCAGTTCGATGTCGATCCGCAATTGCGGATACAGCCCCATGAAACGCGTCACCAGAGGCACTATGAAGCGTTCGCCGTATGCAACGGCACAGGTCATGCGCAGCATGCCTTTGGGTTCGCTGGTCAAATCGCCCACCGCGCGCAACGCCTCTTCGCGGCCATCCTGCAGGCGCTGGCAATGTTGCAGGAATGTTTGCCCGGCTTCGGTCAGCGTGACCCGGCGAGTACTGCGATAGAGCAGGCGAGTCTGTAAACGCTCTTCCAGGCGTGCGATTTGTCGACTGATGTGGGAGGAAGAAACGCCCAGTCTTTCGGCGGCAGCAGTGAATTGACTGCATTCGGCAACGGCAACGAACTCATCGATACCTTCCCAACGACTTTCGGACATCGAAGATTATCCCTGTGCAGCAATAATGTTTTGCTTTCACCCTGATTATTCACTGGTAGGCGACGTATTACACTCCTTATCTCGTTTTAATTCATTGGAGAACCACCATGATCAAGTCACGCGCTGCCGTTGCCTTCGAGGCCAAGAAACCTCTGGAAATCGTCGAAGTCGATGTCGCCATGCCCAAGGCCGGTGAAGTGTTACTGCGCGTGGTGGCCTCCGGTGTTTGCCATACCGATGCCTACACACTCTCGGGCGCTGACCCTGAAGGTATTTTCCCGTCGATTCTCGGTCACGAAGGCGGAGCGATCGTCGAGGCGATCGGCGAGGGTGTAACGTCCGTAGCTGTGGGCGATCATGTGATTCCGCTGTACACCCCGGAATGCCGTAAATGCAAATTCTGCCTGTCGGGCAAAACCAACCTGTGCCAGGCGATTCGTGCCACTCAGGGCAAGGGTTTGATGCCGGACGGTACTTCTCGTTTTTCCTACAAGGGCGAAACGATTTTCCACTACATGGGTACTTCCACTTTCTCCGAGTACACCGTGTTGCCGGAAATTTCCGTGGCCAAGATCGCTAAAGAAGCGCCACTGGAGAAAGTCTGTCTGCTGGGCTGTGGCGTCACGACCGGTATCGGTGCAGTGCTGAACACCGCCAAGGTAAAACCGGGTGACACCGTGGCCATTTTCGGCCTCGGCGGGATTGGTCTGTCGGCCGTGATCGGCGCAGTCAAAGCCAAGGCGGGGCGGATCATTGCCATCGACATCAACCCGGCCAAATTCGAAATCGCCAAACAGCTGGGTGCAACCGACTGTGTGAACCCGAAAGATTTCGACCGTCCGATCCAGGAAGTCATCGTCGACATGACTGACGGCGGTGTCGACTTCTCCTTCGAGTGCATCGGCAACGTTCAGCTGATGCGTGCCGCACTGGAGTGCTGCCACAAGGGCTGGGGCGAGTCGGTGATCATCGGCGTCGCCGGTGCAGGCCAGGAAATCGCAACCCGTCCGTTCCAACTGGTGACCGGTCGCGTCTGGCGCGGTTCGGCATTCGGCGGCGTGCGTGGCCGTACCGAGCTGCCAAGCTACGTGGAGATGGCGGAAACCGGCGAAATCCCGCTGGATACCTTCATCACCCACACCATGGGCCTGGAAGATATCAACAAGGCGTTCGACCTGATGCATGAAGGCAAGAGCATCCGTTCTGTCATTCACTTCTGAGGTCCGTCATGAGCCTGGAAAATATCTCCTGCCAGAAAAGCTTCGGCGGCTGGCATAAACGCTATCGGCATCGCTCCGACGTGCTCGGCTGTGACATGGTGTTCGCTGTGTACCTGCCGCCGCAGGCGGAGCAGGGCGGCAAGTTGCCAGTGCTGTACTGGTTGTCCGGTCTGACCTGCACCGACGAAAACTTCATGCAGAAAGCCGGAGCCATGCGCGTGGCGGCCGAGCTGGGGCTGATCATCGTCGCCCCCGACACCAGTCCTCGCGGCCCCGATGTACCTGGTGATCCGGACGGTGCCTGGGACTTCGGCCTGGGTGCCGGGTTCTATCTGAATGCCACCCAGGAACCCTGGTCGCGCCACTATCGGATGCATGACTATGTCGTGCAGGAATTGCCGGCATTGGTCGAAAGTCATTTCCCGGCGTCGGACAAGCGTGGCATCAGCGGTCACTCCATGGGCGGTCACGGTGCGCTGGTCTGTGCGTTGCGCAATCCGGGGCGTTATCTGTCGGTGTCGGCATTTTCGCCGATCAACAATCCGATGGATTGTCCGTGGGGGCAGAAGGCATTTACCCGTTACCTGGGCGAAGACCGTTCGAAATGGCGCGAGTGGGATGCCTGCGCATTGATCGCCGAGGCGAATGAAAAGCTACCGCTGCTGGTCGATCAGGGTGATCGCGACGATTTCCTCGCCACTCAGCTCAAGCCTGAAGCCTTGCAACAGGCGACCAAACTCGCCGGTCATCCGCTCACGTTGCGCCTGCAACCGGGCTACGACCACAGCTATTTCTTCATCGCCAGTTTCATCGAGGATCACTTGCGGCATCACGCGCATGCTCTGGGTGCCTAATGCAGGTAGAATCACGCCCTAACAAAAATCGGGGCGTTTTTTTATGCGTATTGGCCACGGCTACGATGTACACCGTTTCGCTGAAGGCGATTTCATTACTCTGGGCGGCGTGCGTATCGCACACGGCTTCGGACTGCTCGCTCATTCCGACGGTGACGTCCTGCTGCATGCCTTGAGCGATGCCTTGCTCGGCGCGGCTGCGCTGGGCGATATCGGCAAGCACTTCCCGGACACCGATCCGCAATTCAAGGGCGCCGACAGCCGTATGCTGTTGCGTCACGTCGTTGCATTGATCCACGCCAAGGGCTGGAAGGTCGGCAACGTTGATAACACCATCGTCGCCCAGGCGCCGAAAATGGCCCCGCATATCGAATCGATGCGCGCGCTGATTGCCGCGGATCTTCAAGTTGAGTTGGATCAAGTGAACGTGAAAGCCACCACTACCGAGAAGCTGGGCTTTGTCGGTCGCGAGGAAGGCATTGCCGTGCATTGCGTTGCCTTGTTGCTGCGCGCATGAACGAATTGCAATTGCTTGGCCCTCGGGCCTATGGCGAGGCCCTCGGCACGGCGGTATTGAAAGCCATCGCGGAAGATTTCCAGGTCGACGAAGTCCTCGATATTCCCCTGAGCGGTGACGGTGAACACCTGTGGATCTGGGTGGAGAAGCGCGGTCTGAACACCGAGGAAGCGGCGCGGCGCATTGCCAAGGCCGCCGGTGTGCCGTTGCGAACCGTCAGTTACGCGGGGCTCAAGGACCGTCAGGCATTGACCCGCCAGTGGTTCAGTGTGCAACTGCCGGGCAAGGCCGATCCCGATCTGTCGGCAGCGGAAAACGATACGCTGAAAATCCTCAAGACCAGCCGGCATAAGCGCAAGCTGCAACGCGGCGCCCATTCGGCCAACGGCTTTACGTTGCGTCTGACCCAGTTCGCTGGGGACAAGGCTGCCATTGAGGCGCGCCTGCAACTGATCGCCAAACATGGCATCCCCAACTATTTCGGCACCCAGCGCTTCGGGCATGACGGTGGCAACGTAGTCGACGCCCGTGCCTGGGCGGCGCGCAGGGCCTTGCCGGAGCAGCGCAATGTGCGCTCGCGCCTGCTCTCGACCGCCCGCAGTTATCTGTTCAACCAGGTGTTAGCCGCGCGTGTCGCCGACGGCACCTGGCAGCGCGCCCAGGTCGGTGATCTGCTGGCGTTCACCGACAGCCGCAGCTTTTTCCCGGCCGGTGAGGCCGAGTGCAGTGATCCGCGTCTGGCCATTCTCGACCTGCACCCGACAGGGCCACAGTGGGGTGAAGGTGACTCGCCGGCCACGGGCGCTGTCCATGAACTGGAGCAGGCTATCGCCGCTCGCGAAGCCGACCTTCGCGATTGGTTGATCAACGCCGGAATGAGTCACGAACGTCGAATCCTGCGGCTGCCCATTGCCGGGTTGACGTGGCATTATCCCGAGCCTGACATTCTGCAACTGGAATTCGTCCTGCCGGCCGGATGCTTTGCCACCGTATTGGTGCGCGAGCTTGTTGATCTGGTGCCGGTGGGGCAGACGGACAGCCCATGCGTATTCTGATTTCTAACGACGATGGGGTAACAGCACCCGGTCTCGCCGCGCTTCATGCTGCGCTGGCGGATTACACCGAATGTGTCGTTATCGCCCCGGACCAGGACAAAAGCGGCGCCAGCAGTTCGCTGACGCTCGACCGCCCGTTGCACCCGCAAACGTTGGCCAACGGCTTCATCAGTCTCAACGGCACGCCGACCGACTGTGTGCACCTGGGGCTCAACGGTTTGCTGGAGCGTGACGTGGACATGGTGGTGTCGGGGATCAACCTGGGCGCCAACCTGGGGGATGATGTTCTGTACTCCGGAACCGTGGCGGCGGCGCTCGAAGGGCGTTTCCTGACTCGTCCCGCGTTTGCCTTTTCGCTGGTCTCGCGCCAGGTCGATAACCTGCCGACGGCCGCTTACTTTGCGCGAAAACTGGTCGAAGCCCAGGCCGGTCTCGATCTGCCACCGCGCACGGTTCTGAACGTGAACATTCCCAATCTTCCTCTCGAGCACATTCGCGGTGTGCAGCTGACGCGCCTGGGCCATCGCGCCCGCGCCGCCGCGCCGATGAAAGTAGTCGACCCGCGGGGCAAGGCTGGGTACTGGATCGCCGCCGCCGGTGATGCTGAAGATGGCGGGCCGGGGACCGATTTCCATGCGGTGATGCAAGGCTATGTGTCCATCACGCCACTGCAACTGGATCGCACCTTCAATGAGGCGTTCAGAAGTCTGGATGGCTGGCTGGAGGGGCTGCGCTGATGTCTCGTGAGCAAGACGATATGCTGCGCCGGGGCATCGGCATGACCTCGCAGCGGACCCGCGAACGCCTCATCCAGCGTCTATACGAGGAAGGGGTTTCCAACGCCAAGGTTCTGGAAGTCATCCGTCGTACTCCGCGTCACCTGTTCGTTGATGAAGCGTTGGCGCATCGTGCCTACGAGGATACGGCGCTACCGATCGGACACAACCAGACCATCTCCCAGCCTTATATGGTGGCGCGCATGAGCGAGTTGCTGCTGGAGGCGGGTCCGCTGGACAAGGTGATGGAAATCGGCACGGGCTCGGGCTACCAGACGGCAGTGCTGTCGCAGCTGGTAGAGCGGGTCTTCTCCGTCGAACGCATCAAGGTGTTGCAGGACCGGGCCAAGGAACGTCTGGTCGAGTTGAACTTGAGGAATGTGGTGTTTCGCTGGGGAGATGGCTGGGAAGGCTGGCCAGCGCTGGCGCCTTATAACGGCATCATCGTGACCGCCGTGGCCACTGACGTACCTCAGGCGTTGCTCGATCAGCTCGCGCCCGGGGGGCGTCTGGTGATCCCGGTCGGGTCTGGCGAAGTGCAACAATTGATGCTGATCATTCGCGAGGAACAGGGTTTTTCCAGGCGTGTTCTGGGCGCGGTTCGCTTCGTTCCATTGCTCAACGGCCCCCTGGCCTGAGCATTTATTCGAGCACGCTGAATTCTCTTCGATGGCCTTTGTCTTACTGCGGCGTCGATGAGTTAAACAGACTGTTTTTGTGTAACGGCAAACGTGTGCGTAAAGCCATTTCGCTTCATTAAGAGTAAAGCCGGTACGGGCCGTTATACTTGCGACATTTCGTGCCGACACATGGGTAAATCAAATTTTCAGCCACCACAAAGGGAGCGGCGGGTGAGTCTCACAGTCATTGCGCAGCGTATGGGTAAAACGAGCTTTCAGCGCCTGGTGACTGGCCTTGTCATGAGCACCTTGCTGGTCGGTTGTTCCAGCAATAAATCCAGCGATGTACGCGTCGTTGACCGCAACAATGCCGTTGCCCAGCGCCCGGCAGTGACTACGGGGCAGTACATCGTTCGACCGAAAGACACCCTGTTCTCGATCGCCTTTCGCTACGGCTGGGACTACAAGGCCCTGGCAGCGCGCAACAACATTTCCGAGCCCTACACGATCCATCCGGGTCAGACGATTCGCTTCGATGGCCGTACCGGTTCAACGCCGGCGGCGGTCGTGAGTTCAACCAATTCAACGCCCTCGTCCTCGAGTAAAACCACGGTCATTCGTCGTCCGGTCGACGGTGCTACGACGACCGCGCCAGCGGTTGCACCGTCCGTCGCCAACAAGCCGGCACCCGCACCTTTGCCGCCTGCTGGTCCAGCCCCGACGGGCTGGGGATGGCCTTCTAATGGCATTTTGATTGGAAAATTCTCTTCAAACGGTAGTTTGAATAAAGGAATTGATATCGCCGGAGATTTGGGACAGCCTGTTTTAGCTGCGTCTGATGGGACGGT
>DATMUG010000103.1:0-14756 GCA_035563915.1 Pseudomonas sp. | reverse complement strand
AGCGGGCTTGCCCGCGAAGGCGGCCTTCAATTCACCAAAAACCTGACGGCTAAACCTTGGCTTGAACCAACACCTCATGTTGATCCAACGCCCGCTCCACCAACAACTGCACCCCATCCGCCATCCGGCTGAGCGCCAAGGCCACAGACCGCCGCGACCCCTCCACATCGTCCGCCAGATCCGCCGCAATGGCACTGATGGACAACAGATCTTCGGAGGCATTGGCTAACAAGGCTTCGGTACCAATATCGGGAGAAACGGTAAAGAGTTGGAATTTTCCGGGCTTGGCGGGTGGTTCGTGTGGTGGCGGGAAGTCATGGGAAAAGGCGCGTTCGGCGGCTTCCCTGAGCTTTTCGGCTTCGAGGGGATCGGTGTCGGACTCTGGGGGGTTGGGAGTGACTTTGAACATAGAACACCTTCATTTGATGAGTGTTAGCTGCTCCATTCGATTTCCAGGCGAAGGGTGGCAGCTGTACGCAGGCTGGAAATCCGGGGCAAATGAAGGCAAATCCCGGCAGACCCGGAGGTCTCCCGCGCACAGCCGCCATAACGGAGTGCACGCATCAAAGGTGCGAAAGCATACGTTATGAAAGGCGGTCTTGCTTCATCTGCTCCTCGGGTTTCCAGGCCCGATCGCTGAATTGTCAGCGACCCCCAAACGATAAAGCTCACCACAAAACCCCACCAGTCAGCGCGTTCCGGCATTGCCGTAGGTCGCGCCTGAAGACTGCGTAGCCGCCGACCGCTCCTGCGGACAAGCTTTTAAACAAAAACCTCAAGTTGAAGATTCCCAAATTGGGACCGATCAGTCCTCTTTTGGGACTTATTGCGTCCCGACATTGAAATCTGCGGTAGTACTGACGCTGAAATATCCGCCCCAGATTCGGTACCGCCTACAACCGGCCAGGCATCCAATCCCGGGCTTACCTATCAGATCTGCTAGGTAGACGCCGTCAGCTCCATGGCCGAAGCTCAAGGCCATCAGCAAGGAGCAACCGGAGCTCAGACAATGCCTTCCCCAACCGAAGAAGTGCTCTGCACTTATCGCTATGACGCGCTGGATCGTCTAACTGGCTTGAAACCGGACAAACAGGACGATCTTCAGCGTTTTTACTGCAACAACCGACTAGTCACGGAAATTCAAGGCCAGGAGCATTTCTCCATCATGCAGCACGGAGAGCAGTTACTGGCACAACAGCACCGTGTGGGCGGTAGCGTGGAAACTGATTTATTGGTCACCGATCAGCAGCGGTCGGTGTTGCAGACCCTTGGCTCGCTCCCTAGCCCTCGGATTGCGTACTCAGCTTATGGTCATCGTTCCGCGGCAAGTGGATTAACTAGCTTGCTGGGGTTTAATGGTGAAAGGCGGGATGCAATTACGGGTCGTTATTTGTTGGGTAATGGGTATCGGGCGTTTAGTCCGGTTTTGATGAGGTTTTATAGTCCTGATAAGTTGAGTCCGTTTGATAAGGGCGGGATAAATACGTATTGCTATTGTTCCGGAGATCCGGTTAATAGACGTGATCCAACAGGTAAGTTTTCTTTTGTATCTACTACCTTGCAGTTACGGCAAAATTGGCTAGTTAAGAAGTATGCCGGCATATGGCGTTCCAAGATAGTGCGGAATGTTACTCCCGCAGGCACTTTGGAATATCCGAAAAAAGTCTGGAAAAGTTTCTCAAGCGCGCAAGTCATGCCTTTAGGTCCACAGTCTGCGAATATGGGAGGATTGAAGGGAGAGACGCTCTTTAGAAAAAGCGCTCAAAATATAGACGGTCGCGAACTAATTACAACCCGAAAAAATAATAGAAAATTGGGTTTTCGAATTGATGAAAATTATTATAGGAATGATTTAATGAGGACTCACTATGAAAATCAAATTAAAGGAGGTGTTTTGAGCGTAGAGTTATTGAATATGCCTTATGGTAATGATTTCGTTATTCATAGTGGATTAACGGATGAAGTGAATTTGCGGATTTTATCGCGCTTTGTAAAAGAAGATGCTCGGCGGGGCTCGATAGAGCTTGAATTGAATTTTGCTATTATGAAAAACGCAATTATTCGTAGAGCTCAAAATAGGCGGTAAGTTTCAATAAAGTGTTTTTATTCGAATTCAAGGAGGGAGCTGATGGGGGCATTAAATAATAAATGAATATACATTCCAGAGGCGTAGATCAATGAAGATTTCAACCATTAACCTGAGCGTAACAATCTACCACCCAGCTTGATTGATCCCCCACCCCCACCCTCCTACTGTGACCCCCACGACAGCGAACCCGTGGAGTGGTCATGACAACAACAATATCCCCCGACTCGCGATGGACGCGGCGGCGCAGTGAGAAGCAGCGGCGCCTTGAGTTGGTGAAGAACCTGGCCGATGGTGTGGTGTTGCCCACCGAGAACATTGTGGCGGCGCTGGAGGCCTTGATCCTGCCCGGCGACCGTGTGGTGCTGGAGGGCAACAACCAGAAGCAGGCGGATTTTCTGTCTCGCTCTCTCGCCAAGGCCGATCCGGCCAAGCTGCATGACCTGCACATGATCATGCCCAGCGTCGGCCGTTCCGAGCATCTGGACCTGTTCGAACGCGGCATCGCCCGCAAGCTCGATTTCTCCTTCGCCGGCACCCAGAGCCTGCGCATCAGCCAGTTGCTGGAAGACGGCCTGCTGGAAATCGGCGCGATCCACACTTACATCGAGCTCTATGCGCGGCTGGTGGTGGATCTGATTCCCAACGTGGTGCTCTCGGCCGGTTTCATGGCCGACCGTGCCGGCAATATCTACACCGGCCCAAGCACCGAAGACACCCCCGCTTTGATCGAACCGGCGGCCTTCAGCGATGGCATTGTCATCGTTCAGGTCAACCAGTTGGTGGACGATGTCAGCGACCTGCCTCGGGTCGACATCCCCGCCTCCTGGGTGGATTTCGTGGTGGTGGCGGACAAACCGTTCTACATCGAACCGCTGTTCACCCGCGACCCTCGGCACATCAAACCTGTGCACGTGCTGATGGCGATGATGGCGATTCGCGGGATCTACGAAAAACACAACGTGCAGTCGCTCAACCACGGTATCGGCTTCAACACCGCCGCCATCGAACTGATCCTGCCGACCTACGGCGAATCCCTCGGCCTCAAAGGCAAGATCTGCCGCAACTGGACCCTCAATCCTCACCCGACCCTGATTCCGGCCATCGAAAGCGGCTGGGTGGAAAGCGTGCACTGCTTCGGCACCGAACTGGGCATGGAAAACTACATCGCCGCCCGGCCTGATGTGTTCTTCACCGGGCGCGACGGTTCGCTGCGTTCCAACCGGATGTTCAGCCAGCTGGCCGGGCAATACGCGGTGGACCTGTTTATTGGCGCCACGCTGCAGGTCGATGGCGATGGTCATTCCTCCACCGTGACCCGCGGGCGCCTGGCCGGTTTCGGCGGTGCGCCGAACATGGGGCACGACCCGCGCGGTCGCCGTCACGGCACGCCGGCCTGGCTGGACATGCGCCACACAGACGTCGCCGAACCGATGCTCGAACGCGGCAAGAAACTGGTGGTGCAAATGGTCGAGACCTTTCAGGAGGGCGGCAAACCGACCTTCGTCGAGACCCTCGACGCCATCGACGTGGCGAAGAAAAGCGGCATGCCGCTGGCGCCGATCATGGTCTACGGCGATGACGTCACCCACTTGCTCACCGAAGAAGGTATCGCCTACCTGTACAAGGCCCGGTCTCTGGAAGAGCGGCAGGCGATGATCGCCGCCGTGGCCGGGGTGACCGCCATCGGCCTGCGCCACAACCCCAAAGACACCGCGCGCATGCGCCGTGAAGGCCTGATCGCCTTGCCTGAAGACCTCGGCATCCGCCGCACCGACGCCACCCGCGAATTGCTCGCCGCCAAAAGCGTGGCCGATCTGGTGGAGTGGTCCGGTGGCCTCTACAACCCGCCCGCCAAGTTCAGGAGCTGGTAATGCACGCACTCAACCTGCAACCGAAAACCCTGACCCTGGCCGAGCGGCTGGCGGACCTGGCGGTGGACGCACTGATCGACGAAGCGGACCTGTCGCCGAAACCGGCGCTGGTGGACCGTCGTGGCAGTGGCGCCCACACCGATTTGCACCTGGGGCTGATGCACGCCTCGGCGTTGGCCCTGTGGCCGGCGTTCAAGGCAATGGCTGAAGCCGCCATCGAGATTGGCGAGATCGGCTTGCCGCTGCGCGAAGCCGTTGGCCTGATCGGTCGCGAAGGCGAACAGGCGATGCTCGCCACGACTAACGGCGTGAATACTCACCGAGGCGCGATCTGGGCCTTGGGCTTGCTGGTCGCTGCCGTTGCGCTGGAGCCTGAAGCCAACACCGCAGGATCGATCACTTTACGTGCCGCACGGCTGGCCTTGCTTGATGACCGCTATGCGCCACGTCCGCTCAGTCACGGCGCACAAGTCGCTCAACGCTACGGTGCGCGCGGTGCCCGGGAGGAGGCGCAACTTGGCTTCCCGGCAGTCACCCAACGCGCCCTGCCTCAACTCAAACGCAGTCGCGCCGCTGGCCATGCTGAGCAGAACGCCCGGCTCGATGCGCTGCTGGCAATCATGACCCATCTGGCCGACACCTGCGTGCTGTACCGCGCCGGGGAGCAAGGCCTGCACACCATGCAGATCGGCGCTCAGGCAGTGCTCGATGCCGGCGGCAGTGCCAGCCTCGCGGGCCGTCGCCGTTTGCATGAGCTGGACCAACAATTGATCGCATTGAATGCCTCGCCCGGTGGCGCTGCCGACCTGCTCGCAGCCTGCCTGTTTATCGATCGTATCGAGTCGGGCGACAGCCTCATCCAGGGAGTTTTGTGATGGAAACCTTATCCTTTGAATTCCCCGCCGGGCAGCCGCCACGCGGTCGCACGCTGGTGGGTTGTGTCGGTTCCGGTGATCTGGAGGTGCTGATCCAGCCGGGTCAACCCGGCAAGCTGACCATCACCGTGCAGACCTCGGTCAACGGCAGCGAGCAACGCTGGCAGCATCTGTTTGCGCGGATGTTCGACGGGCAGACACCGTCGGCGATGGACATCGACATCCACGATTTCGGCGCGACCCCGGGCGTGGTGCGCCTGCGTCTGGAACAGGGCTTCGAGGAGATCGCTCATGACTGACAGCGCAGCGCTCCTTCATAAACACAGCTTCGTCGAACTCGGTGCCCGGCAACGGGCGAAAGCCTTGCTCGATGCCGGCACCTTTCGCGAACTGCTCGATCCCTTCCAGCGCGTCATGTCACCGTGGCTGTCGCGTCAGGGCGTGGTGCCCCAGGCCGATGACGGCGTGGTAATCGCCAAGGGCAGCCTCGACGGAAAGCCTGTGGTGATCGCCGCCATCGAAGGCGCGTTTCAGGGTGGCAGCCTCGGTGAGGTCGGCGGGGCGAAAATTGCCGGTGCGCTGGAACTGGCCGCTGAAGATAACCGCAAGGGCATCCCGACCCGCGCGGTGCTGTTGCTGGAAACCGGCGGCGTGCGGTTGCAGGAGGCCAATCTCGGGTTGGCGGCGATTGCCGACATCCATGCGGCGATTGTCGATCTGCGTCAGTACCAGCCGGTGGTGGGCGTGATTGCTGGCAGTGTCGGTTGCTTTGGCGGTATGTCGATTGCCGCCGGGCTGTGCAGCTACTTGGTGGTGACTCAGGAAGCGCGCCTCGGTTTGAACGGCCCGCAGGTGATCGAGCAAGAAGCGGGGCTTGAGGAATATGACTCCCGTGACCGGCCCTTCATCTGGAGCCTGACCGGTGGCGAACAACGCTTTGCCACAGGGTTGGCGGATCGTTACGCCGAAGATGATGTGGCGCAGATTCGCCAGCAGGTCGCCGAGTTGCTCAAGCAAGGTGTGCCGGCGCAGCAACGCAGCGCTCAAGCCGATCTGTATCTGCAACGGCTGGCGCACCTGAACGCCGAACCGCAAATCGAACCGGCCACGGTTCGCGACCTGTATCAAGGAGAGCGCTCATGAGTTCGTATTCCCTCAGAGGCTTGAACTGGTTCAACGCCTTGAGTACCGGGGCCCAACCGGTGGACGGTTTGCCGGCCTCGCTGAAAGTGGCGGATGGTTTTCTGGGTCAGCAGGCCGTGCGGTTTATTGCCGTGGTGGCCGACCCCGACAACCGTTTCGTCCGTGCCCGCAATGGCGAGGTCGGCCTGCTTGAAGGCTGGGGTCTGGCCAAGGCTGTGGATGAAGTCATCACGGCGGATCAAGGCAAGCCGCAAAAACGCGCACTGATCGCCATCGTCGATGTACCGAGCCAGGCCTATGGTCGCCGCGAAGAAGCACTCGGCATCCATCAGGCCCTGGCCGCTGCGGCAGACAGCTATGCCCGCGCCCGTCTGGCCGGGCATGCGGTGATCGGCCTGCTGGTGGGCAAGGCCATGTCCGGGGCGTTTCTCGCGCACGGCTATCAAGCCAATCGGCTGATCGCCCTGCGTGATCCGGGGGTGATGGTGCATGCCATGGGCAAGGCCTCGGCGGCTCGGGTGACCCTGCGCAGTGTCGAAGAACTGGAAACCCTGGCCGCCAGCGTGCCGCCGATGGCCTATGACATCGACAGCTATGCCAGCCTCGGTCTGCTCTGGGAAACCTTGTCGGTGGATCAGATTGAGCAGCCAACTCCCAGCGATGTGAGTCGTGTCACTGAATGCCTGACCCAGGCCATTGGCGATGTCGCCGAGAAGGGCCGTGACCTGAGCAGTCGACTGGGTGCGAGCAACCGCGCGGCATCGAGCCATGTTCGCCAGCTGCTGAGGGAGCAGTGGTGAACGGGTTGATGGCCCACGACCTGCTCTGGGGCATGACCCCGGAGCAGTTTCCCGCTGATGCGCCTGAGTGGGTAGTCGAGTCGATTTGCGCAGGGCAGCCGGTGGTGGTGCGCCGTGCGCAATCGGCGGCAGGACAGGTCGCGGTGGGTGTGCGTGGCCGTCTGCGTGAGCAGCGTTTTGCAGTGTCGATGGCGATCGCTTCGGTGTCCCGTCGAGTGCAGCCGGAACAACTGTGCCACGTCGATATCGACCGGGATCTTGCGGCCATGCGAGCGCTCAGAGCGTTGCGTCCGATGCTCGACGCCTCCGGCTGGGTGTGGGGTGTCAGCGGCAGCGCCGGGTTTGAATTGGCCAGTGGATTTGCAGCGCTTCATGAGGGGAGCGATCTGGACTTGATCCTGCGCACACCACATCCACTCTCACGGGTACAAGCGCGGGAATTGTTGACTCGGCTCGATGCGGCCGTGGGCGTGGTGGACATGCAATTGCAAACGCCCTTGGGCGCCGTCGCCTTGCGCGAATGGGCCTCGGCCTCTTCTCGTGTCTTGTTGAAAAACGCGGTGCAAGCCTGCTTGGTTTGCGATCCCTGGAATCGCCAGGAGCAAGCGGCGTGAGCAGTTTGCTGGTGTTCCCCGGCCAGGGCGCGCAGCAGCCGGGCATGCTCCAGCGCTTGCCTCGAGAAACCCTGAACGAGGCGAGCGACCTGCTCGGCGAGGATGTCTCACAGCTCGATTGCGCCCAGGCATTGCAATCGACAAGGGCCGTGCAGCTTTGCCTGTTGATAGCAGGCGTGGCGGCCTCACGGCAGTTGGCGATGCCGGCCGATTACGTCGCCGGACTGTCCATCGGCGCCTACCCGGCGGCGGTGGTGGCCGGCGCCCTGAGCTTCAGCGATGCACTGCATCTGGTCAGCTTGCGCGGTGAGTTGATGCAGCAGGCTTATCCACAGGGCTATGGCATGACCGCGATTATCGGTCTGGATCTGGCAACAGTGGAAGGTTTATTGGCGCAGGTGCACAGCGATGATTCGCCGGTGTACCTGGCCAACATCAACGCCGATAACCAGGTGGTGATCGCCGGCAGCGACGAGGCGATGAGCGCGGTGGCCGGGTTGGCGAAAACGTGCGGTGCGGGGCTGGCCAAGCGTCTGGCGGTGAGTGTGCCGTCGCATTGCCCGCTGCTTGATGAGCCGGCAAAGGTGCTGGTCGAAGCCTTCGCCAAGGTGTCGCTGAAAACACCGACGCTGGGTTACCTGAGCGGCAGCCGCGCCCGGCCTGTCACCAGCGTCGAAGCCTTGCGCGACGACCTGGCTTTCAACATGTGCCGCGTGGTGGATTGGCGCGGCACGGTGCAAAGCGCCTACGAGCGTGGCGTACGTCTACAGATCGAACTGCCGCCCGGTGCGGTGCTGACCGGGCTGGCGCGCCGGGTGTTCGAGCAAGGTACCGTGATTGCATTCGACGGTGCGCGGCTCGATACCCTGCAGGCGCTGTTGCGTGAGGAGGGAAGCCGCCAACTCTAGATCACCCGACTTAAGGCCTTCGAACAACAAAAACAACATTCGACGATGCACTTTGAGGACGACAACAATGATTATTTACGGTGTGGCGCTGTTGGCGATTTGTACGCTGGCAGGGGTGATCATGGGCGACATGCTTGGCGTGTTGCTGGGCGTCAAGTCCAACGTCGGCGGGGTCGGGATCGCGATGATCCTGCTGATCTGCGCGCGGCTGTGGATGCAGAAACGCGGCGGCATGACCAAGGATTGCGAGATGGGCGTCGGCTTCTGGGGCGCCATGTACATCCCGGTGGTGGTCGCCATGGCGGCGCAACAAAACGTGGTCACGGCCCTGCACGGCGGCCCGGTGGCGGTACTGGCGGCGATCGGTTCGGTGGTGGTCTGCGGATGCACCATTGCCTTGATCAGCCGGACCCACAAGGGCGAACCCTTGCCCGATGAGCCCGCCGAAATAACCCCGGTTGGCACGCCAGTAGGAGGTCGCTGATATGTGGGATCTCATCAAGAATGGTCTGGAACACAACGGCCTGGTCACCGCATTCGCCTTCGTCGGCGTGATCATGTGGGTGTCGGTGATTCTTTCCAAACGCCTGACCTTCGGGCGCATTCACGGCTCGGCGATTGCCATCGTCATCGGCCTGGTGCTGGCCTGGGTCGGCGGAACCCTGACCGGCGGGCAAAAAGGCCTGGCGGACCTGACGCTGTTCTCCGGCATCGGCCTGATGGGCGGTGCCATGTTGCGGGACTTCGCGATCGTCGCCACGGCGTTCGAAGTGCAGGCCACCGAGGCGAAAAAGGCCGGGTTGATCGGCGTGATCGCGCTGCTGCTGGGCACGGTGCTGCCGTTCATTGTCGGGGCGTGCATGGCCTGGGCGTTTGGTTATCGCGATGCGGTGAGCATGACCACCATTGGCGCGGGGGCGGTGACGTACATCGTTGGCCCTGTGACTGGCGCGGCGATTGGCGCGAGTTCGGATGTGATGGCGTTGTCGATTGCCACCGGGTTGATCAAGGCGATTCTGGTGATGGTCGGCACGCCCATGGCGGCGCGCTGGATGGGGCTGGATAACCCGCGTTCGGCGATGGTGTTTGGCGGCTTGGCCGGGACCGTGAGTGGGGTGACGGCGGGGCTGGCGGCGACGGATCGGCGGTTGGTGCCTTATGGCGCGTTGACGGCGACTTTCCATACCGGGCTTGGGTGTTTGCTGGGGCCGTCGTTGTTGTACTTCATTGTTCGGGGGATCGTCGGTTAAACCCCAGACTGCTCTTGTGGCGAGGGAGCTTGCTCCCGCTGGGCTGCGCAGCAGACCCAAAATCTGCGGGCGCTTCGCACCCGAGCGGGAGCAAGCTCCCTCGCCACAAGGTCTCCTCAAGCCTGGCGATTGGCATACATCAGACACTCCGCCAGCAACGCCAGCAAGTTCGGATCTCTCTCCTTGGCCTTCAGGAACACCACGCCAATGTGCTGCTGCAAGCGGTACTTTTCCTGCAACGGAATCAGCTTCACCCGGTTCTCATACACCGCCGCAATCCTTCCCGGCAGCAACGCATATCCCACCCCCGAACTGACCATGCTCAGCAGGGTGAAGATGTCGTTGACCTGCATCGCCACCTTTGGCTCGAACCCCGCCTGGCTGAACACCCGATTGCCGTCCTGATGGGTGGCGAAGCCCTGGGTCAGGGTGATGAAGGTTTCTTCACGGACCTCGGCCAGGTCGACTTCAGCTCGATGAGCAAACTTCGAATCGGCCGGGGTGGCCAGGAAGATGTCATCGGAAAACAGCGGCAAGTGTTCCAGGTCCGGATCGTTGATGCTGTCGTCCAGGGACACCAGAATCGCATCGACTTCCATGTTCTTGAGCTTGTACAGCAAGTCGAAATTCGAGCCGAGGATCAGGTCGATGTTGAGTTCGCTGCGGCGGATTTTCAGGCCCATGATCAATTGCGGCACGGTTTTCACCGTCAGCGAATACAGCGAGCCCAATTTGAAGCGCTCGGCGGAGAACCCGGCGGCCTCGCGGGTCAGGCGCACGCTTTCGACCACGTCATGAATCAGCTTCTGCGCCCGCTCTTCCAGCACATAGGCGCTTTCCAGCGGGGTCAGGTTGCGGCCTTCGTGCTTGAACAGCGGGCAGCGCAGGGCGCTTTCCAGGGAGTGGATCGCCCGGTGCACGCTGACATTGCTGGTCTGCAGCTCGGCGGCGGCCCGGGCCAGATTACCGGTGCGCATGAAGGCCAGGAACACTTCGAGTTTTTTCAGGGTCAACTCTTCGTCGATCAGCATGGGGCGGACTCTTTTGGGAATGATCCGATTGTATACGCAGACCTCTGTAGGAGCTGTCGAGTGCAACGAGGCTGCGATCTTTTAATGTTATTTTTTGATAGATCCAGATCAAAAGATCGCAGCCTTCGGCAGCTCCTACAGGATGGAGTTCTGAATCTTTGACATTTCGAGGGGTAGGCAAACGATGTATCACGGGGAAAAACTGAACGCCTGGACGCATCTGGTCGGGGCGGTCGCGGCGTTTGTCGGCGGGGTGTGGCTGATCGTCATGGCCAGCCTCGACGGCAGTCCGTGGAAGATCGTCAGCGTGGCGATTTACGCGTTCACCTTGCTGGTGCTGTACAGCGCATCAACCGTGTACCACAGCGTGCGCGGGCGCAAGAAAGCGATCATGCAGAAGGTCGATCATTTCTCGATCTATCTGTTGATCGCCGGCAGCTACACGCCGTTCTGCCTGGTCACGCTGCGCGGGCCGTGGGGCTGGACGCTGTTCGGAATTGTCTGGGGGCTGGCGCTGATCGGCATCCTGCAAGAGATCAAACCGCGTTCGGAAGCGCGGATCCTGTCGATTGTGATTTACGCGGTAATGGGCTGGATCGTGTTGGTGGCGGTCAAGCCATTGCTCGCCGCACTGGGCGGCGCCGGTTTTACCTTGTTGGCCTTGGGTGGCGTGCTGTACACCGTGGGCATCATCTTCTTTGCCCTCGACGATCGTTTGCGGCACGCCCACGGGATCTGGCATTTGTTTGTGATTGCCGGGAGTTTGCTGCACTTTGTGGCGATCTGGTTTTATGTCCTCTAGACCGCCGTGCTGCTGTACCTGTGGGAGCGGGCTTGCTCGCGAAGGCGGTGCGTCTGTCGACATTGATGCTGCCTGATAGACCGCATTCGCGAGCAAGCCCGCTCCCACATTAGAGCCGTGTCGGGATCAGGCGATCCAGTTGCTCCTGGGCCCGGCGGCTGAAGATTTGCAGCAGGTCGTGCAAGGTGTGCGGCGGCGGTTCGGTCGCGCGGGTTACCGCGTAAAGAGTGATGGGCAGGGGCGGTGCCAGAGGGCGGATCGTCGTCGTGGCGGGGGCGGCGCCCAGCGCGGTGAACGGGTCGATCACCGCCAGCCCTGCGCCCGATTCCACCATTGCCCGCGCCAATGAATAGGTCTGCACTGCGATCCGCACCTGGGGTGGCGGCTCGACCGCTTCCAGGTAGCTGTCCAGTCGCGCGGCCAAGGGGTCGGCGCTGGATAATCCAATCAACGGCGCACCGGCCAAAGCCATCAGCGGTAGCGCAAGGCCAACCTCTTCATCCGGCCAATGACCCTTTGGCGCCAACGCCACCAGCACGCCCGACGCCAGAGCCTGAGCCGTCAGTCCCGGATGATCGGGCCGCTGCAAAGTCAGGGCGACATCCACTTCGCGCATCAGCAGGTTCTGCACCAGTTCGCGGCTATGGGCGCTGGACAATTCGCAGGTGATGTCCGGGTAACGACCGGTCCACTCATGGATGGCCGGGGGCAGCACGGACAGGGCCAGCGCCGGGGTGGCGCCGATGCGCAGGCTGTGGCCCGGCTCGCGGCGCAGGCTCTGAGCCAGGCGCCGCACGCCTTGCAGGCTCTCGCTGACTTTATCGACCTCACGCTCCAGCTCCAGCGCTTCGGGCGTGGCCTGCAGCTTGCCGCGTACTCGCAGGAACAACGCAAAGCCCAGCTGCTGCTCGGCGTGCTGTAGCACCTTGGTCACCGCTGGCTGGGAGACGTGCAGCAACTGCGCGGCGGCGCTGATCGAACCGGTCTGGCGGATGGCCTGGAAAATCTCGATGTGACGAAGGCGCATGGCAAGTCCATAACCTTTATTTATGGGTTTGACCTATTTTGTCATTGTTCGCCGCCTGTCACCTGGCTCTAACCTCGACCCTGTCTTCACAACGGCTTTAAGGACGGACATGGCTCAGCGTGTATGCATCATCGGCGGCGGTGTGATTGGCCTTGCGACAGCCTATGCGCTGGTGCGCGATGGCTTCGACGTGACCGTTATCGAAGCGCGAGACTCGCTGGCCAGCGAAACCAGTTTCGCCAATGGGGGCCAGCTCTCCTATCGCTACGTCGCGCCGTTGGCCGATGCCGGTGTGCCGTTGCAGGCAATCGGGTGGATGCTGCGCGGCGATTCACCCTTGAAGCTGCGCCCGCGCCTGGACCCGGTGCAATGGCGCTGGATGACCTCATTTCTTGCCGCGTGCCGACACTCCGTGAACCGGGAAAACGCTGCGCACCTGTTGCGTCTGGCGCTGTTCAGCCAGAGCACCCTCAAGCGCTGGCGCGAAGACGATGGGCTGGCGGGTTTCCAATGGCGGCGCAACGGCAAACTGGTGACCTTCCGCAACGCCGGCAGCTTTGAGCATGGGCGCAAAAACCTGGCCGATCCGCAACAGCAGCAAGTGTTGTCGGCAGTCGAATGTACGGCGCTTGAACCGGCGCTGGCCGACGCACCCTTTGTTGGCGCGATTTATACCCCGGACGAAGAGGTGGGGGACTGTCACGGTTTCTGCCAAGTGCTGGCCGCGCGGTTGAAAGCATCGGGTCGTTGCGAATTTCGCCTCGGCCAGGCAGTGACCGGCATCCGCCACAACAGCGGCACGGTCAGCGCCATCGAACTGGGCGACGAGGTGAAACCGGTCGAGCACCTTGTCATTTGCGCCGGTCACCGCAGTTCATTGCTGGCATTGCCAGGCCTGCGCCTGCCGCTTTATCCGCTCAAGGGCTACAGCCTGACGGTGCCCATCGGCACCGGTCACCGTGCGCCGGACGTGAGCATCACCGACTATGACCGCAAGATCGTCTACGCGCGGATCGGCGAGCAATTGCGGGTGGCGGCGATGGTCGACATCGTCGGCTTCGACCCTGCTGTTGATCCTGAGCGCCTGTCCCTGATCAAGCGTCAGGCCCGGGATACCTTCCCGGACGCTGGCGACTATAACGCCGCCGTGGAGTGGGCAGGCATGCGTCCAGCGACGCCCAGCGGGGTGCCGCTGCTGGGTGCCACGGCCTATCGCAACCTTTGGCTCAATCTCGGCCATGGTGCACTGGGTTTCACCCTGGCGTGTGGCAGTGGCCGGTTGCTGAGCGAGCTGATCGGCCAGCGCCAGCCTTCTATCGATCAGCGCGGTTTCAACCCTCGGGCCGCGTGAATCTGAAAAAACACCCCCACAACGGAGAATAACAATGCAAAAAATCACGTTGCTCGGCTGCACCCTCGGGTTGTTGCTCGGCGGTCAGGTTCATGCCAATGAGGCGCCACTGACCGGTACTTTGGAAAAGATCGCCAGCGCCAGGACCATCACTTTGGGGTATCGCGATGCGTCCGTGCCGTTTTCTTACGTGGGGGACCACAGCGGCAAACCGATGGGCTATTCGGTGGATCTGGCGGGCAAGATTGTCGAGCGTATCCAGCAGCAACTGGCGTTGCCGGATCTCAAGGTGAAGTACAACCTGGTGACTTCGCAAACGCGCATCCCGCTGGTGCAGAACGGCACCGTTGACCTGGAATGCGGCTCCACGGGCGTGACGGCCGAGCGGCAGAAGCAGGTGGCGTTCTCCTACGGGTTCATCTACGTCAAAGGCCAGTTGCTGACGGCCAGTGACAGTGGCATCAAAAGCTTTGCCGACCTGCGCGGCAAGAACGTGGTGACGACCGCCGGCACCACGAACGAACGCTTTCTGAAGAGCTATAACCTTGATCACAAGATCGACATGTTCGTGATCAGCGCCAAGGACCACGGCGAAGCCTTCCAGATGCTGCAGTCGGGGCGCGCCGCGGCGTTTTACATGGACGACGCGTTGCTCTACGGCGAACGCGCCAAGGCCCGTGATCCGCACAAGTGGGTGGTGGTCGGGGAAGAGCAGTCGCGGGAAATCTACAGCTGCATGGTGCGCAAGGACGACCCGCAGTTCCTGGCGCTGGTCAATGGAGTGCTGGGGGATTTGTACAGCTCGGGTGAGATCAACGGCATTTACCAGCGCTGGTTCGAACAGCCGATCCCGCCGAAGGGCTTGAACCTTGAATTTCCGATGACCAGTGAGCTCAAGGCGATCATTGCCAGGCCGGTGAGTGATCCGGTGCAGTAAGGTCAAAAGATCGCAGCCTGCGGCAGCTCCTACATTGGAAGGGCGTACACCCTGTAGG
>DATMUG010000102.1:0-3212 GCA_035563915.1 Pseudomonas sp. | reverse complement strand
TGCTCCCGCTCGAGTGCGAAGCACTCGCAGATTTTGGGGCCGCTTCGCAGCCCAGCGGGAGCAAGCTCCCTCGCCACAGGGATGGGTGATTACTGAAGATCATCGCTGTGCAACCTCATGCTCGGCAACCGTGCTGGCCGTATCAATCCGCGCCTCCACCGACATCCCCACCCTCAACCGCTCAGCCAATGGCTGCCCCGGTTCCAGCACAATCTTCACCGGAATTCGTTGCACGACCTTGGTGAAGTTTCCCGTCGCGTTGTCCGGCTTGACCGAGGCGAAGGTCACGCCGGTGGCGGGCGCGATGCTCTCCACTCGCCCGCTGAGCGCCTCGCCGCCAAAGGTGTCGACGCGTACCTGCACCTCCTGCCCTGGCTGCACATGGGTCAACTGGGTTTCCTGAAAGTTGGCCACTACATAGGCCTGGGCCAGGGGCACCACCGCCAGCAACTTGCTGCCCGGTGTGACATAGGCACCGACACGCACGGCGCGCTCACCGACCATGCCATCCTGCGGCGCGACAATGCGGGTGTAGGACAACTCGAAACTGGCGATTTCCAGTTTCGCCTGCGCCCGTTTCAGTCCACCTTCAGCCCCGTCGCGCGCAGCGGTGAGGATGTCCACCTGCTTGCGCTCGGCAGCCAGTACCGCCGTGGCATTGGTCAAGCGGGCACTGGCCTGATCGATGCGGGTGCGCGCCTGCTGTGCGTTCTGCACTGTGCCGGCGCCCACCCCGGCCAGATGGTTATAGCGATTGAGTTCATGCTCGGCGAAGGCCATTTCCGCCTTGGCAGACACCACCGTCGCCTGCGCCTGGGCGATCACCGACGC
Organism: Pseudomonas sp.; assembly: GCA_035563915.1. GTDB lineage: Bacteria > Pseudomonadota > Gammaproteobacteria > Pseudomonadales > Pseudomonadaceae > Aquipseudomonas. The sequence continues at coordinate 2,381 of DATMUG010000102.1, read as the reverse complement.
CTGGCGCTCAAGGGTCGCCTTGGCATTTTGCAGCTGCGCCTGAGCGACCAACGCCTCAGCGGCGGCGGCATCGGCCGCGGCGCGCAAATCTCGGTCATCGATCAGCGCCAGCAACTGCCCGGCCTTGACCTGTTGGTTGTCTTCCACCAGCACTTGCTTGATGAACCCCGCCACCCGCGGCACCACCAGCGTGTAGTCCGCCGAGACATAGGCGTCGTTGGTGGTCTGTTGTGTGCGATGGCCGGACAGGCCAGGCACCAGCAGATAAATCAGCGCGCCCACCGCGATCACGACGGCAGCGCCAACGGCTACTTTTTGCTTGGATTGAGTCGTCATAAAAACCTCGGTTTCAGTGGAGCATTCAGGTCGGTGCGCGCGGTGGATAGATCCGCGTCGGCATCCAGAAAATCAGCAGGATCAGCGCTACGGCGACGCCCGCCATGCACAGGTAGAGATCCGCGGAGGTCAGCACCACAGCCTGCTCGTGCAGGCGATGGGCAAGGCCGGTACTGCTCGAATCAGCCAAGGGTGAGTTGCCAAGACGATCCACCAACATCGTCGAGTGGAAGTGCAAGCGGGCGGTGGTCAAGGTCTCCAGCACGCCAGTGGCAATCACGGCCGCCAAGCCTTTTACGGTGTTGAACCAGGACGACGCGAACGGCCCGTCCACCGGCTGGATGCTGCCGGTTGAAAGCATCAGCAGTGGCAACACCGCCATGGGTTGGCCGAAGATCTGCAGCAGTTGCAGTACATAGAAATCGTTGCGGATCCATTCCGATGTCAGCTGCGATCCGCCGATGCAGGAAAGAACCAGCATGCTCAGACCCATTCCCAGCACCCAGCGACAATCGACCCAGCGCAGGTTGCACAGCGCCGCCACCAACGGCAGCGCGATCAACTGCGGCAGCGCCGCCAGCAGGGTGATCGGCGCGGTCTGCGCCGGGCGATAGCCCTGGACCTGCGCCAGGTAGCTGGACGGAATGATGACCACCGCCGACAACACCACCAGCACCCCTGAAAGGGCAATCAGCGCGAACGACAGGTTGCGGATGCCGAGCATCTGCATCTTGAAAAACGGAATCGGCTGCGACCACTCGTTGATCAGAAACGCCACCAGCAGCAACGAACCACACACCAGCAAGGCGCTGATCAGATTCGATTCAAACCAGTCCAGCCGGTTGCCTTGCACAATGCCGATCACCAGCATGCAGATCGCTGGAAAACCCAGCAGCAGGCCGCACCAGTTGAACTGCTTGAAACGCTCCAGCCGCAGCGGGTCCTGGGGGATGCCGTAACCCACTGCAACCATGGCGATCAGGCAGGGCACGACGATCTGCCAGAAGGTCCACTGCCAGCCGACATATTCCGTCCACAGCCCCGCCAGCGGCGTGCCCAGGCCCGGGCCAAAGGTGGCGGTCAGGGTATAACCGGCCAGGCCGAAGACCTTCACGTTGGCCGGTAGAAAACGCAGTGCGACCGTCATCAGCATCGGTGGCAGCGCGCCGCCCGCCAGGCCTTGCAAGGTGCGCAACACCAGCAGGCTTTCGTAGTTCGGCGCCAGCGGGCACAGCACCCCCAACAGGGTGAACGCGCTGATGGCGCAAAGGGTGAAACGGCGCAACGAGAACGTCACCGCACACCATGGCGCGAAGGCCGCGGCCGCTACCGAGGTCGCGGCATAGCTGGCGACCAGCCAGGTGCCTTCGTCGTAGCCAATGCCCAGGCCGCCACGAATGTCGGCCAGCGCGACCTTGGTCACCGTTTCGTTCAGGCCCGCCACCAACACCGCCAGCAACACGCCCACCAGGCCAACAATGATCCGCAGACCAAACACCGTGGGGACGGCGGCCGGCATGGGCGCAGCCAGAGGCACCGAGGCCATTGAAGAGCTCATCGGTTCACAACTCCGAAATATTTGAGGTGGCAGTCTACGAAGGCGAATCGCTGACGAAAACTGACTTATTGGCAATGTATAAGTGCGCTGGACGCAGCAATTGAGTGATGAAATTGAACGAGAACAGAACGCTGGCTCGCGAAGAAAGTATGGGAAAAAACTAACACCGACGTGTCAGGCTAACCACCATCCATAGGTGTTAGAGCGGTGCGATTCAGGGTTAGTTGACGCATCTGTGGCGAGGGAGCTTGCTCCCGCTGGACTGCACAGCAGTCCTCTGCTTTCAGGTGAGGAGCGGGGCCGCTTCGCGGCCCAGCGGGAGCAAGCTCCCTCGCCACAAAGTCCATTTGGCGCACTTCAGGATTGAGCGGCCAGCCAGGTCTCTTCGCAACAGCGCTTGAGGGTTTCACGCAGCCAGCGGTGAGCGGGATCGTTATCGAATCGCGGATGCCAGGCCTGGCTCAGCACGACCATCGGCAAAGGGATC
>DATMUG010000101.1:0-2136 GCA_035563915.1 Pseudomonas sp. | reverse complement strand
GCGGGCTTGCTCGCGAAAGCGGAGTGTCAGGCAACATTGATGTCAACTGACACACCGCTTTCGCGAGCAAGCCCGCTCCCACAGGTTTTAGTGGTGCTTTTTAGTCGAGCATTGCCAACGCTCGGGCCGCTTGCGCCAGCTCCAGCTCACTGAACACCTGCACCCCATGGCGCCTGAGCAACGCAGCCGTCACCCCTTCACCACTGACCTTCACCCCGCTGAAGGTCCCGTCATAGATCAGCCGATTACCACAGGACGGGCTGTTGGCCTTGAGCACGGCAATGCGGATGCCATGCTCTTGCACCCGTTCCAGCGCTTGTCGGGCCCCGGACAGAAACTGCGCGCTGACATCCTCGCCCTCGGTGGTGATCACCGCTGCCCGCCCTTCCAGCACATCAACGCCCTGTCCACCCGCAATCTCCGCCGCCGCTCGGGGCGTCGGCAATCCACCGGCGACTTCCGGGCACAAAGGCACGACGCGACCTTCGTCGAGCCACTGCTGCAACTGATCGAACGGACCGCTGGCACCACCGTCATAACGGACGCGATGACCCAGCAGGCAGCGACTGACCAGAATTTTCTGCATGATCAGAACGGCTCGTTGCCGCGACGCCGGAACCAGCCGGTCAGTGACAGACGTTCACGGCTCGCCGGCAGGACTTCATGGGGCACCTCTCCCGACAGGAACACCACCAGGCAGCCACCGGTCGGCACCACATCGTGTTGCGTGTCCTCGTCCAGGTACATGCGCAGCTGACCACCGTGTTCCGGCAGCCAGGCATCATTGAGGTAAACGATCGCCGATACCGCGCGCCGGTCGTCATCGCGAAAACGGTCGACGTGCTTGAGGTAGAACGCGCCGGGCGGGTACATCGCGAAATGGCACTCGAAATCCTCCAGCCCCAGAAACAGATGGCGGTTCATCGCTTCGCGCAGGCTGTTCATCAGGTTCAGGTAGCTGTCGCAGGACTCGGCCTGGCCCGGCTCGATCCACTGAATATGATCGCCGCGGATTCCCTCGCGAATCTCCGTGGAAGGCCCGCGCCCAACCGCCGCAGGAGCCAGTTCGCCCTCGGCATGACGTTTACGGCACTCGGCCGCCAACGCCCGGGTCAAATCCAGAGGCAGGAAAATATTTTGCCGCGACCAGCCATGGGCAGCCAGGTCATCGACGATTCGTAACAGCAATGGGTGATCAGAAGATATTTGCATGGCGCGCATAGTATTCCTGCGCCTGAAAATCCGACAGAGCCACGCGGCGGGTTGATACGAATTCTCGACAAGTCCGTATGCCACACGGAGAATAGTCGCCTGCTGACAGGAGTCCCTATGCGCCGTTTGCTTTTCTCTCTGCTGATGTTCTGCGTTTTGCCCGCCTGGGCAGACGGCCACGACCAGTTGTACAAGGTCGCGGGCTGGCCGGAACAACGCGCGCATTTCAACGATGCTCTTTCCGCCGCCCAGCAACGCTACCAGAGCAGTCTGCCGCCAGCGGTGTTTCAGGCCCTGGTCAACAACAGCAATCAGCGTTTCGATCCCAAGGCCGTCGACCAGCGCGCCGAAGCTCAATTGCGCAAAACCCTCGCCGATCCCAAGCCGGCCCTGGCGTTCTTCCAGACCCCGCTGGGCAAGAAAATCGTGGCCGCCGAGCTGCTTGCAACCCGCCGCGATCAACTGGCGAAAAACGCCAAGGGCCTGCCGAAGATGACCGCCAGCGACAGTCGCCTGCTGATCATCGGTCACCTGGCTCAGGCATTGCCCGCGCGTGAGGCCGGTGCCGAAGTCAGCCTGGCGATTGCCGGTGTGGCCGCCGACAGCCTGAGTTCGATGATTCCCGGCTTGCTGGGGGCGGGCCAGGCACAGGGCATGTTGAACGGACAGCGCCAGCGACTGATGGACCAGATAGGCAGCGATCTGAACAACACCCTGTTGTACGTCTATCGCGACCTGACGGATGAAGAGCTGGAAGAATTCGCCACCTTTGCCGAGTCGGCTGAGGGCAAGGCTTATTATCAGGCGGCGCTGGCGGCGATCAAGGCGGGATTGGCGGTGGGGCAGAGCAATTCGAACCTGGGCCAATGAAAAAGATCGCAGCCTTCGGCAGCTCCTACAGGGGTATGCGTACGTTGTAGGAGC
>DATMUG010000100.1:0-6193 GCA_035563915.1 Pseudomonas sp. | reverse complement strand
TGCGTTCCAATGTGGGAGCGGGCTTGCTCGCGAATGGGGCGACTCGGTTCCGGCACTTATCCTCTCCTCACTGAGTCGCCGGCCGATACTGCAACGCCTCAGCCAGATGCTCCCGACTGATCTCATCGACCCGCTCCAGATCAGCCAGCGTGCGCGCCACCTTGAGCAACCGGTGAGCCGAGCGCAACGATAGGGTCAATCGTTCACAGGCAGATTCCAGCCAATGCTCATCGGCTGTGGATAACGTGCAGTGCCGTTTCAATCCCGGCAGATCGAGGAAGGCATTGGCGCACCGTTGGCGCTTCTGCTGGCGCTCACGGGCGTCGGCGACGAGTGCGCAAGCGCTGTTGCTGTCATCCCCGGGCTTCGGCGCAGGGTTCAACGCGGTGGCTTCGCGGGCAACGGTCAGGTGCAGATCGATGCGATCCAGCAGAGGTCCCGACAGCTTGTTGCGATAACGCTGAACCATGTCCGGCGTACACGAACAACGACCGGTCGGCTCGCCCAGATATCCACAGGGACAAGGATTCATCGCCGCCACCAGTTGAAAGCGCGCCGGAAAACGCACGCGCTCCCGGGCCCTGGATATCACGATATGGCCTGACTCCAAGGGTTCTCTTAAAACTTCCAGTACCTTGCGATCAAATTCCGGAAGCTCATCCAGAAACAGCACGCCGTGATGGGCCAGGGTGATTTCACCGGGTTGCGGTTTTGAACTGCCGCCAACCAGTGCCGGACCGGACGCGGAATGATGGGGTTGTCGGAACGGTCGCTGCGGCCAATGGGTCAGCGGTGCACCACTGGCGACCGACTGAATGGCCGCCACTTCCAGCGCTTCACTCTCGGTCAAGGGCGGCAACAACCCCGGCAATCGGCTGGCCAACAAGGTTTTACCCGTCCCCGGCGGCCCGCTGAGCAGCAGGTTATGCGCCCCTGCCGCCGCAATCAGCAACGCGCGTTTTGCCGCGATCTGGCCTTGGACTTCATTGAGATCGGGATAGGGTTTGGCGGCGTGGATCAAACCGTCCGAGACATAAGGCTCGACCGGCGTGTGCCCGTTGAAATGCGCGACTGCTTGCAGCAAGTGATCCACCGCAATCACCTTCAACCCCGACGCCAGGCAGGCCTCTTCGGCATTCGCCCGTGGCACCACCAGCGTGCGTCCGGCCTTGCGCGCCGCCAGCGCCGCTGGCAATACCCCTCGCACCGCCCGAACCTCGCCGGACAGTGCCAGTTCGCCAAGGCACTCAACATCGTCGAGCGTCAATGTCGGCACCTGCACACTGGCCGACAGAATCCCCAGCGCAATGGCCAGATCGAACCGCCCGCCATCCTTGGGCAAATCCGCCGGCGCCAGATTCAACGTGATCCGCCGTGCCGGAAACTGCAGCCCCGAATTGATGATCGCGCTACGCACCCGATCCTTGCTCTCCCTCACCGCCGTTTCGGGCAAGCCGACCATGGTCAGCGACGGCAAACCATTGGCCAGATGAACTTCAACGGTGACAGCGGGCGCATCCACGCCAATCTGGGCGCGGCTGTGGACGATAGAGAGGGACATGGGTCGATCCTTGAGCTGACGAGGGGCCGCTTCCTGCGGTTTTTGAAGGGTAGTCAGGGGGTGAGGATTTCGCGTGACGGGAGGGAGAGTGAATTTTCGCAGGATGTTGCGAGCCAGCGTCGGCTGGAAAGATAAAAAACCGCCATTCAGGCGGTTCTCAGGTAGGCAGCTTCAGGCTCTTTTACCCGCTAGCAGGCCTGGCGTTTCAAGATCTTTGCCGCGAGCCAAAGCGACCTCCAGAACACGGAGTTGATTGGCAGAAATTTTTCCTGCTAACCGACGTGCCTCGTTATGAAATTCCACGATTTGTAAAAGTTTTGCTCGACGGCTTTTTCCACAGCGAACTCCAGCAATCGACTGGAGGCGTTGGAAGGAAATCGAAAAGGGCAGCACAGCATTCGCATCAACGCTCAATGGCGAATTTGTTTTGTCTGGGGCTATAACGGGCCGGAGAATTTCGAAATCGTCGATTATCACTGAGGTGAGTAATGACTAAGAATGGTATGCGCCCGGTGCACCCAGGCGAGATCCTCAAAGAGGAATACCTGGAGCCTCTGAGCCTTACGGCTGCTGCCCTTGCCAGGGCGTTGAATGTATCGACCCCTACGGTGAACGATATTGTGCTCCAGCGCCGGGGTGTCAGTGCTGATATGGCTCTACGGCTATCTATCTGTTTGGACACCACCCCGGAGTTTTGGCTGAACCTGCAATCGACCTACGATTTGCGCAAAGCTGAGATTGAACGAGGAGCTTCGATTCGGGATCAGGTCGAGCGGCTTGCGCATTGCGCCTGATTGTTGTCTTGGATGTATCGAACCCCACACCACAAGCGTGGGGTTTTTTGTTCAGTATGCGTGAAGCATTTTCGCGGCTCTTTTCCACCAAGGCGCATTGATCGCAGGCCTTTGGGGCTCCCGCTCAGTCATCATCTGCGGCACATCCTGCAACCGAATCCACGGCTGGTTATTCCAGTGCAACAAACTCAAAGACATTTGCCGCCAATTGAGCAGGCTCAGTTGTGGACGTTCGGTTGTGGTGGGATGTTGGGTGTCTCGCAGGGTGGGGACGACTTGGTGGGTGAGCCATTCTCTTAGGGCCCGGTATTCGGGGCAGTAGTGGTAGACGAGGAGGGCGTAGACGCCGGATTCGCTGATTAGCAGGGTGTTTTCGATTTGTCCGTAGATGAGGGTTTTTGCGGTTTGGTGTTGGTCGGGGTCGAGTCTTCGGAGTTGGCGGTCGTTGAGGTGGATGCGGAGTAGGCGGCTCAGGTCGCGGGCGCTGAACCAGGGTTGGTTTTGGATCAGTAGGGCGTGGAGGTGGAGTTTGTGGCGGGTGAAAACGTGCGGAATCAGATAAGCATCATCTGGATTCATTGATACAGCTCCTTTTGTTTTAAGGGCTGCCGGCAATTGTCGCCAAACAATTGGGTGGCAGTTGTACGCGGGTTGGCGAACCGGAGCAAAAGGAACCCGGCAGACCCGAAGATCTCCCACGCACAACCGCCATGACTTGCGTCGATGGTCGTCATGCTCCTTAAGCTTCCAGGTCGCCAAACCCGGTGCTGAACATTCAGCAGAAGGTGAGCTTAGGAACCTGAGCATTTCGGCGCAATCGGACGGCGGATGAGAACTTTGTAGGACGTTGCCGGAATTTTTGCAGGGCTTAAGAGTAAAAGATCGCAGCCTGCGGCAGCTCCTACAGGTAAGTCTGAAGGTCGTGCTGACCTTCATTCGCGAGCAGGCTCGCTCCCACAGTGGATTGGGTTTCTACAGTGGGATTGGTGCGTTATTCGGTCGGCGGGTTCAGCTTCGCTTCCATTTCCGCCACTTTGGTTTCAAGTGCCTCCAGTCGAGCCCGGGTGCGCGCCAGCACGACCATCTGACTATCAAACTCCTCACGGCTCACAAGATCCAGTTTGCTGAAGGCGCTTTGCAGCAGCATCTTGAATTGGCTTTCGATTTCGGCTTTGGGCAGTGGGGTGTCGCCGCTAAAGAGGCGGGAGGCGGTGCCGGTCAGGGCGTCGAGGAAGTCTTTGGGCGCGAGCATGGGAAAGGTCCTGGAAACAATGACGGGCAGTGTAACACGCAGCGTCTATAGTCATTTTCGCGGGCAAGGGATGCACGCTTTTCGCGCATGCGGATGGACGGCATCGCACCGTTGTTGTGCGTAACGCGTCGGGTGTTGTGGCGAAGTCGCGGCCATCATCGGGCAAAGGCTTGAAAACAGTGAAATTTCCAGAGATGGCAAGCTTTCTGCTTAGACCCTCATGACCCATGCACTGATGCAGTCACCGTGACGAATGCAGTGCGCCGAGCGAAACACGGGGAGTGTTTGGCAAGGAGCGGTTAGCTGGCGTCGGACGGGCAGGTAAGGCCGACGATGCGTTACAAAGCCAGGCACTGCGCTTAGACTTGAGACGGGTTTGTTTTCCTGGGGCAAGTCCACCAATTCGGGAGAGAGTTTTCATGAAGCTAGTCACTGCCATCATCAAGCCGTTCAAGCTGGACGACGTACGCGAGTCGCTGTCCGAGATCGGCGTGCAGGGCATTACCGTCACTGAAGTCAAAGGCTTTGGTCGGCAGAAGGGTCACACCGAGCTGTATCGCGGCGCGGAATACGTGGTCGATTTCCTGCCCAAGGTGAAGATCGACGTCGCCATCGACGACAAGGATCTGGACCGGGTAATCGAGGCCATCACCAAGGCTGCCAACACCGGCAAGATTGGTGACGGCAAGATCTTCGTGGTCAATCTGGAACAGGCGATTCGCATCCGTACCGGCGAAACCGATACCGACGCCATCTAAGCCGCCACAAACCCAACGCCCCAGGAGAAAACAAAATGACTCTGCGTAAATTCGCAGGGCTAGGAGCCCTGTTGTCCATCGTAATGCCCAGCCTTGCTCTGGCGGCAGACGAAGTGGCGGCCCCAGTCCTTAACTCCGGCGATACCGCCTGGATGTTGACCTCGACAGCCCTGGTGCTGTTCATGACCATTCCCGGCCTTGCGCTGTTCTACGGCGGCATGGTTCGGTCGAAAAACATTCTTTCCGTGATGATGCAGTGCTTCGCCATTACCGGTCTGATCAGCATTCTGTGGGTCATTTATGGCTACAGCATCGCGTTCGACACCACCGGCATGGAGCAGGGCGTCGTCAACTTCAACTCCTTCTTCGGCGGCATGGGCAAGGCTTTCCTGGCCGGTGTCACGCCAGCCAGCCTGACCGGTCCCGCGGCGCTGTTCCCTGAAGCGGTGTTCATCACCTTCCAGATGACCTTCGCCATCATTACCCCGGCACTGATCGTCGGTGCCTTCGCCGAGCGCATGAAGTTCTCCGCGATGCTGGTGTTCATGGGCATCTGGTTCACCGTGGTATATGCGCCGATTGCGCACATGGTCTGGTCCGGCAACGGCGGCCTGATGTGGGACTGGGGTGTGCTCGACTTCGCCGGTGGCACCGTGGTGCACATCAACGCCGGTGTGGCCGGTCTGATCGCCTGCCTGGTATTGGGCAAGCGTAAAGGCTTCCCGACGACCCCGATGGCACCGCACAACCTCGGTTACACCCTGATGGGTGCCGCGATGCTGTGGATCGGCTGGTTCGGTTTCAACGCAGGCTCCGCAGCGGCTGCCAACGGCACCGCCGGCATGGCGATGCTGGTGACTCAGATCGCGACCGCCGCTGCAGCACTGGGCTGGATGTTCGCCGAGTGGATTACCCACGGCAAACCAAGCGCACTGGGTATTGCTTCGGGTGTGGTTGCCGGTCTGGTGGCCGTTACTCCGGCGGCGGGTACCGTAGGGCCGATGGGTGCTCTGGTGATCGGCCTTGCGGCGGGCGTGGTGTGCTTCTTCTGCGCGACTACCCTGAAACGCAAAATGGGCTACGACGACTCACTGGATGCCTTCGGCGTGCACGGTATTGGCGGTATCCTCGGCGCTATTCTGACCGGTGTATTTGCCGCACCGTCGCTAGGTGGTTTCGGTACGGTGACCGACATCGGCGCACAAGTCTGGATTCAGTGCAAAGGCGTTGGCTTCACGGTGATCTACACCGCGATTGCCACCTTCATCATCCTCAAAGTATTGGATGTGGTGATGGGCCTGCGTGTTACCGAAGAAGAAGAAGCAGTCGGCATCGACCTGGCGCTTCATAACGAACGCGGCTACAACTTGTAAGCACGCGCATGTGAAAATTTGCCCGGCTTGCCGGGCATTTTTTTGTCTTCGATTTGTCATTACGCGCGCGGCTGAAAGGTTTTTTCTGACAGCTTTTTGAACGTTTCCACGGGGTGATTTTCTACGGTCAAAGACTTACGCGTTCGAAGGAATATTAGGGCCTTTGTTTTTTCCCAGAGCGCGCTAGAATGCGCCCCGAACGTGCGGAGAACTGTATGTGGCAACAGACTCTGATAACCCTGCGGGCGAGGCCCAGGGGCTTTCATCTGGTAACGGACGAGATACTCGCTGGCTTGCCTGAACTCAAGGCGTGTCGGGTCGGTCTGTTGCATTTGTGGCTGCAGCATACCTCGGCGTCGTTGACCATCAACGAGAACGCCGATCCGGCGGTACGTCGCGACTTCGAACGATTTTTCAATCGTCTGATCCCACAAGGAACAGACGGCTATGAGCAT
>DATMUG010000099.1:0-14548 GCA_035563915.1 Pseudomonas sp. | reverse complement strand
CGGTCGCGAGACCGGCCAGCAGGACGTCTTCGAAATTCAGGGCCGGTGCCTGGCCGCGGGTACTGATATAGCGCATGGGTGCAAACCTTCGATGCTGGGGCCGGGGCCGCGCGGGCGGCCCATCGGCAATATTTGTTAGTTGAGCTGCTCGACGCGAATGCGCACAACCTTGCCGACCACGTCCTGCAGGGCTTCCAGGGCGACGATGGCGTCGTTGATGCGCTGCTCGACCACGCGATGGGTCAGCAGGATCATCGGCACCAGGCCGTCCTGTTCCTCGGCTTCCTTCTGCATGATCGACTCGATGTTGATGCCACGCTCCGAGAGGATGCTGGCCACCTGGGCCAGTACGCCAGGGTGATCCTTGGCCTGGATGCGCAGGTAGTAGGCACTTTCGCAGGCTTCGATCGGCAGGATCGGGTGGGCCGACAGCGAATCCGGCTGGAAGGCCAGGTGCGGTACGCGGTTTTCCGGGTCGGAGGTCATGGCGCGAACCACGTCCACCAGGTCGGCGATCACCGACGAAGCGGTCGGTTCCATGCCGGCGCCGGCGCCGTAGAACAGGGTCGAACCGGCGGCGTCGCCGTTGACCATCACCGCGTTCATCACGCCGTTGACGTTGGCGATCAGGCGATCGGCCGGGATCAGCGTCGGATGCACACGCAGTTCGATACCGGCCTCGGTGCTGCGCGCCACGCCCAGGTGCTTGATGCGATAACCCAGCGCTTCGGCGTAGTTCACGTCAGCGGTGGTCAGCTTGGTGATGCCTTCGGTGTACGCCTTGTCGAACTGCAGCGGGATGCCGAATGCGATGGACGCCAGGATCGTCAGCTTGTGCGCCGCGTCAATGCCTTCGACGTCGAAGGTCGGATCGGCCTCGGCGTAACCCAGTGCCTGGGCCTCGGCCAACACGTCTTCGAAGGTGCGACCCTTCTCGCGCATTTCGGTAAGGATGAAGTTGCCGGTGCCGTTGATGATGCCCGCCACCCAGTTGATGCGGTTGGCGGACAGACCTTCACGGATCGCCTTGATCACCGGAATGCCACCGGCCACAGCCGCTTCGAACGCAACGATCACGCCCTTCTCGCGAGCCTTGGCGAAAATTTCATTACCGTGAACAGCGATAAGCGCCTTGTTCGCGGTGACCACATGCTTGCCATTCTCGATGGCCTTGAGTACCAGCTCTCGGGCAACGGTATAGCCGCCCATCAGCTCTATGACGATGTCGATCTCAGGGTTCGTGGCCACTTCGAAGACATCGGTGGTAATCGCAATACCGGTCGTTTGGAACTGAGGCTTTGGCGTGCGAATGGCAATTTGTGCCACTTCGATCCCACGCCCGGCACGACGAGCAATTTCCTCGGCGTTGCGCTGAAGTACGTTGAAGGTACCGCCACCGACGGTCCCTAACCCACAGATGCCTACTTTGACCGGTTTCACTGTGAACTCCCCATAAAACGGCCGACTCGAGGCCGGCCGTGAAAACAACCGCAGGATCGCGGTTCTCTATTGATGGCCCGACAAAATTGCCGCCGGACCATGATCGTCAAAGGCTGGCCGTGACGATGCGAATATTACTTCGCGCCCAGCGCCAGTTTGGCGACTTGCGGCGCAGGCTGGTAGCCCGGAATGACCTGACCGTCAGCCAAAACGATGGCCGGTGTACCGTTCACGCCAATCGACTGACCGAGGGCGAACTGTTTGGAAACCGGGTTATCGCACTTGGCGGCCTTGATTTCCTTGCCGTCGACCATCTGGTCCATGGCTGCTTTCTTGTCCTTGGAGCACCACACTGCTTGCAGTTGCTCGTCACCCGGCGAACCCAGGCCCTGGCGCGGGAAGGCGACATAACGCACTTCGATGCCACGCTTGTTCAGCTCCGGCACTTCGGCGTGCAGTTTGTGGCAATACGGGCAGGTGGTGTCGGTGAACACGGTGATGTGCGACTTGGTTTCGCCGATAGCCGGGTAAACCACGGTTTCAGCGAGTGGGATCTCGTTGATCAACTTGGAGATGCCCAGGCGTTCGGTCTTCTCGGTCAGGTTCACCGGCTTGCCGTCCTTGAGCTGGAACATGTAGCCCTGCACCACGTACTGGCCGTCTGCGCTGGCGTACAGCACGCGGCTGCCCTTGAGCTTGACTTCGTACAGGCCCGGCAGCGGGCTGGCGGTGATGGTCTCTACCGGCACTTCGAGCTGGAGGTTTTCCAGGCTTTTACGGATGGCTTTGTCGGCCGCGTCATCGGCGACGGCAAAGGTGCTGACCAACGCAATGGCAGCGGCGGCGAAAATCTGGGTCAGACGCATGTGAACTCCTGAAGGCGGACAAATGGCACGATCAGAACGCCAGTACCAAAACACCGGGTCATAACCGCCCATCGTGCAAACCGGCAAAGCCTATCACATAAGGCTCGCGAGGCCGAATGCGCCTGTCGCGAGACTACACCTGGTGAAAAACCCTGTGGCGAGGGAGCTTGCTCCCGCTCGGCTGCGCAGCCGCCGCAATGGCTCTGCACACACGGTGCAAAAGATGGATTTCAGGGCCGCTGCGCGCCCCAGCGGGAGCAAGCTCCCTCGCCACAAAAGCGCTATTGGATTCAACCGCGCGGGTGGTGTTTGGCATGCAGATCCTGCAACCGCGCCCGGGCAACGTGGGTATAGATTTGGGTAGTCGACAAGTCGCTGTGCCCCAGCAACATCTGCACCACCCGCAAGTCAGCGCCGTGGTTGAGCAGGTGCGTGGCGAACGCGTGGCGCAAGGTGTGCGGCGACAGCGACTTGCCGATCCCGGCGACTTTGGCCTGATGCTTGATCCGGTGCCAGAAGGTCTGGCGGGTCATTTGCTCGCCGCGCTGGCTGGGGAACAACACATCGCTGGGGCGCCCGCCAAGCAGTTCGGCACGGCCATCACGCAGGTAACGCTCGACCCAGACAATCGCCTCTTCCCCCATCGGCACCAGTCGTTCCTTGCTGCCCTTACCCATGACCCGCAGCACGCCCTGGCGCAGGTTGACCTGCTCCAGCGTCAGACTGATCAATTCCGTTACCCGCAGGCCGCAGGCGTACAACACCTCGAGCATGGCTCGATCGCGCTGGCCAATCGCTTCGCTTAAATCCGGTGCCGCCAGCAAAGCTTCGACATCCGCTTCCGACAAGGATTTGGGCAACGGCCTGCCGAGTTGCGGCATGTCGACACGCAAGGTCGGATCGACCGCGATCAGTTTTTCCCGCAGAAGGTAACGATAAAAACCCCGCACGCCGGAGAGGAATCGCGCAGTGGAACGAGGCTTATAGTTCTGCTCCACGCGCCAGGCCAGGTGATCGAGGATCAATTCGCGCCCGGCATTGGCCAGCGCCAGGCCTTTTTCCTGTAACCAGCCGTTGAACAGGGCCAAGTCACTGCGATAGGCATTGCGGGTGTTATCGGAAAGGCCTTTTTCCAGCCAGAGGGCGTCGAGGAATTGGTCTATCAGGGGATGATCGATGGCAGGCATGGGTTCTCAAAACGCGCAGTTTTAGCAGCGCGCAAAAAATCAGGAGGACTGTTTGAACGACCGCTAGTCTTTCATAGCGCGCTATTTCAAGGAACCGGGAGCTGCAATGAACGAACAACAGATACTGTTGGCGTTTGGGGGATTGGCACCGCAGCGCTGGGCTGCCAGTGGTTGACCTGGCACCTGACCCTGCATCTGTCGGAGTGGCGCGAAGTCTGAAGCCGTCGACGGGGTGGACGTTGCTGGCGTTGACTCAGCCTGAAAGTCAGCAGGACTGAAATCGCAAAAAAGATCGCAGCCTTCGGCAGCTCCTCATTTGTTTCGCGTTTGTCTGCAGGAGCTGCCGAAGGCTGCAATCTTTTCTATAAAACCTTAGGCAACAAAAAAGCAGCCCGTAGGCTGCTTTTTTCTGCATCGGAAGCTGGACTTAAGCCAGTTTTTCCTTGATGCGAGCTGCTTTACCCGACAGGTCGCGCAGGTAGTACAGCTTGGCTTTACGTACGTCACCGCGACGCTTGACAGCCATGCTGTCGATTTGCGGGGAGTAGGTCTGGAAAGTACGTTCTACGCCAACACCGTTGGAGATTTTACGAACGGTGAATGCACTGTTTACGCCGCGGTTACGCTTGGCGATAACAACACCTTCGAACGCTTGCAGACGGGAACGATCGCCTTCCTTCACTTTCACCTGAACGACAATGGTGTCGCCCGGGGCAAAGGCTGGGATCTCTTTGGTCATCTGCTCTGCTTCGAGTGCAAGGATGATTTTGTTGGTCATGCTGTGCTCCTAAGGTAAATCGTCTGATCTACCATCGATACGTTGTTAACTATCGTCCCGCTCGCGGAGATATTCCTCGAGCAGCTTCTTCTCTTCTCCAGAAAGCGAGCGGCTTTCCAGAAGATCGGCGCGTCGTTCATAGGTCCGACCAAGGGACTGCTGTAAACGCCAACGCCGGATGTGCGCGTGATTGCCACTTAGCAATACGTCGGGAACACGCTGATCCGCATACACCTCCGGTCGGGTGTAATGCGGGCAATCGAGCAGACCATCCGTAAAGGAATCTTCCTCGGCGGAGTCCGCATGCCCTAAAGCTCCGGGCAGCAGTCGTGTAACCGCATCGATCAGGACCATCGCCGGCAGCTCACCGCCAGACAGGACATAGTCACCAATCGACCACTCTTCATCGACATGAGCCTCTATAAAGCGCTCGTCAATGCCTTCATAACGACCGGCAATCAGAATCAATGCATCCAGATTCGCCAACTCGCGTACCGCCGACTGATTAAGTTGACGGCCTTGGGGGGACAGGTAAATCACCTTCGCTCCCTCCCCGGCGGCTGCCTTGGCCTGAACCAATGCGTCTTCCAGGGGCTTGATCTTCATCACCATGCCCGGACCACCGCCAAATGGGCGATCATCCACAGTGTGATGTCGATCCGTCGTGTAGTCTCGCGGGTTCCAACAGGTGAGCTGCAAGAGCCCCTGTTTCACCGCCCGACTGGTGATGCCGTACTCGCTGATGGCGGAGAACATCTCGGGAAACAAACTGATCACTTCTACGCGCAAATTAGCCACGCTTAGAAATCCGCGTCCCAGTCCACCTTCATCTCGCCTGCGACCAGGTCGACAGCCAACACGCATTGCTCGGTATAGGGCAACAGGCGTTCGCGATCATCCAGGCTGCCAGCGCAAGGCTTGACCACCATTACATCGTTCGAGCCGGTCTCCAGCAGGTGATCGATCTTCCCGAACAGCTGTCCGAGGGTGTCGATGACCTTGAGACCTTCCAGCTGGTACCAGTAGTACTCGCCGTCAGTCAGTTCAGGGAACAGGTTGCGCGGCACGCAGATCTCATAACCAGCCAGAAGACGAGCTTCTTCACGATCATCGAGACCCTTGAGCTTTGCGACCAGGAATTTGTCATTCCCGCGTCCGCTGACCAGCTCTACCTGCTTTACATTACCGTCACGCTTGAGCGTCCAGGTTTTGTAGTCCAGCAGGTTTTTAATCGGATCAGTAAAGGAATACACCTTCACTTCGCCGCGAACGCCATGGACAGAATAAATCTTGCCGATAACGATCAAATCATCAGCAACAGCTGGCGTCGCGTTCATATTGCTCAGGCCGCAGCCTTAGCAGCGTCCTTCAACAACTGAGCAACGCGCTCAGAAGGCTGTGCACCAACGCTCAGCCAGTAGGCTACGCGCTCTTGGTTCACGGACAGACGGACTTCCTGACCACGGGCAACAGGGTTGAAGTAACCAACCTGCTCTTTGTGGGAACCGTCGCGCGGGTTGCGGCTGTCGGTTACGGTCAGGTGGTAAAACGGGCGCTTTTTGGAGCCGCCAAGGGCAAGACGGATTGTTAGCATGTGAACATCGTTCCTGTAGTCGGTGCTGCAAATCTAAAGGCACAGCGGGCATGGGTGCCCGAAAGGCCGCATATTCTAAGGAATATCCGGACTTTTGCAAATGACTTTTTCCGGCGGCCTATCGGACGCCATGCAGATTTGCTATAGAGCCGTCGTTGAAAACGGCCGGTCAGCTCCCGCCAAGTGCGGGTTTGCTGTGAATCCCGCTTCCCTGCGGGTCTGCGCCGGTGCGATGACCGGCGCGGATTCTTTACATTTTCGGCATGCCGCCGCCGGGCAACATTCCGCCCATGCCGCGCATCATCTTGGCCATTCCGCCTTTGGCGGAGAATTTCTTCATCATCTTCTGCATTTGCTTGTGCTGCTTGATCAAGCGACCAATGTCCTGCACCTGGGTGCCGGAACCCATGGCGATACGACGCTTGCGCGAACCGCTGATCAGCTCAGGGTCGCGGCGCTCGGCCGGGGTCATGGAGTTGATGATGGCTTCCATCTGCTTGAACTGCTTCTCCGCCGCACTCTGGGCGTTGCCCATCTGCGCCAGGTTCACACCGCCCATGTTCGGCAGCTTGTCCATGAGGCCGCCAAGGCCGCCCATGTTCTTCATTTGTTGCAGCTGATCGCGGAAGTCTTCGAGGTCGAAGCCCTTGCCCTTCTTCAGCTTCTTGGCCAGCTTGTCGGCCTTTTCCTTGTCGAGGGTCGCTTCGGCCTGTTCGATCAGGCTGAGCACGTCGCCCATGCCAAGGATGCGCGAAGCGATACGCTCAGGGTGGAACGGATCGAGCGCTTCGCTCTTCTCGCCCATACCGATGAACTTGATCGGTTTACCGGTGATGGCGCGGACCGACAGGGCGGCACCGCCACGGGCATCGCCGTCGACCTTGGTCAGGATCACGCCGGTCAGTGGCAGTGCATCACCGAAAGCCTTCGCTGTGTTGGCGGCATCCTGACCGGTCATGGCGTCGACCACGAACAGAGTTTCGACCGGGTTGATCGCGGCATGCAGGGCCTTGATCTCGCCCATCATCTCTTCATCGATGTGCAGGCGACCGGCGGTGTCGACGATGACCACATCGATGAATTTGAGTTTTGCTTCCTTAATAGCCGCCTGAGCGATGTCGACCGGTTTCTGGCTCAGGTCGGACGGGAAGAACGTCACACCGATGTCGCCGGCCAGGGTTTCCAGCTGCTTGATCGCCGCCGGACGGTAAACGTCCGCGGACACCACCATGACCGACTTTTTCTTGCGCTCTTTAAGGAAGCGCGCGAGCTTGCCGGCCGTGGTGGTTTTACCGGCACCCTGCAAACCGGCCATGAGGATCACGGCAGGCGGAACGGCGCTCAGGTTCAAGTCTTCGTTGGCCGCGCCCATCAGGCTTTCAAGTTCGGCCTGGACGATTTTCACGAAGGCCTGGCCCGGCGTCAGGCTGCGGGACACTTCGGTACCGACGGCGCGTTCCTTGACCGAATTGACGAAGTCCTTGACCACCGGCAAGGCGACGTCGGCCTCAAGCAGCGCCATGCGCACTTCGCGCAGGGTGTCTTTGATGTTGTCCTCGGTCAGCTTGGCCTTGCCGGTGACATGGCGCAGCGTCTGCGAGAGGCGGTCGGTTAAGTTTTCAAACATTGCGCGATCCTTTCAGGCCCTGAGTAGACCGGGATAATGGCGGCCCGGACCGGACAAACGTGTTCTCGGCGAGCCTGCGGCGTGGGCAGGTCGCGGATTATAGCGAAGACTGCGTCTGGCGCACACCCGCCGTCGGCTTGACTGGACTTTCGTGCCGCGGGGGTTCTATGCCAAACTCAGCGACTTTCGGGCTTGCCTAACAGGACTTATGCTCCCCTTGTCACCCAGTTTGCTCACCACTCTCGCCGCCGCCTGTTTATATGCCGCTGCGACTCTCTATCAAGGCACCCGCCTGGCCACTTGCGCCAAGGCGAACAAACGCCTGCTGGTCATGCTCGGCGTGCTCGCCGTGCTGGCCCACAGCGCCAGCCTGGTCGCCCACCTGCTGACGCCGATCGGCCTGGGCCTGGACTTCTTCAGTGCCGCCAGCCTGATTGCCGCCGCGGTCATTGCCCTGACCCTGATTGCCTGCTCACGAATCCCGGTGGAAAACCTGCTCGTCTTGCTGTTCCCGCTGGGGGCGGCGACCGTGTTGCTGGCGCAATTCGCCCCCGCCGGTACGGTGCAGGTCATCGACGAGGAGCCGGGCATCCTGGCCCATATCCTGCTGTCGATTCTCGCCTACGGCATGTTCACCATCGCGGTGTTTCAGGCCTTGCTGCTGCTGGTTCAGGACCATCAGCTCAAACACAAACACCCTTCCGGACTGATCAAGAACTTCCCGCCGTTGCAAACCATGGAAAGCCTGCTGTTCGGCTTCCTCTGGGCCGGCTGGTCGCTGTTGTCGATGTCGCTGATTTCCGGCTGGCTCTTCGTGGAAAACCTGTTCGCCCAGCATCTGGTGCACAAGACCCTGCTGGCCTGCCTGGCGTGGGTCGTCTTCAGCGTACTGCTGTGGGGCCGCAACCGCCTCGGCTGGCGCGGACACAAGGCCATTCGCTGGACCCTCGCCGGTTTCTGCCTGCTGATGCTGGCCTATTTCGGCAGCAAGCTGGTCCGCGAATACATCCTGCACATCTGACGGGCGGTATTAATGGACGACTTGCCCTTAGGGCCGATGCTCGCAGTAGTGGCCCTGCTGATTTTATGGTCGGCGCTGTTCTCCGCCATTGAGTCCGCTCACCAGCATTTACTGGCCAAGCGCACGGCGTCGCGCTCAAGTGACAAGCCGCTGGCCAAGCTGAATTTCCCGTTCAACAGCCTGATCCTCTGCAATACCCTGTGCCGCACGCTGGTGGTGGTTATCTGCACCCTGCTGGCGATTTTCACCTGGGCTGAAAACGGTCCATGGGCGGCGTGCCTCGGTGCAGGTGCGGTGTTGCTGGTCTTTACCGACTATGTGCCGCGCACCCTCGCCACCCGCCATCCGGATGCAATTCTGGCCTTGGGCAACCAATTGCTGGCCATCCCGCTGAAAATCCTTTATCCGGCCGCCTGGCTGCTCAATGCCATCAGCCAGTTACTGCTACGCCCTTTCATCCGTAAAGCCAACGTGGTGCAGCAAAGCGAAGACGAAATACCGAAAGAAAGGCACGACGACCAGGAACCCGCCGTCTGCCGCCCGCATTCGTTGCCCGGCATTCATGCGTTGGACAACATTACGGTCAACGACATTCTGGTTCCGCGCAGTGAAGTCGACGGCATTAACCTCGATGACCCGATCGATGAAATCATCGAGCAATTGCGCGATAACAATCGCACACGCCTGCCGCTGTTCCACAGCGATATCAATCAGGTCGAAGCGGTGCTCAACACCCGGCAAATCGGTCATTTGCTGGGCGATGGCAGCCTGACACTGGAAGCCCTGCTGGCCGCCAGTCGCGAACCCTACTTCGTACCGGAAAGCACCCCACTGCAACTGCAACTGCTGAACTTCCACAAACAGCAACGCCGCCTGGGCATGGTGGTCGACGAATACGGCGAAGTGCTGGGCATCGTGACCCTGGAAGACATTCTCGAAGAAATCGTCGGCGAGTTCGAAAGCCAGCAGAGCCTGAACAACCCGCACATCCATCCCCAAGCCGACGGACGCCTGGTAGTCGATGGCGCTGCCACGATCCGCGAGCTGAACAAGAGTCTGGGCTGGCACCTGCCCAGCGATGGCCCGAAAACCTTGAACGGCCTGGTGACCGAAGCCCTGGAAACCATTCCCGAGAGTGCGGTCTGCCTGAAAATCGGCCGCTATCGCCTGGAAATACTTCAGACAGAAGACAATCGCGTGACGCGGGTGTTGATCTGGCAGAACAGCCCGACGCCAGTCGTCCTTTAGAACCTTACCTTTGTGGCGAGGGAGCTTGCTCCCGCTGGCCTGCGAAGCAGGCCCCATCCTGGGCGCCTGAAAAAAACGGCGACCGCTGCGCCCCCCCGAGCGGGAGCAAGCTCCCTCGCCACGAAACGCAGCCGCATAAACCATCGTTAGCACCTTTGCCCTTGTTGAATCGTTAGCCCCCTTCCTATAATCGATCCGCTTACCAAGCCCCTTCTACACCGTGCTACCCGCACTCCGCTGCAAACCCACATCCCTGGGTGTTCGACCATAATAATTCGCTCCACTGGGGCACATGACTGTCAGGGATTACCGCATGACGACCAGCACGACTTACAGCGATTCCACACCTGCGCAACCGACGAACTCCGCCGGCCGCGTTGCCACGGCGAGCTTTATCGGCACCGCCATCGAGTTCTACGACTTCTACGTCTATGCCACCGCCGCGGCGCTGGTGATCGGCCCGGTGTTCTTTCCGCAGACCTCAGGTACGGCACAGATGCTGTCGGCCTTCCTGACTTTTGGTATCGCCTTTCTCGCCCGCCCCTTGGGCTCGGCGCTCTTCGGTCACTTCGGTGATCGCATCGGGCGAAAATCGACCCTTGTGGCGTCCCTCCTGTTGATGGGCGTTTGCACCACATTGATTGGTGTGTTGCCGGGGTACGACAGCATCGGCGCCTGGGCGCCCATCCTGCTTTGCGTGCTGCGCTTCGGCCAGGGCCTCGGATTGGGCGGCGAATGGGGCGGTGCGGCATTGCTGGCCACCGAGAACGCGCCCAAGGGGAAACGCGCCTGGTTCGGCATGTTCCCGCAACTGGGCCCCTCTATCGGCTTTCTGGCGGCCAACGGCCTGTTCCTGACCCTGGCGATGGTCCTCAACGACGAACAGTTCCGCGCCTGGGGCTGGCGGATTCCCTTCCTCCTCAGCGCCGCACTGGTGATGGTCGGCCTGTACGTGCGCCTCAAACTCCACGAAACACCGGTGTTCGCCAATGCAGTGGCGCGCGAGGAGCGGGTGAAGATCCCGCTGGTCGAGTTGTTCAGCCAGTACTGGTTGCCGGTATTGCTGGGCGCCGGCGCAATGGTGGTGTGTTACGCGCTGTTCTACATCTCGACCGTGTTTTCCCTCAGCTATGGCGTGACGACGCTCGGCTACAGCCGCGAAACCTTCCTCGGCCTGCTGTGCTTCGCCGTGCTGTTCATGGCGGCGGCTACGCCACTGTCGGCTTGGGCGAGTGACCGCTTCGGGCGCAAGCCGATTCTGATTGTCGGCGGCGTGCTCGCCATCCTCTCCGGCTTACTGATGGAACCGCTGCTCACCCAGGGCTCGACCTGGGGTGTGGCGTTGTTTCTGTGCATCGAGCTGTTTCTGATGGGCGTCACTTTCGCGCCGATGGGCGCCCTGCTGCCGGAGCTGTTTCCGACACACGTGCGATATACCGGCGCATCGGCGGCCTACAACCTGGGCGGGATCGTCGGCGCTTCGGCGGCACCGTTCTTCGCCCAGAAGCTGGTGGCGATGGGGGGCTTGAGCTATGTCGGCGGGTACGTGTCCGGGGCGGCGGTGCTGAGCTTGATTGCCGTGCTGTGCCTGAAGGAAACGCGGCATAACGATTTGAATCGCGTGGCCTGACAAATAGCCATCGCGGGCAAGCCCGCTCCCACAGGGTCCGTGTCGATCACAAATGGTGGTACGACCCACAACCCTGTGGGAGCGTGGCTTGCCCGCGAAGGCGTCGTAACGGGCAGCCCTACTCCCGACCGATCACAAATATTCGTCCGCCCACTGTCACCTCGCTCTACGCGCATCGGCACATCCCCGCTATACTTCCCGGCTTTTCCTGAATAAATGCCAAAAGGGTCCCGCCGCGCATGGATAAGACCTACCAGCCGCACGCCATTGAAACTTCCTGGTACAACACCTGGGAGTCCGAGAATTACTTCGCCCCGCAAGGCGCGGGCGAGTCCTACACCATCATGATCCCGCCGCCGAACGTCACCGGCAGCCTGCACATGGGTCATGGCTTCAACAACGCGATCATGGACGCCCTGATCCGTTTCCGCCGCATGCAGGGCCGCAACACCCTGTGGCAACCGGGTACCGACCACGCCGGTATCGCCACGCAAATGCTGGTGGAGCGTCAACTCGAAGCCCAGGGTCAGAATCGCCATGACCTGGGCCGCGACAAATTCCTCGAGAAAGTCTGGGAGTGGAAGGATCAGTCCGGTGGCAACATCAGCCGCCAGATCCGTCGACTCGGCTCGTCCGTGGACTGGAGCCGCGAGCGCTTCACCATGGACGACGGCCTCTCGGAAGCCGTTAAAGAAGCCTTTGTGCGTCTGCACGAAGACGGCCTGATCTACCGCGGCAAGCGCCTGGTCAACTGGGACACCAAGCTGCACACGGCGATTTCCGACCTCGAAGTGGAAAACCACGACGAAAAAGGCTTCCTGTGGAACCTGAAGTACCCGCTGGCCGATGGCGCCAAAACCGCTGAAGGCAACGACTACCTGATCGTCGCGACCACGCGTCCGGAAACCATGCTCGGCGACTCCGCCGTCGCGGTTAACCCGAACGACGAACGCTACAAAGCCCTGATCGGCAAATTTGTCGAGCTGCCGCTGGTCGGCCGCCGCATCCCGATCATCGCCGACGATTACTGCGATCCTGAATTCGGCACCGGCTGCGTGAAAATCACCCCGGCCCACGATTTCAACGACTACGAAGTCGGCAAGCGCCACAACCTGCCACTGCTGAACATCTTCGACAAGAACGCCAACGTCCTCCCGGCCGTTCAGGCGTTCAACCTCGACGGCACCCTGAACGAGAACATCGACGGCAAGATCCCGGCCGAATACGCAGGCCTTGAACGTTTCGAAGCGCGCAAGCAGATCGTCGCTGCCTTCGATGCCGCCGGCCTGCTGGTCAGCGTCAACGATCACGCCCTGAAAGTACCGAAAGGCGACCGCTCCGGCACCATCATCGAGCCTTGGCTGACCGACCAGTGGTACGTGTCCACCAAGCCGCTGGCTGAGCCGGCGATTGCCGCCGTTGAAGACGGTCGCATCCAGTTCGTGCCTAAACAGTACGAAAACATGTACTTCTCGTGGATGCGCGACATCCAGGATTGGTGCATCAGCCGTCAGCTGTGGTGGGGCCACCGGATTCCGGCCTGGTACGACGAGTCAGGCAAGGTCTACGTCGGTCGCGACGAAGCCGAAGTACGTGCCAAGCACAACATCGGTCCGGACGTTGCACTGCAGCAGGACAACGACGTACTCGACACCTGGTTCAGCTCGGGCCTGTGGACCTTCTCCACCCTCGGCTGGCCGGAGAAGACCGAGTTCCTGAAGAAATTCCACTCCACCGACGTGCTGGTCACCGGCTTCGACATCATTTTCTTCTGGGTCGCCCGGATGATCATGCTGACCATGCACCTGATCAAGAACGAGGACGGCACGCCGCAGGTTCCGTTCAAGACCGTCTACGTGCACGGTCTGGTGCGTGATGGACAGGGCCAGAAGATGTCCAAGTCCAAGGGCAACGTCCTGGACCCGCTGGACATCATCGACGGCATCGAGCTCGAAACCCTGGTACAGAAGCGCACCTCGGGCCTGATGCAGCCGAAACTGGCGAAGAAGATCGAGAAAGCGACCCGCGACGAGTTCGCCGAGGGTATCGCCAGCTACGGCACCGACGCCCTGCGTTTCACCTTCTGCTCGCTGGCGTCCACCGGTCGCGACATCAAGTTCGACATGGGCCGCGTCGAAGGCTATCGCAACTTCTGCAACAAGATCTGGAACGCCGCGCGCTACGTGCTGGACAAGGGCGAAGACTGCGGCCAGAACGGCGAAGCCTACGAGTTGTCGCTGGCTGACCGCTGGATCATTTCGCAGCTGCAACGCACCGAAGCCGAAGTGACCCGTCAGCTGGATCAGTTCCGTTTCGACCTGGCCGCCCAGGCCCTGTACGAGTTCATCTGGAACCAGTACTGCGACTGGTACCTGGAGCTTTCCAAGCCTGTGCTGTGGGACGAAAACGCGCCGGTCGAGCGCCAGCGCGGCACCCGTCGCACCCTGGTTCGCGTGCTGGAAGTGGCCCTGCGCCTGGCCCACCCGTTCATGCCGTTCATCACCGAAGAAATCTGGCAGCGCATCGCGCCGCTGGCCGGTATCGAAGGTAAGACGATCATGCTGCAGCCTTGGCCAGTGGCCAATGAAACCCGCATCGATCAGGCCGCCGAAGACGACATCGAATGGCTCAAGGGCCTGATGCTCGGCACACGCAACATTCGCGGCGAAATGAACATCGGCCCGGGCAAACCGCTGCCGCTGTTCCTGAAGAACGTCAGCGCCGAAGATCAGCGTCGCCTGACCGAAAACGAAGCGTTGCTGAAGAAACTGGCACGCCTGGAATCGATCACCGTGTTGGCCGCTGGCGAGCAAGCACCACTGTCGGCGACCGCATTGGTTGGCGAGATGGAAGTGCTGGTACCAATGGCCGGTCTGATCGACAAGGGTGCAGAACTGGCGCGTCTGGACAAGGAAATCCAGCGCCTTCAAGGCGAAGTGCAACGCGTCGGCGGCAAGCTGTCGAACGCCGGTTTCGTCGATAAGGCGCCAGCTGAAGTGATCGAGAAGGAACGCGCCAAACTGGCCGAGGCTGAACAAGCCCTGGGCAAACTGGCGGAGCAACATGCGCGGATTGCCAGCCTGTAACGGCGAATCGCAATGAAAGAGGGAGGCCCGCAACGGCCTCCCTTTTTTGTGCGTGGCAAATTATCCCAAAC
>DATMUG010000098.1:0-3622 GCA_035563915.1 Pseudomonas sp. | reverse complement strand
CGCAGCCCAACGGGAGCAAGCTCCCTCGCCACAGGGTCCCGAAAGAACGCGGTTATCTCGTCATGATCTTCCAATAACAAGAGTCCATCATGAACATTGACGCCAAGCCTGTCCCGAACGTAGCCATCCTCGACGACAAATCCGTGGTCGAGAGTCATTCCATCGACTTCATTCCCGAGAGCGAGCGCACCGACAAACTGTCGAGCCAGGGGCCGTTCTGGTTCCTCGGCAACTTCACTTTCTTCACCATGACCATCGGCTTCGTCGGCCCAAGCGTCGGCCTGACCGCGCTCTGGACCACGTTGGCCGGTACGCTGGGCATCATGTTCGGCACGCTGTTCATGGCCTTTCATGGCTCGCAGGGCCCGCACCTGGGCCTGCCGCAGATGATCCAGTCCCGCGCGCAGTTCGGTTATCGCGGCGTGATCCTGGTGCTGCTGGCGACGCTGTTCGTGTTCGCCGGTTTCAACATCGTCAACCTGGTGTTGATGATGCAGGGCCTGCATACGTTATTCGGCTTCAACCCGGCGGTGATCGCCATCGCGGTGACGGTACCGGCGACGGTGCTGGCGATCCTCGGCCATGACTGGATGCACCGCAGCTTTAAATGGGCGTTGTACCTGTCGTTGCCGCTGTACGGCCTGGTGACCCTGGCGGTGCTGATGGGTTGGGTGCCGGATGCGGTATTGCCACCGCTGGCCGAAGGTGAAGTGGCCCCGGCACCGCTGGGCTTCAACTGGACCGGTTTCATCGCCCAGTTCGCGGCGGCCGCCAGCTACAACATTGCCTACGCGCCCTATGTGTCCGATTACTCGCGCTACCTGCCAAAGAACACCTCCAGCGGCAAGTTGATCGCGGTGGTGTTCCTCGGGGCGTCGTTGTCCGGTGCGTGGATGATTTCCGTGGGTGGCTGGCTGGCCGATCACCTGCATTCCACCGATGTGCTGGTGGCCCTCGGGCAAGTCGGCAATACCGTGTCGCCGCTGATGGGCACGGCGGT
Organism: Pseudomonas sp.; assembly: GCA_035563915.1. Taxonomy (GTDB): domain Bacteria; phylum Pseudomonadota; class Gammaproteobacteria; order Pseudomonadales; family Pseudomonadaceae; genus Aquipseudomonas. The sequence goes on along the minus strand of DATMUG010000098.1, from coordinate 2,622 downwards.
GGTGGTCATCACCATCCTCGCGTTCCTGCCGGTGATCGCGATGAACATCTACAGCGCCAAGCTGACGACCCTGACCTGCGTCGATTCCATCAAGCACATCGAACCGACCCGCAAGGCGCGGATCCTGGCGATCCTGTTCGTGATCCTGCTGCAACTAGGCGTGGCGATGAGCATCCAGAGTTCGGGCAAAGGCCTGTCGGTGCTGGGGATCTACCTGGTGGTGATGCTGTACTTCCTGGTGCCCTGGACCTCGGTCAACCTCACCGACTACTTTTTCGTGCGCAAGGGCCGCTACGCCATCCCGCACTTCTTCATGCCCCACGGCAACATCTACGGCAGCTGGGGCCTGCGCGGCATCCTCGCGTATGCCATCGGCTTCGTCTCGATGATCCCGTTCTTCTACATCTTCGACGGCGTCGAGCAGCGCGAGGTGTATGTCGGCCCGCTGGCCAAGGCCCTGGGCAGCATTGATATCGCCTGGCTGGTCGGGCTGATCGTGTCGGGGCTGGCGTACTACTGGCTGAGCCGCTCGATCGATCTTGCGCGTGAAGAAACCGTTATCCAGCACATCGAAAAAACCTGTCCGCAATACACCACCGGCGACTCGCTGACCAAGCCCTCGCAGCCTTCATTCAGCGAATCGACGGTCCGGAGATAATCATGAGCAAGCAAAAATACGACTACATCATCATTGGCGCAGGCTCGGCAGGTTGTGTATTGGCCAACCGCCTGAGCGAGGACCCGGCGACCTCTGTACTGGTGCTGGAGTTCGGCGGCAGTGACAAGAGCGTAGTGATCCAGATGCCCAGTGCGTTCTCGATCCCGATGAACACCAAAAAATACAACTGGCGCTACGAAACCGAGCCGGAAACCTACCTCGACGGCCGACGCATCCACTGCCCACGGGGCAAGGTGCTGGGTGGTTCGTCGTCGATCAATGGCCTGGTCTACATCCGGGGTCATGCCTATGACTTCGATGAGTGGGAAACCCTCGGCGCCCAGGGTTGGGGCTACAAGAACTGCCTGCCGTACTTCAAGCGCGCCGAGACCTTCGAATCCGGTGGCGACAGCTATCGCGGGCAGACCGGACCGCTGCACACCACCAGCGGCAATCACATGAAAAACCCGCTGTACGGCGCCTGGGTCGAAGCCGGCGCCGAAGCGGGCTACATCAAGACCGACGACTGCAACGGCTTCATGCAGGAAGGTTTCGGCGCGATGCACATGACGGTGAAAAACGGCGTGCGCTGTTCCACCGCCAATGCGTACCTGCGCCCGGCCATGGGCCGTCCGAACCTGACGGTGATCACCCATGCGATGACCCGGCAGATCATCCTCGAAGGCAAGCGGGCGGTGGGGGTGATGTACGACCACGATGGCCAGACCCACCAGGTGTTCTGCAATCGCGAAGTGCTGATCTCTTCCGGCCCCATCGGTTCGCCGCACCTGCTGCAACGCTCGGGCATCGGCCCGGCCGAGGTGCTGCGCAAGGCCGGGGTCGAAGTGCGTCACGATCTGCCGGGCGTCGGCGAGAACCTGCAGGATCATGCCGAGGTGTACATCCAGTTCGGCTGCAAGGAACCGGTGACCCTCAACAGCAAAATGGACCCGCTGAGCAAGTTGATGATCGGTTTGCGCTGGCTGCTGTTCAAGGACGGACTGGGCGCCACCAACCACTTCGAGGCCGGTGGTTTCATTCGCTCCGACAAGGGCCTGCGCTGGCCGGACATTCAGTTCCACTTCCTGCCCGCCGCCATGCGTTACGACGGCAACAAACCGATCAAGGGCCACGGTTTCATGGTGCTCACAGGTCCCAACAAACCGAAAAGCCGCGGCTATGTGCGGGTACGCTCCGCCGACCCCTACGAGCACCCGGAAATCCGCTTCAACTACCTTGAGCGAGAGGAAGACCGCGAAGGCTTCCGCCGCTGCATCCGCCTGACCCGCGAGATCATCGGCCAAAAGGCCATGGACCGCTTCCGCGACGGCGAAATCGCCCCCGGCCCGCTGGTACAGACCGATGAGCAAATCGACGCTTTCGTCCGGGAAAACCTCGAAAGCACCTACCACCCCTGCGGCTCGTGCCGCATGGGCGAAGACGACATGGCGGTGGTGGATTCCGAACTGCGGGTGCATGGCATTGCCGGGCTGCGGGTGATCGACTCCTCGGTGTTCCCGTCCGAACCGAACGGCAACCTCAATGCCCCGACCATCATGCTTGCCGAACGGGCTTCGGACCTGGTGCGCGGCAAGCCAATGCTGCCCGCCGCGAACGTGCCGGTGGGGCTGGTGGAGAATTGGGAGAACAGCCAGCGGTCGTCGTTGCCGGGGCGTAATGTGCGGGTTTGACCCGTCCCTTGTAGGAGCGAGCTTGAACTGGTCAAGTAATCTTGGACACCATTTAAGGTTTACGCCGCCAGTCTCTCCCTGACGACCGGCGACCGGTAGTCGTTGTAACTGTGAGGTCTGGTGATGTTGTAGCGCGAAACATAGCGCTGCACATCTGCTCGGGCCTCATGCTCTGTTTCGTAACCTGTTTCGGGCACCCACTCTGATTTCAAGCTTCCGAAGAAACGTTCCATCGGAGCGTTGTCCCAGCATTCCCCTTTACGACTCATGCTT